>NZ_JBSNCD010000011.1:0-212345 GCF_053764735.1 Rhodococcus sp. 5G237 | reverse complement strand
AGGCGTAGTCGTCCCGGTGATCGAGGACGAGGCGGATCGCCTTCTCACGGACCTCGTCGGGGTACTTCTTCGGCATGAGGCTTACCTTCCCAAGAATGAAGGTGTGCATCAAACCCGGGACGGTTCACACTCCCCGAGCGCCAGTTGGCCGGACGTGATGGTACCGGCGTCACCATCGGTCTGGTCGTTCCAAAACGCAAGGCTCCCCAGGCCACCCAGAAGCAGAATGGCTCCGGCACCTGCGGCTATGGCTCCCTTGGTTTGTTTCTTCATACAGTCGCTCCCCTCGAAGATCGTTCTTCCGACCTCCGTCAGGTACCCGATGTGATCTGTCGCATACCCGGTGCTTGTTACGCGTGAGGCGTTTGTTATCGAGGGAGGTATCAGGAGACCAACTTGTTACCGCCTGAAAGAAACGAGAGTCTCAGGCGAGCAGTCGGTACAGACCGATCAACCCGACCACGACGATCACTGCACGCAGCGCGACCGGCGACAGGCGTCGGCCGTAGTGGGAGCCGAGATAACCACCGATCAAGGAGCCCACGGCGATCAGCGCGGCCACGGTCCAGTCGATCCGGTCGAACGCCACGAGGATGTACGCGCACGCGGCCACGACGTTCACGACCAGCGACAGAAGGTTCTTCGCCGCGTTCTGTCGCTGGATGTGGTCGTGCAGCAATGCTCCGAACAGGCCCATCAACAGGATGCCCTGTGCCGCCGTGAAGTAGCCGCCGTAGATGCCGACGGCGAAGGTGCCGACGACGAGCAGTGTCATCCGCACCGGTCCGAGGTGGCCGTCGGCGTCGCCTCCTGTCCGGCGAGCCACCCACGCCTGGATCTTCGGCTGGAACACGACGAGCGTGAGTGCCAGGAGGAGCAGGATCGGCACGACCGTCTCGAAGACGGTCTCCGGCAGGTGGAGCAGCAACCACGCTCCGACCAGCGCCCCGCAGAACGATGCGGGGATCTGCCATCGCAACCGTTCCCATTGCCCGCGCAGTTCGCGCCGATACCCCCAGGTGCCCGACACACCTCCAGCGACCAGGCCGATCGCGTTGGACATCGTCGCGGTCACCGGAGGTACACCGAACGCGACGAGCGTCGGGAAGGTGATGAGGGTGCCGGATCCGACGAGGGAGTTGATCGCTCCGGCGCCGAGCCCGGCCAATGCGACGAGGAAGAGTTCGAGCGGGGTCACCGAGGCGAGTCTACGGCGTGCCGTACACACCCGAGACAGGCCACGTTCGGGGAGGTTATGTGTGTTTTTCTCGCGAAAGACGCACACGACCTCCCCCAACTTCCGCTTGGGTAAGCGGCATACTCGGGGCATCGGAACGCGAACGGTCGGAGGAATCTGTGGCTCAGGGTTTGAAGTTGGGGTACAAGGCGTCGGCGGAGCAGTTCGGCCCGCGCGAGTTGGTCGAGTTGGGTGTGCTCGCCGAGGCGCACGGAATGGATTCGGCGACGGTGTCGGATCATTTCCAGCCGTGGCGGCACAACGGTGGGCATGCGCCGTTCTCGTTGGCGTGGATGACCGCGGTGGGGGAGCGCACCGAAAGGTTGCAGTTGGGCACGAGCGTGTTGACCCCGACGTTCCGGTACAACCCGGCGGTGATCGCGCAGGCCTTCGCGACGATGGGGTGTCTGTATCCGGGGCGGATCTTCCTCGGCGTCGGCACCGGTGAAGCGCTCAACGAGATCGCCACCGGATACGCCGGGGAGTGGCCGGAGTTCAAGGAACGCTTCGCCCGGCTGCGTGAATCGGTGCGGTTGATGCGTGAGCTGTGGCGCGGGGACCGGGTGGATTTCGAGGGCGAGTACTACACGACGAAGGGGGCGTCGATCTACGACGTGCCCGAGGGTGGTATCCCGGTCTATGTCGCCGCCGGCGGCCCGGTGGTGGCGCGCTATGCCGGACGTAGTGGGGACGGGTTCATCTGCACGTCGGGTAAGGGTATGGAGCTCTACACCGACAAGCTGCTGCCGGCCGTGGCCGAGGGTGCGGAGAAGGCCGAGCGGGATGTGGCGCAGATCGACAAGATGATCGAGATCAAGATCTCGTACGACACCGATCCGGACAAGGCGTTGGAGAACACCCGGTTCTGGGCGCCGCTGTCGCTCACGCCGGAGCAGAAGCACTCCATCGACGATCCGATGGAGATGGAGGCGGCGGCGGATGCGTTGCCGATCGAGCAGGTGGCCAAGCGGTGGATCGTGGCGTCGGATCCGGACGAGGCGGTCGAGCAGGTCAAGGCGTATGTCGATGCGGGGTTGAATCATCTGGTGTTCCACGCGCCGGGTCATGATCAGAAGCGGTTCCTGGAACTGTTCGAACGAGACCTCGCGCCGAGGCTTCGCGCACTCGCCTGACATCCGACCCACAAGGTGCCGCTTCTCCGCGATGGAGGAGCGGCACCTTTTTCTGTGTCGGGGCGGAATGTCGATGTTGTTTCACAACGGAACAGCGACGGGGTCCGGTGTCTACCTACGTTTGTTCCGACGCGGTGGCAACCGTCACACACATTGCCCGCCACCGCCGGACATCACAGCTCGGACGAGGCACACGCCGACCCCGATTCGAATCGAACCCAACGAGGCACCGTGATCACCGACAAATCTGCATCGACCATGCCGCAGTCAGAAGCGAAACCGGAGATGAACCCCCGCCGCGCATCGATCGCCGCGCTCCTCGGAGGGGCCCTGGAGTACTACGACTTCTTCGTCTACGGCGCTGCCGCCGCGCTCGTCTTCAACGTGCTGTTCTTCCCGGGCGGTAACCCCACCGTCGCCCTCATCGCATCCTTCGCCACCTTCGCCGTGGGTTACGTGGCACGGCCGGTGGGCGCCGTCGTCATGGGGCACTTCGGCGACCGGCTCGGCCGCAAACGCGTCATGCTCGCGACCGTCGTCCTGATGGGCGTCGCGTCCTTCGTCATCGGATGTCTTCCGACCTACGAGCAGGTGGGCATCCTCGCACCGATCCTGCTCGTGGCGATGCGTGTCCTGCAGGGCTTCTCGGCGGGCGCCGAATCGGCCGGGGCGTCGACGTTGACCGTCGAGCACTCGCCGGTGGGACGCCGTGGTTTCTTCACCAGCTTCGTGATGGTCGGCTACGCCGTGGGCTGCTCGCTCGCGACCGTCGTCTTCGTGCCCGTCTCGCTCCTGCCCGACGACGCGCTCTACAGCTGGGGCTGGCGGATCCCGTTCTGGCTCAGCGCAGTTGTCGTCGTCGTGACCTACTACGTTCGCAACCACCTGGACGAGACGCCGACCTTCACCGAGGTGAAGGAAGAGAGCGTCGTCCGCAAACTCCCCCTCGGCGACGTGTTCAAGTTCCACTGGCGCTCGGTGATCCGCGTGGCCGGCGCGTCCCTGATGGCGTCGGTCCAGACCCTCTTCGCCGTGTTCAGCCTGTCGTACGCCACCTCGATGGGTGTCGAGCACAGCGTGATGCTCACCGTCATCTCCGTCTCCATCGTACTGTCGATGTTCACGATCCCCGCGGCCGGCTACCTCTCCGACATCATCGGCCGCAAGCCGACCATGTTGATCGCCTCCGTCGGCTGCGCCGTGAGCCTCGCCGGATATCTGTGGGCGATCTCGACGACGAACATCCTGCTGATCTCCGTCGCCGCGTTCGTGAACATGTCGCTGTTCTTCAGCTGTTACAACGGCGTGTGGACGTCCTTCTTCGCCGAACAGTTCCCGGCGACCGTCCGCTTCACGGGGATGGCCGTGAGCAACCAGCTCGGCAACCTGCTGGCCGGCTTCTCGCCGATGGTCGCCGCGCTGATCCTGCTCCCCGGCGCGACGGGCTGGCTCCCGGTCGCGGTCTTCGGTGCGGTCGCGTGCTGCATCGCCGGTGTCGCGGTCCTCGGGCTGCGCGAGACGGCGAAGACCCCGACCGACCTGCTCGGGCTGTCGGCCGACGCCGAACCGGTGGAGGTCGTGGCGGACGCCGAGCACCCCGACACCCCGCGCGTGCTGCAGACCCAGTCCTGAGTTCCCGCGACTCCCACATGCCCGGCCGGACACCTCCGGCCGGGCATGTGCGCGGGTACACCGGGCGGAGCAAAGTTTGCAGTTAGGGTGGAATCCATGAGTGCTGCTGCAGGGTCCGTCTCGAGCATCTACATCGCAGCTCCGGAAGGGGACACCGGGAAATCGACCGTCGCCCTGGGGGTGCTGCAGACACTGTGCGCGTCCACCGCCCGCGTCGGTGTCTTCCGGCCCATCGCACGCTCCGACAGCGACATCGACTACATCCTCGAACTGTTGCTCGAACACACCACCGTCGACCTCGCCTACGAGGACTGCATCGGCGTCACCTACGACGACGTCCACGACGACCCGGACACCGCGCTCAGCGACATCGTCGGCAAGTACCACGCGGTGGCCGACCGCTGCGACGCCGTCGTCATCGTCGGCAGCGACTACACCGAGATCGCCAACCCCAGCGAGCTGTCGTACAACGCTCGCATCGCCGCGAACCTCGACGCCCCGGTGCTGCTCGTCCTGCGCGGTTCCCGCCGCACACCCGCCGAGATCGCCCAGCTCGCCGGGGTGTGTGCGAACGAGCTCGCGGGTCAGCACGCGCATCTCGGTGCGGTCGTGGTGAACCGCTGCGACCCCGACGCACTCGACGAGATCGCACAGGCACTCGGTGACCGCACCGAACCGGTGTGGACCCTCCCGGAGGTGCCCGCGCTGGTCGCGCCGACGATGGCCGAGCTGCAGACCGCGATCGGAGGCGAGCTCTACAGCGGCGACCCCGACCTGCTGCAGCGGGAAGCGCTGCGCATCATGGTCGGTGGCATGACCGCCGAGCGGATTCTGGAGCGCCTCACCGACGGTATCGTCGTGATCGCTCCCGCCGACCGCTCCGACGTCATCCTCGCGCTGGTCAATGCCAATGCCGCCGAAGGCTTCCCGACGCTCGCCGGCATCATCATGAACGGCGGTCTGCTGCCGCATCCGATGATCGCGGAGCTCGTCGCGGCTCTGAAGCCGTCGCTGCCGATCCTCACCACCGACCTCGGAACCTTCGATACCGCCTCGGCCGCCGACCGCACCCGCGGCCGCATGGCCCTCGGCGCGCAGCGCAAGATCGACACCGCTCTCGCGCTCATGGAACGGCACGTCGACGCGCACTCCCTGCTCGACCGACTGCGACTGCCGCGACCGTCCGTGACCACCCCGCAGATGTTCGAATACCAGCTCATCGACCGGGCGCGGGCCCAGCAGCGCCACATCGTGCTGCCCGAGGGCGAGGACGATCGCGTCCTCAGAGCTGCCGGGCGTGTGCTCCAGCGCGGCATCGCGAAGCTCACGATCCTCGGCGACGAGGCGGCCGTCCGCCAGCGGGCGTCGGAACTCGGGGTGGACCTGTCGGAAGCGCAGATCCTCGACCCGCGCACCTCCGAGCACGCCGACCGGTTCGCGGAGGAGTACGCGCGGCTGCGTGCCCACAAGGGCATGACCGTCGATCGTGCACGCGAGATCATGCGCGACATCTCGTATTTCGGCACGATGATGGTGCATCTGGGCCTGGCCGACGGCATGGTATCGGGCGCGGCGCACACCACCGCCCACACGATCCGTCCCGCCCTCGAGATCATCAAGACCGAACCGGGTGTGTCCACGGTGTCGAGCATCTTCCTGATGTGCCTCGCCGACCGCGTGCTCGCGTACGGTGACTGTGCCGTCGTCCCCGACCCGACCGCCGACCAGCTCGCCGACATCGCGATCTCGTCCGCCGCGACCGCCGCCCGGTTCGGCATCGACCCCCGGGTCGCGATGCTGTCGTACTCCACCGGCGAATCCGGTTCGGGCGCCGACGTCGACAAGGTGCGCTCGGCTACGACGTTCGTGCGGGAGCGGCGAGCCGATCTGCTCGTGGAGGGTCCGATCCAGTACGACGCGGCGATCGAACCGACGGTCGCGAATGCGAAGCTGCCCGACTCCGACGTCGCCGGTCGCGCCACGGTGTTCATCTTCCCGGACCTGAACACCGGCAACAACACCTACAAGGCCGTGCAGCGCAGCGCCGGTGCCGTCGCCGTCGGACCGGTCCTGCAAGGCCTGAACAAGCCGGTCAACGACCTCTCCCGAGGCGCCCTGATCCAGGATATCGTCAACACCATCGCCATCACCGCGATCCAGGCGCAGGAGGAAGACGCGTGAGCAGCCCGAACCCGGCCACCGCAGGCACCGTACTGGTCCTCAACTCCGGATCGTCGTCGATCAAGTTCCAGCTGATCGATCCGGAGAGCGGAAAGTCGCTGGCGCACGGACTGATCGAGCGGATCGGGGAACCGGAGGGGCGGATCGTCTTCCACCACACGACGGGTGTGGACGAACGCAACGACGCCATCGCCGACCACCGGACCGGACTGCGTGCGGTACTGGAGATGCTCGAAGGGCTGGGCCGTCCGCTGCACGAGGTGGGTATCGTCGCCGTCGGACACCGACTCGTGCACGGCGGCAAGGTCTTCTACGAACCGACCCTGATCGACGACGACGTGGTCCGCGCCGTCGACGAACTGTCGATCCTTGCGCCCCTCCACAATCCGGCGAACGTCGTGGGAATGGAGGTCGCGCGGGAGGAACTTCCCGACATCCCCCACGTGGGTGTCTTCGACACCGCCTTCTTCCACGGTCTTCCGCCGCACGCGGCGACCTATGCGATCGACCGCGACATCGCCCACAAACACGACATCCGGCGGTACGGATTCCACGGTACTTCACACGAATACGTGTCGGGGCGTGCCGCGGAGTTCCTCGGACGCGACATCGCGGACCTGAATCTGGTCGTGCTCCATCTGGGTAACGGTGCGTCGGCGTCGGCGGTCGCAGGTGGGAGCCCGATCGACACCTCGATGGGGCTGACCCCGCTCGAGGGTCTCGTCATGGGCACGCGCAGCGGCGACATCGATCCGGGTGTCGTCATGCACCTCAACCGGGCGGCCGGGTTGAAGGTCGACGCCATCGACGACCTGCTCAACCGGCATTCGGGCCTGAAGGGGTTGTCGGGGGTCAACGACTTCCGGGCTCTGCTGAAGCTCGTCGGCGAGGGCGACGAGGACGCGCGACTCGCGTACGAGGTCTACGTGCATCGCATCCGGAAGTACGTGGGCGCCTACACTTTCGAACTCGGTGGCGTCGACGCGATCGTGTTCACCGGCGGGGTGGGGGAGAACAACGTCGACGTCCGGCGCGACAGCCTCGCCGGCCTCGACCGGCTCGGCATCGTCGTCGACGACGCGCGCAACACTGCCGACGACGACGGGGAACGCCGGATCTCGGCCGACTCGTCGCAGGTGGAGGTGCTCGTGATCCCCACGAACGAGGAACTCGCCATCGCCCGCGCAGCCGTGCAGTTCGCCGGGCGCTGACTTCTGATCAGGTCAAACTGCGCGGCCGGATCGCGTTCGCGAGGTCGACGAGGGTGTAGCGGTGTGTGCGGGAAGGGGCGTTGCGCGCCAGTTGCCGCAGCGCCGCCTCGGTGCCCAGGCGTAGTCCCTTCTCGGTGAAGGGTACGTCGAGGATGCGGTCGTACTCGCGAGTCGACGCCCGGCCGCTGCGCACCCATTCGAGTGCGGTCCCGAGGACGAGTGCGCGCATCTGCAGGGCGCGACCCTCGTCGGGAGACAGCGACGCGATCCGGTGCGCGGCCTCCCGAAGATCGGTCTCGGAGATCTCCTCGACGCGACCACCTCGTAACAGGACCAGGGCGGCGGTCATGGTCGCTGCACTGTGGTGCCGGGAGGTCGTGGGGACCTCGTCGAGCACGTCGACGGCGGCACGGATCTCGTCGCGGGCGGTGAGCTGGCGTGCCAAACCGAAGGCCGCGCTGACGACGGCGTGATCGGTGCGCCACACGACCCGGTAGGACTGCTCGCAGAAGCGTCGCCACGCGTCGGGGTCGTCGCTCTCCCAATGCTGCAGCGTCAGTTCGGCGGTGGCCCCGAGCGCGATCTTCGGGGCGATCTCGCCCGGAAGAGCCTGCAGCACCTTGTCGAACCGGGCGAATGCTGCCTCGTAGTCGTCCTGCAGCAGTTCGGCGATGCCGGCGTACCAGTCCATGCGCCAGTCGTCGCCGAACTCGCGCTCGAGGCGGGTGAGGATCTCCACCGCGCTGTCGACCTGCCCGAGATCGAGATGGGCGCGGACCTCGGCGAGGGTGATCTCCTTGGAGAACGACACGTCAGATGCCCCGACGACCCGGCCGACCCCGTTCTCGCGCGCGTGCCGGAGCGAGTCGAGGGTCTGTTGCGGTTCGCTGTGTACCGCTGCGGCGAGGAGCGCGGCACTCGGATCGTTGGGGTCGAGCAGCGGGACGGGCAGCGCCGCTGCGACATCCTGCCCCCGCAGTTTGGGGTCGCGCTCGATCCCGTCGGCGTACACGTCGGTGGGGACGAGCGCCTCGTCGGTGCCGAAGGTCGTGCGGGGCGGACTGAACAGCCTGGAGAGTCCGGGATGTTCGGTGCCGAGCTTCTTCGACAGGATCTCGCGCAGCACACCGGTGAGCTGTCCCTGCAGTTCGTCGGCGGACGAGAAGCGCTGCTGCGGATCGGGGTTCGTGGCCCGCAGGAGCAGTCGGTGGAAGGAGTCGAACTCGTCGAGCAGGGGAGCCTGCTCGGGGGTGGGCAGACCGTCGCGGTACCGGCCCTTGTCCGATGGCATGTCGAGGGTGAGGACCGCGAGTGTGCGTCCGACCGTGTAGATGTCGCTCGCGACCGTCGGCCCGGTCCGGACGATCTCGGGTGCCTGATATCCCGGCGTCCCGTACAGATAGCCGTATCCCTCGATCGCGGAGACGGCACCGAGGTCGATGAGTTCGATCTGCTCGTCGGTGACCATGATGTTCTCGGGCTTGAGGTCGTTGTAGACCAGTCCGATGTCGTGCAGATACTGCAGTGCCGGAAGCACTTCCAGCATGTACCCGATGGCCTGCTCGACCGGGATGCGGTTCGGTGGGGGATAGTTGTCGAGCACGGTACGCAGGGTGTGACCACCCAGGTACTCCATGACGATGTACCCCATCGGGGTGCCGTCGGGTGAGGGGTGCTCGACGAAGTTGTAGATCTGCACGATGCTCGGATGGCTGACCTCGGCCAGGAACTGGCGTTCGGCCACCGCGACCGCCTGGGCCTCGGCGTCGCCACCCTGCAGCAGGCCCTTCAACACCACCCAACGGTCGCTCACGTTGCGGTCGATCGCGAGATAGATCCACCCGAGTCCGCCGTGTGCGAGACAACCCTGCACCTCGTACTGCCCGGCGACGAGGTCCCCGCGGCGCAGGGCCGGAGTGAACTGGAAATGTGTTCCGCACTGGGGGCAATCGCCTTCTGTGGGGCCCGGCCCCGACGGGGTACTGCGTCCCACCGGTTGTCCGCACTTCGAGCAGAACCGCTTGCCCTCGGAGACGTGGGGATCGCGGAGGACGGCGTCGACCGGATCCTTCGTGGTGGGGACCGGCACGTCGACGAGGCCGGCGATGCGGCGACGCTGGGTTCCGCGCGGCCGGATGCGGCGGCTCGACGAGCGTTGGGAGGACGAACGCTGGGACGACGAGCCGGACCAGATCGACGAGCGCTGGGTGGATTCGGGCCGCGTGGTGGGGACGGGGCCGCGTTCGGTGGCAGGTCCGGCATCCCCGGTGGCCCGGGCGGTGGCCGGTCCCGAGTCGCTCGTCGACGGCTCGGTCGCGGGCCCGGAATCCGCCGCACGCCTGGTGGCGGGCCCGGAGTCCACTGCCCGTTCCGTGGCGGGCCCGGAGTCCACTGCCCGTTCCGTGGCGGGGCCGGAATCGACCGACGGGGTCTCGGCCGGTTCGGGTTCGTCGGACATGGCCGTCACTCCCGGTAGTTCGGTGTCGGGGGTGACGGAGTGGGACCGAGCACCCGCAGGTACTTCTCGTACAGCGCCGTCCACGTCCCGTCGGAACGGATCCTTTCGAGGGTGGCGTTGACGAACCGTACGAGCTCGTCGCTGCCCAGCCGGATTCCGATTCCGTACGGCTCCGATCCCAGGGAGGGGCCGACGAGTTCGAGATAGGGGTCCTGCGAGGCGAGTCCGGCGAGGATCGTGTCGTCGGTGCTCACGGCGTCGACCTGCTGTTGCTGGAGGACGACGAGGCAGTCGGCCCACGACGGCACGGTGAGGATCGACGCCGACGGCTGTACCTCCCGCATCCGGAGCAGCGAGGTCGTGCCCTCGACGATGCACACGCGCCGGCCGGCGAGATCGGCGGCGGAGCGGATGTCGGATCCCCGGACGACGAGCACACGCTGCTGGGCCCGGAAGTACTCGGTGGAGAAGTCGACCTTCTCGCGACGGGCGCAGGTGATGCTCATGGTCTTCGCGACGATGTCGACGGTGGAGTCCTGCAGCGCCTTCTCGCGCTCGGCCGACGACAGGATGCGGTAGTCGACGAGAGCGGGGTCGCCCAGGAGGTCGCGGGCGATCTCGCGCGCGATGTCGACGTCGAAACCGGTGATGCGCCCGGTC
Organism: Rhodococcus sp. 5G237; assembly: GCF_053764735.1. NCBI lineage: Bacteria > Bacillati > Actinomycetota > Actinomycetes > Mycobacteriales > Nocardiaceae > Rhodococcus > Rhodococcus sp. 5G237. The sequence continues at coordinate 201,833 of NZ_JBSNCD010000011.1, read as the reverse complement.
GCGGTGTCGCGGTAGCTCATGAGGTTGCTGCCGGTGTCGAGGCCGACGATCAGCCGGCCGCGCGTGCGGATCCGATCGATCGCAGGTCCGGTGGCATTCGGGTCCGGGGGAAGGGATGCGGTGGGATCGCCGCAGTCGGGGGCGGGAGGTGTGGCCACCGACGACTCGAGCATCCGCGCGTTCTCGGGGAGCGGGAGGGAGGTCGTCGTCCCCTGGAGGCCGGGGGCGCGCGGTGGGGGATCGGTCGCGCACCCGCCGGCGAGTGCGGCGACGACGCACAGGCTCGCAACGAGCACGCGCTTTCTCACTGGTACTCCTTCAACCGGGGCCGGAGGCCGACCCACACGCCGACCAGCGCCACCGTCAGCAGCACCACCGACATCGGTGCGAGGCCGGCGAGGGTGCGGGAGGCGCGGAACTCGTTGTCGCGCAGTTCGGTGCGGGTGTCGTCGATTCCTTCCGTCAGAGCAGCATCGAGAGCGACGAACCGCGCGGTGGACTCGCCGGGACCTGCGCCGACCGCGAGGACCGAGGCCGCCGCGTAGTCGCCGCGGACGAGGGCGTCGACCATGCGTGCATGCGAGTTGATCCAGGCCTCGTGCGCCGACCGGGCGGTCTCCACCGCCTCGGCGCCGGCCTCGAGGGCGGAATCGCGAGCGTACTCGTCGAGGATGTCGCCGAGTCGCGACATGTTGGTCCCGAAGGTGTCGTCGTACGCGCCGGTCGTGTCGCGCCGGGCGATCAGCAGGGTCTCGGCGGTACGCGACTGCTGGGCGAGGATCCGTCCCTCGGTGAGATCGGCGAGCGGTGCCGCACCGCGCTCGATGGCGCGTTCGGTGGCACTCGACGAGGCCAGGCCGGCGACGAGCAACCAGCACAGCAGCGCGCCGGTCGCGCCGATCGCGACGAGGATTCCGGGATTGAGGGTGCGACGAGAGCGGCGGCTCACGACGACGTGCGCCACGCACAGGGCAGCGACCGTGACGAGGAGCAGCCCGATCGCGAGCCAGGGTGGTCGCACCGCGTCGCGCTGGGTGTCCTCGACGGCGGCGACGCCGCGCGTGTGCAGTTCCTGCGCGGCGGGGAGCAGTTCGGTCTGCATCAGGTGCGAGGCCTCGCCGAGATATGCGGCGCCGACCGGATGCCCGGTGCGATTGTTGGTGCGGGCCGTCTCGATGAGGCCCGTGTAGACGGGCAGCAGCCGCCCGATCTCCGTCAGATTGTGTGCGGTCTCGCGGTCGGCGTCGGTCAGTCCGGTCGCTGCGATGACGAGATATTCCGCGGCTTCGTCGGTCGCCTGGATGTAGCGACTGCGCACCGCCTCCGGTTCGAGTCCGCCCGAGATGAAGCCCGTCACGGCGGCGGCGTCGGCCACCGACAGCGCGCTGTAGAGATTCTGGGCCGCGCTGGCCAGCGGCTCGATGGACGCGAGGAGACGATCGTGGGTGGCCTGCCTGCCGGACACCATCGTTGCGGAGACCGCTGCCGAGGCGACGAGCAGCACGGTGAGCACCCCCCCCAGGACCACCAACCGGACCGGCGTGGATCGCAGCAGGGCACGGGCGTCGTCGAACCGGGCGTCCGGAGTGTCCGTATCGGCGTCGTCGCGGATGTGGCTCTCGACAGGAGCGAAGGGAGGGGTGATCCGTACGTCCACCGGGCACTCCCTTCCTCGTGTCGAGCGGTCTGAGGGGAGCATATAAGCAGCCCGGCGGTATTGTTGCCGTCCACGGACGGCGGGGATCCGGTACCGGGCACAGGCCCGGACGAGGGCGGGTCGGAGAGGCGGACGCAATGCGTGGAGACGGTGACGGCTGGGCGGTCGGACCGGACGGTGAGAAGCGCTGGGGACGACACGGTGCCGCAGGTCTGCTGCTGCGCGCTCCGCTCGCGGACGGTCGCCCCGCGGTTCTCCTGCAGCATCGGGCGGCATGGTCGCACCAGGGTGGCACCTGGGCACTTCCCGGCGGAGCCCGCGACTCGCACGAGAGCACCGTCGACGCCGCCGTGCGGGAGGCCCACGAGGAGGCCGGCATCGATGTCGCGGCCGTGACGGTGCGCGCCGAACGTGTCACCTCCGGTCTCGCGGGCGGATGGACCTACACCACCGTCGTCGCCGACGCCACCGAAACGCTCGTGACCAGCCTCAACCAGGAGAGCACCGAACTGCGCTGGGTGCCCGAACCGGAGGTCGAGGCGATGCCGCTGCACAGCGGCTTCGCCGAGGCGTGGCCGTCGCTGCGCACCTCACCGGTCCGCATGCTGCTCGACACCGCGAACGTGCTCGGTGCGAGCGGCCCCACCGGATGGTGGCGCGACCGCCCCGGCGCGACGAGCGCCCTGCTCGCCGACCTCGCCGCGGTCCTGCCCCGCACGGTCGAATGTCCCGACGGGACGTTCGGTTGGGTCCCCCGCGTCGAAGCGGTCCTCGAAGGGCATGCCCGCGACGCGACGATCGACGACGTCCGGATCCCGGTGCACAGCGCGGACGGCAGCGGCGACGACGAACTGGCCCGGCTGGCCTCCACCGCGACGGCCGTGGTGGATCCGGGGGTGACGGTCGTGGTCACCGCGGATCGCGGCCTGCGCGCACGGTTGCCCGAGGGCACGATCGCGATGTCGCCCTCGGCCGTGCTGGGCTGGCTGTAACGCCTCACGCCGGCAGCGCGGCCTTTCGGCCGTCTTTCAGGCCGGCAGTGCGGCCTTCAGTGCTGCCGCGGCTGCCCGTGGATCGGAGGCCTTCGTGATCGCCCGGACCACCGCGACCCGCGTGGCCCCGGCGTCGAGCACCTCGGGGAGCCGCTCGAGATCGATGCCGCCGATCGCGAACCACGGTCGTGCCGGCTGCGACTGCGCGACCTCGCGCGTCACCTCCAGCCCCGCCGCGGTGCGTCCCGGCTTGGTCGGGGTGTCCCACACCGGCCCGGACGCGAAGTAGTCGACGCCCTCCTCGATGTCGGCGAGCGCGGCCTGCGCCCGGCTCGACGTCGAGCGGCCGATGACGATCTCGTCGCCGAGGATCTGCCGTGCGTGCCGCACCGGCAGGTCGCCCTGACCGAGATGCAGGATGTCGGCGCCCGCCGCGAGCGCGATGTCGGCGCGGTCGTTCACGGCGAGAAGCGCACCGTGGCGTGCACACGCCTCGCCGATGATCTCGAGGGCGGCGAGTTCCTCGCGTGCCTCGAGGCGTCCGAACTTCTTCTCACCGGCCGAGTCCTTGTCGCGCAACTGGACGATGTCGACCCCACCGGCGAGGGCCTCCTCGACGAACCGTGCGAGGTCGCCGGTGTCCCGGCGAGCGTCGGTGCACAGGTACAACCGGGCGGTCGCGAGGCGGCCGCGCGGGTCGGGATGGTTGCCGCGATAGGTGGTCACGACCAAGACGGTAGCCTCTAGGCAGAAAGTGACGACACGGGAGTCCCGAGGTTCGCGGGGCTGAGAGGGGGCCTGCCGGCCCCGACCGTTATGACCTGACCCGGATCATGCCGGCGCAGGGAGTGAGGTGGACCAATGGCAACTGTGGCCGTCGTGGGTGGCGGAGTGATCGGGCTGTCGATCGCATGGCGCGCGGCCCGCTCGGGGCACATCGTGACCGTGCACGACCCGAATCCCGGTAGCGGCGCCTCGTGGGTGGCCGGGGGAATGCTGGCCCCGCTGTCCGAGGGCTGGCCCGGCGAGGACCACGTGCTGTCCCTGGGTGCGGCCTCGCTCGACCGCTGGCCGGGATTCGCGGAGGCACTGCGCGCGGAGACCGGCGTCGACGTGTTCACCGCCGAGGCGTCGCTGACCGTCGCGCTCGATGCGGCGGACGCGGCCGACCTGCGGACCGTCGCCGAATGGGTCGGGGAGCGGGGGCACGAGATGCGTCTGCTCTCCCGTGCCGAGATCCGGGAGTTCGAACCGTCGCTCGGTCCGAAGGTGCGTCTCGGACTGCTCGCACCCACCGAGTGGTCGGTCGACAACCGCGCGCTCGTCGACGCCCTGCGCGTCGCGGCCACCGGGGCGGGGGTGCGCTTCTCCGACTCCGCCGTGCACGACCTCGCCGATCTCTCGGACGACCAGGTGGTGCTCGCCGCCGGCTCGGCGTCGGCGCGACTGTGGCCGGGACTTCCGGTCCGTCCGGTCAAGGGCGAGATCCTGCGCCTGCGGGTGCGGCCCGGCGCGACCCCGCCGCCGCAGCGCACCGTGCGCGCGAGTGTCCACGGTCGCCCCGCCTATCTGGTGCCCCGCCACGACGGTCTCGTCGTGGGCGCGACGCAGTACGAGGCGTCCGACACGCAGGTCACGGTGGCCGGGGTGCGCGATCTGATCGCCGACGCCGAGCGGATCTTCCCGGCGCTCGGCGAGTACGAACTGTTCGAGGCGAGTGCGGGCCTGCGCCCGATGACCCCCGACAATCTGCCGCTGATCGGCCGGCTCTCCGATCGTGTCGTCGCCGCGACCGGCCACGGCCGCAACGGTGTGCTGCTCACGCCGCTCACCGTCGACGCGGTGCTCGCCGAACTCGGTGGGCGGTCGCTGGCCGACGCGCAATACGCCTGTCCTGGACGAATTACGGAAGCGAGTGTGGGATGACGAACGTGTCCGTGGGCATCACCGTCAACGGTGAGGACAAGTACTACGACGCGGCCCCGACCGTGTCGCAGCTGTTGAACGAGCTCGGTCTGCCCGAGAAGGGAATCGCGGTCGCCGTCGACGGTGTCGTGTGCCCGCGCGGCCGCTGGTCGGAGCCGGTCACGCGCGGAGCGAGCATCGAGATCCTCACGGCGGTTCAGGGTGGCTGACACACACGATCCCGGCGCCGACCTGCCGCAGCTGACCATCGCCGGCCGCACCTTCGGGTCGCGGCTGATCACCGGCACCGGTGGCGCAGCGAACCTGGCCGTGCTCGAGGAGGCACTCGTCGCGTCGGGTACCGAACTGACCACCGTCGCGATGCGCCGCGTCGACGCGGCCTCCGGAACCGGTGTCCTCGACCTGCTGCGCCGTCTCGGCATCGAACCGCTGCCGAACACCGCCGGGTGCCGCGGCGCGAAGGAGGCCGTGCTGACCGCCCAGCTCGGGCGGGAGGCGCTGGAGACCGACTGGGTGAAACTCGAGGTCATCGCCGACGAACGGACGCTGCTGCCCGACGCCATCGAACTCGTCTCCGCGGCCGAACAACTCGTCGACGACGGCTTCGTCGTCCTGCCGTACACGACCGACGATCCCGTCCTCGCGCGACGGCTCGAGGACGTCGGCTGTGCCGCGGTGATGCCGCTCGGCTCGCCGATCGGGACCGGCCTCGGCATCTCGAATCCGCACCACATCGAGATGATCGTCGAGGCCGCGGGTGTGCCGGTGATCCTCGACGCGGGAATCGGAACCGCCTCCGACGCGGCGCTCGCGATGGAACTCGGTTGCGACGCCGTGCTGCTCGCGACCGCCGTCACCCGCGCGAAGGATCCGGCGCTGATGGCGTCGGCGATGCGCCACGCCGTCGAGGCGGGATTCCGTGCCCGGCACGCCGGTCGGATCCCGAAACGCTTCTGGGCTCAGGCATCTTCGCCGATGGAGCCGTGACCGGTACGGAAAACCCTTGAGAATCTTCCTGTTCAGGGGTTTTTCGATTATCGCGTGACGGGATACCGTGCGGTCGGTACGATCCCCGGGCATGACAATTGCACACCGAATCCTTTCCGCCGCGGCTGCCGGGCTCATGGGTGTCGCCGTCGCCGTCACGGCACCGGGCGTGGCAGGCGCCCAGGAGCCGTGCCAGCTGAGCCGGTCGAACACCGGACCGAGGACGTGCGAGATGACGCAGCTGGCCACGCCTCCCGTGCTGACATTGGGCGACGGCATCTGCGCCGGCATCGTGCGCGCCGGTGGAACCGCCTTCGACGGCCCGCTCTACGAGTACTCCATGGCTCCGGGTGCCACCCACGGGATCGAACTGCGGATCACGCAGGGCTACTCGCTTCTCGGCGAGTGGACGCCGAGCATCCTGAACTGCGACGTCACCGTCGCTTTCGACTGGCACAATCTCGACACCGGTGCCCGCGGTACGGAGACCCGCTTCGTGCCGGCCTTCCACACGAGCACCCGGCCGTTGTTCATGCACGTGTTCCCCGGGCCGGGCCGCGTCGTCCTGACGATGCGTACCGAGCGACCGAGCATCCCGGTCACGACCGAGGTCTTCGTCCCCTGACGCACCCGCCTGCGGCTCCGGGATGCGCTCGCCGGAGCCGCACGTAGGGTGGTGCGCATGATCGAAGTGACCGGCTTGACCAAGACCTTCGGGTCCACGACCGCGGTCGACGACCTGACGTTCACGGTCCGTCCCGGCATCGTCACCGGCTTCCTCGGCCCCAACGGGGCGGGGAAGTCCACCACGATGCGCATGATCCTGGGGTTGGACCGGCCGACCTCGGGAACCGCACTGATCGAAGGGAAGCCGTACAGCGAGCTGACACGGCCGCTCACCACCGTCGGGGCGCTGCTCGACGCGAAGTGGGTGCATCCCAACCGGTCGGCGCGGGCGCATCTCGCCTGGCTGGCCGCGTCGAACGGTCTGCCCGCCTCGCGCGTCGACGAAGTGCTGCGCCAGGTGGGTCTGACGGAGGTCGCGGGCAAGCGCGCCGGCGGCTTCTCGCTCGGCATGTCGCAGCGACTCGGTCTCGCCGCCGCACTGCTCGGCAACCCGCGCGTGCTGCTGTTCGACGAACCGGTCAACGGTCTCGACCCCGAGGGCATCGTGTGGATCCGGCGGTTCATGCAGGCGCTCGCCGCGGAAGGCCGCACGGTACTCGTGTCCAGCCACCTGCTCTCGGAGATGGCGCAGACCGCCGAACATCTCATCGTCATCGGCCGTGGACGGCTCATCGCCGACACCTCGGTGAAGGCGTTCGTCGACCGCGCCTCCGACTCGTTCGTCGTCGTGCGCAGCCCGCAGCTCGACGAGCTGCGCACCGCGCTCACCGAGCGCGGACACACCGTGCGGGAGGACGACGGCGCCCTGCACGTCTCGGGCGCTCCGGCCGCGGAGATCGGCGAACTCGCCGCGACCCGGTCGATCGTGCTGCACGAACTCGCGGGACGCAACGCGTCGCTCGAGGAAGCGTTCATGAAACTCACCGGTGGCGAGGTCGAATACCACGGATCCGGAGTCGACGACGTCATGAAGGGTGGATTGTGATGAGTACGGCGCTCGACACACTGCGGGCCGAACGGATCAAGCTCACGTCGGTGCAGTCTCCGCTGTGGTGCACCGTCGTCATCGTCGCCCTCGGCCTGGGTCTGGCCGCGATCCTCGGGTCGGTCTCCCGCGCATCGGCCGGGATGGACGACGAACTGGGACGGTTCTATCCGACCGTGGACGTCGCGGTCAGCGGCGTCACCGGCTTCGGCGTGCTGGTGCTCATGATCCTCGCGGCCCTGTCGGTCACCAGCGAGTACCGCTTCGGGGTCATCCGCACGACCTTCCAGGCCACCCCGAACCGCACCCTGCTCCTGACGATGAAGGCGCTGCTCATCGGCGTGCTGGGCGCGGTGCTGACACTCGCGGTCTCGTTCGGTGCCTTCTACCTCGCGAAGGCGCTGGCCGGGCCCGACGCAGGTCGCGAACTCGTCCTCAGCGGCGACACGGCGTGGCGCGCGGTCTACGGCACCGCGATCTACGCGTTCCTGTGTGTCTTCCTCGCGATCGGTGTGGGCACGCTGCTGCGGCAGTCGGCCGGCACGATCGCGCTGCTGATGCTGTGGCCGCTGCTGCTCGAGTCGTTGTTCGCGTTGTTCGGTTCGGTGGGGCGCGAAATCCAGCCGTTCCTGCCGTTCGCGAACGCGAACAATTTCCTGGGCATCGGACAGGGCATCGAATTCCATTGGGGTCCATGGGGTTCGCTCGTGTACTTCGCGGCCTTCTCGTTCCTGGTGTTCGCGGCCTCGCTCGTGGTGGTCAACCGCCGCGACGCCTGAGGTTCCGCCTCGGCACGCCCGAGGTACTGCTTCGACGCACTGTGCCGCACGGTTTCCCCGTGCGGCGCAGTGCTTTTTTGTACGCTCGGTCGATGGCGCGGGCGCAGACGAGATACGGCATGCGGGGAGCGGCGCTGATCGCCGCCGGTGTACTGCTGACGGCGGGATGCTCGGAGGCGGAGTTGGAGGCGCCGCCCGTCGACCCGACGGCGCTCGCCGACGCCGTGCAGCTCGATGCCGTCATGACGCACCTGACGGAACTCGAACGGATCGCCGGTGAGAACGACGGAAACCGTTCGCTCGGGACCCCCGGCTACGACGCGAGCGTCGACTACGTCGCCGGAGCCCTGCGCGACGCCGGATTCGACGTGCAGACACCGGAGTTCGACACGACCCTGTTCACCGTCGAGAACGAGCAGCTCACCGTCGACGGGGAGCCGATGGGCGTGAGCGCACTCGGCATGTCGCCGTCGACGGGACCGGAGGGGCTCACCGCGCGTGTCGTGCGCATCGCCCCCGACGACACCCCCGGTTGCGAGGCCACCGACTACGACGGCATCGACGCGACCGGCGCGGTGGTGATCGTCGATCGCGGCGTGTGCACCTTCGCCGTCAAGGAGCAGGTCGCCGCCGAACGGGGAGCGGCCGCGCTGCTCGTCGCCAACAACGAGGACGGCCCGCTCGCGGCCGCCGGTCTCGGGGCGGAATCGAACCCCCGCATCCCGGTCGGTGGGGTGGCCGGGGCCGACGCCGAGCGTCTGTCCGCCGCGACCACCGTGACGGTGACGCTCCAGACTCGCACCGAGGACCGGAAGTCGCGCAACGTGATCGCGCAGACGCGCACCGGTTCGACCGACGACGTGGTCGTCGTCGGCGCGCACCTCGACAGCGTCCCCGAAGGACCGGGGATCAACGACAACGGAACCGGCGTCGCCGCCGTCCTCGAGACCGCGCTGCAACTCGGCAGCGAGCCGGGCGTGACCAACGCCGTGCGGTTCGCGTTCTGGGGCGCCGAGGAGGTCGGACTGGTCGGCTCCACGAGGTACGTCGAGTCGCTGTCCGACGAGGAACGACTCGACATCGCCCTGTATCTGAACTTCGACATGCTCGGCTCGCCCAACGCCGGATATCTGGTGTTCGACGGCGACGACTCCGACGCCGTCGGTGAAGGACCCGGACCGGAGGGCTCGGCGGGTATCGAACGGACCTTCGCGAAGTTCTTCGACGAACGCGGAATCGAGGTCGGCGGAACGGATTTCGACGGCCGCTCCGATTACGGTCCGTTCGTCGCCTTCGGCATCCCCGCGGGCGGGGTGTTCACCGGCGCCGACGACGTCAAGACCCCCGAACAGGCCGACCTGTGGGGTGGCACCGCCGACCAGCCCTTCGACCCGAACTACCACACCCCCGAGGACACCCTGGCCGGCATCGACCGAGACGCGTTCGCCGCGGCGGCCGCCGCCGTCGCCTACGGCACGGCCGTCTACGCGAATTCGATCGACGGACCCGACGGGGTGCCCACCGGCGACCAGCGGGCCGAGGTGCGCGCCGAGTTCACCGAGTGAGAGCGGGCGCGGTCAGCGCTCGTGCAGGCGCCACAACGGGTTGACCGGGCCGTGGCCGTGACCGAGGTCGTAGGACCACTCGAGGCACTTCGTGATCCATTCCTTCGCGAACTCGACGGCCTCGGGCACCGACCGGCCGTGCGCGAGAGCCGACGCGATCGCGGCCGCGAGCGTGTCGCCGCCGCCGTGGTCGTTACCGGTCTCGATGCGCGGCGTGCTGAACTCGAGGAAACGGTCGCCGTCGAACAGCAGGTCGGTGCTCTTCTCCGAGCTGCGCAGGTGACCGCCCTTGACGATCACCCACTGGGCGCCGAGCGCATGGAGCGCTTCGGCGGCGCGCCGTGCCGACGCGTCGTCGACGACGTCGATGCTCGTGATCAGCCGTACCTCGTCGAGATTCGGGGTGACGACGGTGGCGAGGGGGATGAGCACCCCGCGGATCGCGTCGAGCGCGTCGGAGTGCAACAGCGGGTCGCCGTGCATCGAGGCGCAGACCGGGTCGACGACGAGCGGCACCTCCATGTCGCGGCCGATGCCCACCTCGGAGCACACCTGCGCGACGGCCTCGATGATCTGCGTGGAGGCGAGCATGCCCGTCTTCGCTGCGGACACCCCGATGTCCTCGACCACGCACCGCACCTGGTCGGCCACGGTCTCGGCGGGGATCTCATGGAATCCGCGGACGCCGACGGAGTTCTGGACGGTCACGGCGGCCACCGCGACGCATGCGTGCACACCGCACATCGCCATCGTGCGGGAGTCGGCCTGGATGCCGGCTCCGCCTCCGGAGTCGGTGCCGGCGATGGTGAGGGCTCGAACCGGGGTCTCGCCTCGAGGCGACAGGGGCAGAAGGTCCACGCGGACACCCTACCGAGGGTGTGTTCGATCACGGCCGGGCGGCGCTGAGGCGGGTGCACTTTGCGAAACACGACAGCGTTGCCGCCGGTGGCCGCCTCGTTGCTCTATAGTGGCATAGGTCACAGTTCGATCACGCAACACCCCCATTGGAGGCGCTCATGAACACGAGTTCGCCGGACCTCGCCGTGTCGGACAACGCCGACCAGAACCGGTTCGAACTGCGCCTCAACGGCGATCTCGTCGGCATCCTGGGGTACTACGACTTCGAACGCGCTCCGGCGCCGAACCCGCCGGTCGTCGACTTCATGCACACCGTGATCGTCGAGGATTTCGGCCATCGGGGTCTCGCGGCCGTCCTCGTCGGTGGTTCGCTCGATCTCGCGCGCAGCCGAGGTTGGCGGGTGCGACCGGTGTGCACCTATGTGCAGCGGTTCCTGTCGTCGCACGAGAACTACCGCGACGTCGTCGTGGCTCTCGAGCCGCCGCGCACGGAACCCAAGCGCACGGAAGCTCAGCGCACGGAACCCCAGCGCAAGGAGAATCGGCGCAGGCAACCGCAGCGCAAGGTGCCCGCCCGCAAGGCCTGATGCCTGCGCGGGCGGTTCACCCGGCCAGGAATCCGCTCAGCGATCGAATCCGCTCAGAGGTCGAGGTCGACGATGACCGGTGCGTGGTCGCTCGCGCCCTTGCCCTTGCGTTCGTTGCGGTCGATCTCGGCGCCCGTCACCCGTGCCGCGAAGGCCGGTGATCCGAGGACGAAGTCGATCCGCATGCCCTGCTTCTTGGGGAAGCGCAGCTGGGTGTAGTCCCAGTAGGTGTACACCCCGGGGCCGGGCGCGTACGGACGGACGACGTCGGTGTAGCCGACCTCGGCGAACGCGTGGAAGGCGTCGCGCTCGGGCTGCGAAGTGTGCGTCTTGCCCTCGAAGAAGGCCGGATCCCACACGTCGTCGTCGGTGGGGGCGACGTTCCAGTCGCCGACCAGCGCGATGGGCTGCTCGGGCGCTGCGGTGGCCCACGCGTGCGCGTCGGCGCGCAACTTGGCGAGCCAGTCGAGCTTGTAGGTGTAGTGCGGGTCGTTCAGATCGCGGCCGTTGGGGACGTACAGGCTCCACACGCGCACACCCGCGCACGTCGCGCCGATCGCCCGCGCTTCGAGCGCCGGATCGACCTCCGGGTCCTTGGAGAAACCGGGCTGGTCCTCGAAGCCGATCTGCACGTCGTCGAGGCCCACGCGCGACGCGATGGCCACACCGTTCCACTGGCTCAGTCCGACGTGCGCGACGCGGTAGCCGAGTTCCTCGAAGCGTTCGTACGGGAACTGCTCGTCCTTGCACTTGGTTTCCTGCATCGCGAGCACATCCGTGTCGGTTCGCTGCAACCAGTCGAGGATGCGGTCGGTACGGGCACGGACGGAGTTCACATTCCAGGTAGCAAGGCGCACACGCCCACTGTAGGCGACCTATCCGACGGGTTCGGAGGCGTACCGGTAGCGGTGGTGGTCGACGAAGCCGAGTTCGCGATACAGGGCGCGCGCCGCGGTGTTCGACTCCTCGACCTGCAGATATGCGTGGGTCGCGCCTTGCTCGCGTGCCCAGCGCAGCAGGGCGCCGCACACGAGTGTGCCGAGTCCGCGACGCCGGTGTTCGGGAGCGACCTCGACGGTCGACAGACCCACCCAGCGGCGTCCGTCCGGCGCGTCGGTGATCGCCGCGCGGCAGATCGCGAGGGGCGGCTGCCCGGGTGCTCCGATGCGGCCGAACCCGAGGATCCCCGCGGCCACCGAGCCGAGCACGTCCTGCGCGAGCAGCGGGTCGGCGTCGGCGCGGTGGAGCGACATCCAGTCGGCGTCCGGCCGGTCGGTGATCGTGACGGGGGTGAGCTCCGGCGGCAAGGGGACGTTCGCGAGGTCGGCGCCCATCACGAGTACCGGCTCCGAGGTCGGCCACCCCTCGGGGACCCGGGCGAGGCGATCGGGTACCAGCAGTCGCAGCGGCAGTCCGCGCGCCGCGAACCATTCGCGGAGCCGGGCGCGGACGGCCGGATCGGCGGGGTCGGCCACGGTGCCGCGTTCACCCAGCGGCGTCGCCGAATTGGCGCGCCGGGTGAAACCGTGCCCGGCGCGCACGAGCCAGCCGTCCACCCAGGCCGATTCGAGACCGGGCCACCCCGCGGCGGCGGCGTGCTCGAGCGCGCGGATCTCCGAGACGCGGATCGGCCGCGCCGCGATCGGCTTGAGCGCGACGACCGAGGTGGGGGACACCTGGACGACACGACCGTCGGCGGTGCGCACCGAGACCACCGGTTCGACGGAGACGAGTTCACCGATGACGTCGGTCATCGGGTGGCTGTAGCCGGCGGGCAGGCGGTACCGCAGCACCACCCGGGTGCCGAGGGGTACGGAGGGGGCCGGACGGTCGGTCGTCATCGACGGTTCGCCGGTCGCCTCGTCAGTCGTCCTCGTCGTCGTGGCCGAACGGGTCCTCCACCGAACCGGGGAGCCAGGTCAGACCCGGGACACCCCAGCCGGCACGCTTGATGGTCTTCTTCGCGGCGCGGGCGTTGCGCCCGATCAGGACGTCGACGTACAGGAAGCCGTCGAGGTGCCCGACCTCGTGCTGCAGCATGCGAGCGAAGAATCCGTGGCCCTCGATCTCGACGGGCTCACCGTTCTCGTCGGTACCGGTGACCTTCGCCCAGTCGGCGCGACCGGTGGGGAAGTTCTCGCCGGGCACGGACAGGCAGCCCTCGAGATCGTCCTCGGGGTCGGGCATCGTCTCGGGGATTTCCGAGGTCTCGAGGATCGGGTTGACGACGACGCCACGCCGGCGCGCGACCTTGCCGGACTCGTCGCGGTCGGGGCAGTCGTAGACGAACAGCCGCTTGTCGACACCGACCTGGTTGGCGGCGAGGCCGACGCCGTTGGCCGCGTCCATCGTCTCGAACATGTCGGCGATCAGCTGAGCGAGTTCGGCGGGTGACTCGGTCACCGGCCGGGTCGGGTTGTGCAGGACGGGGTCGCCGACGATGACGATGGGAAGAATGGCCATGGTGACACAGGATAATGGGATCGACTCGCGGCGTTCTCGAACCGGTATGTGTCCCCACCCCGTGATTGAATGACTTCCGCCGAGACGCAAGGACTCTTCGTCACGGTGTGATCCAGCCAGTCGAGGAGGGAAATGGACGGCGCAGCAGCGCACGGCAACGACCGGTCCGATCTCGTGTCCCCGCAGGGCGACGGCGCATCCGCGCAGGAGCCCACCGGCGACGAGGCGAACGGCCTGAGCCGTCGCGATCTCGACATCCTGGCGTTCGAACGGCAGTGGTGGAAGTACGCCGGTGCCAAGGAGGACGCCATCAAGGAACTCTTCGGTCTCTCCGCCACCCGCTACTACCAGGTGCTCAATGCTCTGGTGGATCGTCCCGAGGCGCTCGCCGCCGATCCGATGCTGGTCAAGCGGCTGCGGCGGTTGCGTGCGAGCCGTCAGAAGGCCCGCGCGGCCCGCCGGCTCGGTTTCGACACCCGCTAGACGGGCGGCTTCCGGGCCGGATACTGCAATGTCGACACGCGCGGCCGGTCGGCAGCGCTGCGTGTGCTCGGGCAACTATGGTCGAGGTCGTGAGCAGAACCCCCGAGATCCCCAGCCGCGCGCCCGCACCCTCGGGACCGCCTCTGCGTGCGTTCGCGATGGTCCTGATCTCCCTGGGCATCCTGTTCGCAGGTCTGGGTTTCGCTTCGCTCGGTGATTCCGACGACGAACCCGCTCCCACGGCGGCACCCACCACGACGACCGCCGCAGCGCCGAGCGCACCGTCGCCGCGCTCGGCCGCGGTGCCCAACGTGCCCGCGCCCGCTGCCGCGAACGGGGGCACGTCCGCCGCCGGAACCGGCGCGACCACCACCGCGGCCGCGTCCTCGGTTCCCTCCCTGCCCGTGGCGAGCGGAACCTCCTTCGCCTCCGACACCTCGGCCGCCGCGACGGCACCGGTCCGCGTGTTCAACAACTCCGAGATCGCGGGCCTGGCCGCGCAGACCGCCACCTACCTCGAGGACGAGGGCTTCACCATCACCGAAACCGGCAACTACAGCGAGGGCCTACTGCCGCAGACCTCGGTGTTCTACGGGACGTCGCCCGGCGAGCAGCAGACCGCGACGGCCGTCGCGGAGTCGCTCGGGGTCACCGCGCAACCGCGCTTCGAGGGCATCCGCAATGCCGCCCCCGGAGTGATCGTCATCGTCACTTCGCCGTAGCGCCGGAACCGTGTCGGTCCGCCACCGGGTGGGTGCCGGAGACGCCCGGTTATGATCGGGTGACTTTTCGGCACTTCGAAGGAGCGGTTTGATGGTCTCCAGTTCCACCCGTCGCATGTCCTGGCGTGCTCTGGCCCCGATCGTCGCGATCGCCGCGGTGGGCCTGACTGCGTGCTCGAACAGCGAGGAGGCGAGCACCGAGCCGGGGACGACGCCGCCGGTGTGGACGGGATCCGCCGCACCCGCTTCCGAGGCCCACGGCGACGACCACGGCACCGAGGGCGGCAGCGAGTCGCACGCCGGTGGCTCCGCCACCGCTGCTGCGCTCACCGCCGAGCTCACCACGGTCGACGGCGAGTCGGCCGGCACCGTGTCGTTCGCCGAGAACGGCGGCAACATCGAGGTGACCGTCGACGTCGAGGGTCTCGAGCCCGGCTACCACGGTGTCCACATCCACGAGTTCGGCCGTTGCGAGGCCGAGTCCACCGCTCCGGACGGTGGCGAGCCCGGAGCGTTCCTGTCCGCCGGCGCCCACCTGCAGGCCGGTGGCAACACCTCCGTCCCGGAGAGCGGCGACCTGGTTTCGCTCGTCGTCCGTGAGGACGGCACCGCCACCGCCACCGTCACCACCTCGGCCTTCGGCCTCGAGGACCTCGAGGGTGAGGACGGCACTTCGGTGGTCGTGCACCAGGACAACCTCGGCGCACGCCTCGCGTGCGGCGTCATCGAGTGACCGGAGTCCGAATCTCCTGAGACTCGATCTCGCAGGTAATTCCCGACACAGGGCCCCGCAGACGGACATCCGTCGGCGGGGCCCTGTGGTTGGATCGAGACGTGGCAGTCGCGTTTCCGGGATCACCCCGTCCCACGATCGGCGTGGAATGGGAGATCGCTCTGGTGGACAAGACCACCCGCGATCTCTCGAACAGCGCGGCGGTCGTCTTCGACAGGGTGAAGGAGATCGCGGGGGAGACCCCGCGGTTGACCAAGGAGTTCCTGCGCAACACCGTCGAACTCGTCACCGGCGTCCACGACACGGTCGCCGAGGCGGTCGACGACCTGTCCGAGTCGCTGTCGCTGCTGCGACGTGCCGCCGACCCGAACGGCGTGGACCTGATGTGCGCCGGTACCCACCCGTTCGCGCAGTGGACCGACCAGACCGTCACGCCTTCCCCGGACTACGACGAGATGATCAACCGCACCCGCTGGTGGGGACGGCAGATGCTCATCTGGGGAGTGCACGTCCATGTGGGGATCTCTTCGGCGGAGAAGGTCATCCCGATCCTCAACGCCATGCTCGTGAAGTATCCCCACATGCTCGCGTTGTCGGCCTCGTCGCCGATCTGGGCGGGCTACGACACGGGCTACGCGAGCAACCGCGCGCTGATGTTCCAGCAGTTGCCGACCGCCGGTCTGCCCTATCACTTCGCCGACTGGCCGCAGTACGCGGAGTTCATCGCCGACCAGCTCAAGTCCGGAGTCATCAGCCACCCCGGGGGCATGCACTGGGACATCCGGCCGGCGCCGAAATGGGGCACCCTCGAGGTCCGGGTCTTCGACGGCATCACCAACCGCGCAGAACTGGCCGCCCTCGTCGCGTTCGTGCATTCGCTCGTCGTCTACTTCGACGAATGTCTCGAACGGGGCGAGGAACTGCCCGTGCTGCAGCCGTGGCACGTCAAGGAGAACAAGTGGCGTGCGGCGCGCTACGGACTCGACGCGGAGGTCATCCTCGACCCGGTGTGCACCGAGCGGCTGGTCACCGACGACCTGAACGATCTGCTCGAGCAGATCATGCCCACCGCGGTGCGGCTCGGCTGCGCCGACGAACTCGCGCGGGTCGCGGACATCCCGGTGCGGGGAGCGTCCTATCAGCGTCAGCGGCGGCTCGCGGAACGGACGGACGGCGATCTCGTCGCGGTGGTGGACTCGCTCGTGCAGGAACTGAAGGAGTGATCGGCCGAGGACGTCCCGGCCGTCAGGCCCTCATCGGTTGTCAGGCACCGCCGGGAGCGTCCTCGTCGAGCAGACCGTCGCGACCGAGCTGCTCCCGGTAGGCGACGCGGCCGACCCGGTGGGCGATCACGGGGGCGGTGAGCACCATGAACATGCCCGCCAGGGCCATCATCCAGATATCGACCGAACTACGCAGGATGATCATGGAACCGCCCAGCACGAACAACAGACCCACCACCTGGGGCTTCGTGGCAGGGTGCATGCGCGACAGGGTGTCGCGGAAACGCACCACGCCGATCGCGGCGGTCAGCGAGATGACCGCCCCGATGAGGATCAGGATGTGGGCGAAGGTGTCGATGATCGTCGTCATCCTTCGTCACGCACCCGGAATCGAGCCACGGACACCGATCCGATGAAGCCGACCAGGGCCAGCGCCACGGTGGCGGGCAGCACCGATGTGTCGCGTGTGTACACCGCCCAGATCGCGATGCCGCAGATGCCGAGCGCGAGCAGGGCATCCACGCCGACGAGCCGGTCGAGGGAGTTGGGACCCGCGATCACGCGGTAGGTGATCAGGACCGCGGAGACGAACAACAGTGCCCCCGCGATCGCCAGTGTCACGGTCACGTCAGTTCCTCCGTTCCGCTGCGCCAGGGGCTGGCCTGCCATTCCGACTCGCGTTCGAACGTCCGGATGAGAAGGCGCTCGATGAGGCGGGCGGAACGGTAGAAGTCGGCCACGGCCTTGTCGGTACTCACGTCGAGGACGTGCACGTACATGATCCGCCGCACCTGGTCGATCTCGAGCACCATGGTGCCCGGGATGTTGTTCATGATGTCCGTCCACAGTGTCAGCACCAGGTCGGACTTGATGGTGAGCCGGCAGCGCAGCACGCCGGTGACCGGCGGCGGGGAAGGCCGGATCGCGAGCCACGCCACGTTGATCGTCGAGCGGATGGTCTCGCCGAAGATCACCGCACCGAGTCGCATCGCAGACCACACGTGCAGGCGACCTTCGACGGGCACACGCGGCAGCGGCAGCACGAACATGACGACGAGCGAGACGGCCATGCCGCCGAGAATGTTGGCGATGCTGAAGGTGCCCCACAGCAGCACCCACACCAGGGTCGTCCATCCCAGAACGAACAGCCGCAGGACATTGGCACGTTTCATCATTCCTGCTCACCCCCCAGCACGGCCTCGATGTACACCGTGCGGTCGCGCAGGTTCTCCGCGGCACGGTTGCTGATGTCGAGCAGGGGACCGGCGAAGACCGTCAACGACACACCGATCGCGACGAGCCAGACCGTGGGGACGAGCATCGCCGCCGGCATCCGGCCGACGTCCGGGCGTTCCTCGAAGGAGATGTCGGTGGCGGATTCGTCGATCAGCGCCGAGGGGCCGATGTCGGCGAGGTCGCCTTCGGGGGCGTCGGCGCGTGCCCGCCAGAATGCCTTCGTCCAGATACGCGCCACGACGTACAGCGTCAGGAGGCTGGTCAGGACACCACCGGCGACGAGGA
Source organism: Rhodococcus sp. 5G237 (assembly GCF_053764735.1). NCBI lineage: Bacteria > Bacillati > Actinomycetota > Actinomycetes > Mycobacteriales > Nocardiaceae > Rhodococcus > Rhodococcus sp. 5G237. The sequence goes on along the minus strand of NZ_JBSNCD010000011.1, from coordinate 183,725 downwards.
CCCAGGCGAGGACCGAACCGTCCTCCGCGCCGGCCTGCAGCAGGGCGACCTTGCCGATGAATCCGGAGAACGGCGGGATACCGCCCAGGTTGAGCGCCGGGATGAGGAACAGGACCGCCAGCAGCGGGGACATGAGCGCGAGGCTGCCGAGGCGTCGCAGCGAGGCCGACCCGGCCTGGCGTTCGATGAGACCCACCACGAGGAAGAGGGTGGTCTGCACGAGGATGTGGTGGCCGACGTAGTAGACGGCGCCCGCGAGACCGGTCTGCGACGACAGCGCGACGCCGAAGATCATGTAGCCGATGTGGCTGACGAGCGTGAACGACAGCAGACGCTTGATGTCGTTCTGCGCGATCGCGCCGAGGATGCCGATGATCATCGTGAGCAGACCTGCGACGAGCAGGACGTCGTCGAGTTCGCCGCCCGGGAACAGCAGGGTGTGCGCCCGGATGATCGCGTACACACCGACCTTGGTCAGCAGGCCGGCGAAGACGGCCGTGACCGGCGCGGGCGCGGTGGGGTAGGAGTCGGGAAGCCACGACGACAGCGGGAAGACCGCGGCCTTGATACCGAAGGCCACGAGCAGCACACCGAAGATCGCGGCCCGGGTGCCCGGTGAGATCTCGTCCATCCGCAGTGCCATCTGGGCGAGGTTCAAGGTGCCCGTGGCGGCGTAGGCGAAGGCGATGCCCACGAGGAAGACCAGCGAGGACACCATCGAGACCATGACGTACGAGACGCCCGCGCGGACGCGGTCGGCGCTCGCGCCCAGGGTCAGCAGGACGAACGAGGCGGCGAGGAGCACCTCGAAGCCGACGAAGAGGTTGAACAGGTCGCCTGCGAGGAAGGCGATGTTGACGCCCGCGGTGAGCGCGAGATAGGTCGGCAGGAAGATCGAGACGGGCTGCTGCTCGTTGCCGTCGTGGATACCCTGACCGACCGCGTACAACATCACCGACAGCAGCACGATCGCCGAGACGACCAGCATCAACGCCGACAATCGGTCGACGACCAGCGAGATGCCGATCGGCGCCTCCCACCCACCGATCTGCAGTACCGCGATGCCGTCGGCGTCTGCGTAGTACAGCAGCGCCACACACACGACGAGCGAGGCGACCAGCGCGAAGACGGTGATCCACCGCTGAACGCGCGGACGGCGGCCGACGATCAGGGTCGCGGCTGCGGCGAGCAACGGGATGAGGACGGGGAGGGGAACGAGGTTCGCGACGCTCAGGTTCATCGGCGATCCTCCTTCCCGTTCTTCTCGTCGTCTCCGGTCCGCTCGCCCTCGGCAGGGTCGGGGGCCTCGGGGTCGGGATCGTCCGCACGGACGGCCTCGTCGACCTCACCGGCACGGACGGCTTCGTCGGCGTCCTCGGCAGCGTCGGCGCTACCGGGCTCGTCCGTCCCGCCCTGGTTCTGCGTGTAGGCCGAGTCGGTCGGGTCGTCGAAGTCGCCGTCGTGCAGATCCTCGTACGCCTCGAGGTCCTCGATGTTCTTGAGCTGGTCGAGCGGGATCGGGTTGCCCGCGGCGTCGAAGGCATCGCCGCTCTTGCTGGGGATACCGGTGAGCGGGTCGTCGGAGCGGTCTCGTGACGGCAGGTCGGCGAGACTGCGCCGCTGCGACACGAGGGTGTCCTCGGGGTCGTTCTCGATCTCGTCCCGTGCGCGGTAGGTGTAGGAGCGGTAGGTCAGTGCCAGCACGAACGCCGCCACACCCATCGTGATGACGATCGCGGTGAGGATCATCGCCTGCGCGAGGGGATCGGCCATGTCCGGCTCGATGTCGCTCTCCACACCGACGATGGGTGCATGACCTGCGGGACCGCCGAGGGTCAGCAGCAACAGGTTGATGCCGTTGCCGGCCAGCAGCAGCCCCAGCAGCATCTTGATGATGCTGCGTTCGAGCAACAGGTACACACCGGCCGCGACGAGCACGCCGACGACGGCGAGGAGCGTGATGTTCGCGGTCATCGGCCCTCACCCACGGTCTCGGCGTCGAGGCGAGCACCGAGGCTGCGCAGCACGTCCAGGATCAGGCCGACCACGATGAGGTACACACCGAGGTCGAAGAACAGTGCGGTCACGAGCTTGATGTCGCCGAGCAGCGGCAGCGTGAGCTCGAGGGTCGCCGACGACAGGGCCGGGGCGCCGAGGAACATCGACACCAGTGCGGTGCCCGCGGCGAAGGTGAGTCCGAGGCCGAGGATCTTGCCGGCGTCGATGGGAACCGCCTCTCCGAGCTCGTAGCGTCCGCCGGCCAGGTACCTCAACACCAGCGCGAGACCGGCGACGAGACCGCCCGCGAAACCGCCACCGGGCGCGTTGTGCCCGGAGAAGAAGAAGTACACCGACAGGATCATCATGGTGGGGAAGACCAGTCGTGTGGTGACCTCGAGGACCAGCGATCGGTAGCGCGGATCGATGAGATCGCCGCCGAGCAGCCAGGTCGTCTCGTTGCTGGCGGAGACCGCGTCGAGCTGCGCCGCGGGTGCGTCCGCCACACGTGGGGCGGTGCCGAAGCGGCGGGTGCGGAAGACCAGGCTGGCCACGCCGGTCGCAGCGACCAGCAGTACCGAGATCTCGCCCATCGTGTCCCAGGCGCGGATGTCGACGAGCAGGACGTTGACGATGTTCTTGCCGTCACCGCCGTAGTAGGCGGCGTCGGGCAGTAGCAGCGAGATCGGATCGGTGGTGCGTGCCGCGACGGCGTAGGCGCCGATCCCGACGACCACCGCGCCCACGGCGATGCCGAGCATCGCGCGGGCGAACTTGCTGCCCATCACCGCGGCCGGGTCGGTCTCGGCGGGCAGCTTGCGCAGGACCAGTACGAACATCACGAGGGTGACGGTCTCGACGAGGAACTGGGTGAGCGCGAGGTCGGGAGCTCCCTGGAGGGCGAACAGCACACCGAGCCCGTAACCCGTCACGCCCACGACCAGCACACCGCCGAGGCGATTGCGCAGGACCGTCGCGGTGACCGCGGCGGCCATCATGATCAGCCCCACCCCGAGCTGCCAGATCGAGTCCCATGCGCGCGTCGACGGCATCGTGCTCAGCCCGAAGAAGAACATCAGCACCGTCGGGAGCGCCACCAGGGTGATGAGGATCGTCGCCTGGGTCAGGGGGAGCGAACCGCGCTGCAGAAAACCGGTCAGGCGCAGGGACAGGGTGTCCATGCCCTGGAGGGTCGCGTCGTACATCCGGTCGGCGTTGCCGAGCGGCGGGTGCTCGAAGCGCAGGCGCGCGATGGTGCGGTGCGCGAGGAACAGGGCCGTGCCGCCCACGATCACCACGCCGGTCAGAGCGAGCGGCAGAGTGAATCCGTGCCACAACGCCAGGTGGTAGGGCTTGTCGAGTTCGGTGGGCAGCTCGTCGGCGTAGGGGGCGATCAGGTGGTCGATCCACGAGCTCGCGAAGCCCGCGGCGAGACCGGCGAACGCGAGAACGCTCGGGGCGGTGAGCAGCAGCGGGCCGGGCGCGTGCAGGTTCTGCACCGCGGGGCTCGGACGTTTGAGCTGCTTGCGACCGAACGCACCCCAGATGAACCGGATGCTGTACGCGAGGGTGAGGATCGACCCCACCACGATGCCCGCGGTCATGGCGATCCGCGCCCACTCGGGCAGCACCTCGGCCACCAGCGACGACTCGAGTGCTGCTTCCTTCGCGACGAACCCGATGAACGGCGGCAGACCGGCCATGCTCGCCGCCGCGAGTATCGCGATCACCATCAGATAGGGCGCGGCGGAGCCGAGGTGCGCGAGCTTGCGAATGTCGCGGGTGCCCGTGGAGTGGTCGATGATGCCGACCACCATGAACAGGCATGCCTTGAACAGGGCGTGGGCGATCACCATCGCCAGGCCCGCCAGGGCTGCTTCCCGGCTGCCCGTGCCCACCAGCGCTGTGAGGAAACCGAGCTGACTGACGGTGCCGAAGGCCAGGATGAGTTTGAGGTCGAAGGCGCGGAACGCTCGCCAGCCGGCGAGGATCATCGACGCGAGACCGAGACCGATGACGATCGGCCGCCACGCGGCGCTGTCCGCGAAGCCGGGGGCGAGCCGGGCCACGAGGTAGATGCCGGCCTTGACCATCGCCGCGGCGTGGAGATATCCGGACACCGGGGTGGGGGCGGCCATCGCACCGGGCAGCCAGAAGTGCAGCGGGACCACGGCGGACTTCGACAGTGCGCCGACGAGTACGAGCACCACGGCGACACCGGCGAGCCAGCCGTGAGGTGCCGCCGCGACGACGTCGGACAGGTTGTAGCTGCCGACCATCTCGCCGAGGATGATGATGCCGACCAGCATCGCCAGACCACCGGCCGTGGTGACGAGCAGGGCCTGGGTGGCGGCACGCCGACTCGAGGCGCGTTCGGCGTAATGCCCGACGAGCAGGAACGACAGGACGGTCGTCAGTTCCCAGAAGATGTAGAGCAGCAACATGTTGTCGCTGACCACCAGACCGAACATGGCGCCCGCGAAGGCGACCATCTCGGCGGCGAACACGCCCAGGCGGGGCTCGTCGTCCTCGAAATAGCGCGAACAATAGAGCAGGATCAACGAGCCGATGCCCAGGACGAGCACGCACATGATCGCCGCAAGCGTGTCGAAGCGCAGGTCGAAATTCATCGACAGCGTCGAGGCCCACGCGATCTGTAGTTTCTGATCGGTTCCCCAGTTGGTGACGACCCAGCCGAGACTTGTGAGGGGCACCAGCGCGAGCGGCAGGAATGCATTTCTCCCCATGACTCTGACCAGAAACGGCGCCAGAAGAGCAGCGACCGCATGGGCAACGAGTATGGCGATCAAAAGGCACTCCGTCGGGGTCGGGCCTGTCGGCGGGGTGAAACTGACTGCGGGCCGTGGGACTCGCTGTCGTCACAGCGGACGGCACACCGCCGAAACGGGGATCGCCCCGACATGCACGCCGCTCGCCGTCATCGGGCAAAACGGATTGTGCCTATCCTAACGGTTGTCTTCGCACGCTTGCGAATCGGGGAGGTGAGAGCGCTAGCGCACCTGCCACGCACAGATCACGGCGACGGCGAACAGTGCGAGCGCCGACCACTGCGCGTCCGCCGGGAGCATCCACACCGCCCCGACGACGGCCGTCGCCGGCACCGGCAGCGCCAGGCCGAGAGCCGCGACGGACGCCGATCCCGGCAACGATGCCCCGAGCGCGAGACCGGTGCCCAGGGCGACGAGCGCGACCCGCACCGCGAGAGGGATGCCCTCGCCGATTTCCGCCGGCCACCACACCGTCGCCGCCGAGATCGACGCGGCGAGCACCAACCCGGGAAGCGCGTACGGCATGTAGGGGGAGAGCCGCACCCCGGCGACCACGGCGGCCACCGCGACGAGCAGCACCCACCACGGCACGGTCGCCGACTGCATACCCGACCACAACTCGACAAGGACCGGATACGCCGCGGCCACGGCTCCGGTGACCGCGAGGACGAACCGGTCGTCGCCGGGCGGGACGAGGCGCGCGACGATCTCGGCGCCGACGACCGCGACCGCGAGTGCCCCACCGGCGACCAGCCACAGGAGCACACCCGTGTCGCTCGCGCGGGAACCCACGAACTCGCCCAGCAGTCGGTAGCCCACCGAGAGCACCACCGCGGCGGTCACCATGATCGCGAGCAACCGCGGATCGGCCCGCTGCACGCGCATCCCGGCGGGCACCGTCAGCGCGGCGGCGACCGTTGCCACGAGTGCGAAGGCCAGCACCCACTGGGGAACCGTCCAGCGCACGGCCGCGACGGGGACCTCGGAACCGACGGCCGCGGCGGTGAGGAAGGCCGCCCAGCCACCGGCGATCAGGGCCCACTGGCCGGTCGCCGAACCCCACGAGCCCGCGGTCGCCGCCCCGAGCAGCACACCGGTGATCGCGGCGATCATCCATCCGACGACCGTCAGGCTGTCGGCCGAGATGCCGGCGGGAACGAGATAGCGGATCGAACCGAGGACCACGATAGAGGCGGCGGCCAGCATCCAGGCGGTACGTCGGGAGCCGGTCCGCTGCAGTCCGGCCGCCGAGAGAACGGCGAGCGCGGCGGTGACCACGGGCGCCCATTCGCTGCGCGCACCCTCGGGAAGGACGGATTCGCCCGCGGCCGGGACGAGGATCGCGACCCCGGCGGCGAGGAAGGCCGCGAGGACGGCTGCCGGTCCGGCGACGCGGACCGCGGTGGTCACGGCCATCTCAACGGCCCTCCGCGTAGGCCTGCAGATGAGCGACCTGCGCGGGATCGAGCGAGGGCCGCACCTTCTCCCGGGCCACCGCGACGTCCTCCGCGGTCACCACGGCGGCGTCGACGTTGCGCCGCATCGCCGCGAGCGCGGCCTCGCGCAGCAGCGCCGAGCAGTCCGCGGCCGAGTAGCCGTCGAGTCCGGCGGCCAGCTCGTCGAGGTCGACGTCGTCGTCGAGCGGTACCGATCGACCCGCGGTCTTCAGGATCGCGGCCCGGGCCTCGGCGTCCGGCGGCGGCACGAACACGAGACGTTCGAGCCGACCGGGGCGCAGCAGTGCCGGATCGATGAGATCGGGCCGGTTGGTCGCTCCCACCACCACGACGTCGCGCAGCGGCTCGACACCGTCGAGTTCGGTGAGCAGCGACGCGACGACCCGGTCGGACACCCCGGAATCGGAGCTCTGCCCGCGGCGCGGTGCGAGCGCATCGATCTCGTCGAGGAACACCAGCGCCGGTGCCGAGTTGCGGGCACGCTCGAACAACTCGCGCACCGCCTTCTCCGACGCACCGACCCACTTGTCCATCAGCTCGGCGCCCTTGACGGCGTGGACGCTCAGGCGCCCCGTGCCGGCGAGAGCGCGGACGAGATAGGTCTTGCCGCAACCGGGCGGGCCGTACAGCAGCACACCGCGCGGCGGGTCGACGCCGAGACGCTCGAACGAATCGGGATGCTGCAGCGGCCACAGGACGGCTTCGGTGAGGGCCTGCTTCGTCTCGACCATGTCGCCGACGTCGTCGAGGCTCACGCTGCCGATCGCCAGCTCCTCGGAGCCCGACCGCGACAGCGGACGGATCACCTCGAGCGCGCCGACCAGGTCGTCCTGGACGAGCGAGGGTTCGTCGTCGTCGCGGTTCGCCCGCGACGCCGCGCGCAGTGCCGCTTCGCGACACAGCGCCGCGAGGTCGGCGACGACGAAACCGGGGGTGCGACCCGCGACGGCGGCGAGGTCGAGACCGGTGGACGGCACCGAGCGCAGCAGCACGTCGAGCAGGGCCCGGCGGGTCGCGCCGTCGGGCAGCGGCAGGGACAGTTCGCGGTCGCAGATCTCCGGGGCGCGCAACCGGGAGTCGACGTCGTCGGGATGCGCGGTGGTCGCGATCAGCACCGCGCCCTCGGTGTCGACCACCCGTCGCAGCTCGTCGAGGATCAACGTCGCGACGGGTTCGGTGTCGGCGGGCAGCACGGCATCGACGTCGGTGAGCAGCAGAACGCCACCGCCGCGCACCGCTTCTGCCGCCGCGGAGATCCGGCGCAACCGCTCGTCGGCGGCGAGTGCACCCACGCCCGGCCCGTCGACCTCCACCAGACGCCGGTCCGCAACCACCGAGCGCACGAAGGTCGCCTTACCGACGCCCGCGGGGCCGGTGACGAGCACCCCGAGATGCGGCGACGCGCCGAGGGTGCGCAGCAGTTCGGGTTCGTCGAGCGAGAGGGTGAGCCATTCGGAGAGCTTCGCGACCTGGGGCTGCACACCCACGAGATCCTCGACCGGTGGTGCCGGAGGCATGGCGGGGGCCGATTCGGGCCGGGCGGTCGCGGGGGAGGAGGCGACGAAGCCCGACGAGACGAATCCGGACGCGGACGGCACGGAAGACGGCAGCGCACCCGGGCCACCACCCCACACGACGGCGGTGTTCGGCTGCACGCTCACCGGTCCGGCCGGATCGACCGACGAGACGGTGAGCAGTTCGGTGGTCCACGCGATCGCGAACGTCCGCGACAGCGCCCGCGTCGTCTCGGCGTTGCTCGTGCCCGGTCCGAGATCGCGGGGGAGCAGGGACACTGCGTCGCCGACGGTGAGGACCTTCCCGAGCAGCGCCTGACGCAGGGTGGTCTCCGGGATCGACTGCCGCGCGAGCGTGGAGCCGGTGACCGTTACCGTGCGCGCGCCGTAGACCGTCACGGGCGCGACGACGACCGTCGCGTCCTCCTTCAGGCCCGTGTTCGACAGCACCACGTCGTCGAGCAGGATCGTGCCGGTCGGGGTGCCGGCCGGGGCGAGACCCGCCACGACCGCCGTGCGACGCGCTCCCACCAGCGCGATCGCGTCCCATTCCCGTAGGCCCAGCGCGGCCAGCGCCTCGGGGTGCAGACGCACGACACCGCGCCGCGAGTCGGCGGCGGAGGTGTTGAGCCGGACGGTGAGTGAGAGTTGTGGGGTCGTCACCCCGCCGAGCCTAGAACGTGACTAGCGTCCTCGCGGGTCGTGCATGTCATCGCCCTCGCGGCCGGCGCAGCCCGAGTCGCGCCTGAGATCTCGCCGACGTGGCGACACGCCGGGCCGCGACACGACGTGGACGCTGCGCGCGGTTGCGGGCGCGCAGGGCGCGTCGCTCCGAGGGCTTGATGTCCCAGGTCTCGGGTCGGGCCGCGACCCAGCGCCGCGAACGCACCGCGAAGGGGATGTGCGCGAGGTAGACCGCGACCAGCACGAGCATGAGGATGAACGGATAGGTGACCAGCGCGGCCGCCGCCACCGCGACCAGCACGAGCAGCACCACGGCGAGTCGCGCGGGCACGGACGCCGACTTCATCGCGAAGGTCGGGATGCGGCTGATCGCGAGCCCGGCCGTCCCGAGGATCCACACCGCGACCAGCCCGTAGGCGGTCCACCAGCCGTCGCCCCACTGGATGTGGGCGGCGACGGGTGCGAGCGCGATGAGGGCGGCCGCCGGTGCGGGCACACCGACGAAGTACTCGCGTGCGTAGGCGGGGACGCTGTCGTCCTCGAGCAGGGTGTTGAAGCGCGCGAGTCGCAGCACGAGGCTCACCGCGTAGAGCAGGGCGACGATCCAGCCGAAGGGGCTGCCGTCGAGCAACGTCACGTACAGCACGAGCGCGGGGGCGACACCGAACGCGACGGCGTCCGACAGCGAGTCGAGTTCGGCGCCGATCTTGCTGGTCGCGTCGAGCATGCGGGCGATGCGGCCGTCGAGCGAGTCGAGGACGGCCGCGGCGCCGATCATGCCGAGCGCGGTGCCGAGTTGTCCGTCGAGCGCGAACTTCACCGCCGACAGTCCGGCGGAGAACGCCAGGATCGTGATGACGCTCGGCAGCAGGCGGACGACGTTGGGCCGATTGCGGGACCGCCCGGTCGCGACCGCACGCGAACCCTGCGTGTGCGGACTCACGACACCGTGGGCAGCTGAGCGAGGACGGTCTCGGCACCGATGGTGCGCTGACCGCGTTCGACCAGCAGGGTGCTCCCGACCGGCAGGTAGGTGTCGACCCGGGATCCGAAGCGGATCAGGCCGTAGGTGTCGCCGATCGGCAGGGTGTCGCCGATCTGCGCGTCGTTGACGATGCGCCGTGCCAGCAGCCCGGCGATCTGGACGACGGCGACCTCGGCGCCGTCGCGCGTCTCGATCAGCATGCTGGTGCGCTCGTTGACCTCGCTCGCGTCGGCGAGATCGGCGGAGAGGAACTTGCCCGGGGTGTGGACCACCGAGCGGACGGTGCCGCCGACGGGGCTGCGCTGCACGTGCACGTCGAGGACGGACAGGAAGATGCTGACCCGAGGGCGCTCCTCGCTGCCGAGCCCGAGTTCGGCGGGCGGCACGGCGTGGTCGACGAGAGCGATCTCACCGTCGGCGGGAGCGACGACCACCCCGGCGCGGTTCGGCGGCACGCGGTGCGGGTGCCGGAAGAAGGTGGCGCACGCCAGTGCCGATGCGAGACCGGCGCGGCGCAGCCAGGGCTTGCGGCGGCCGAGGGTGGCCACGGCGAGCGGAGCTGCGACGAAGGGGATGCCGCCCGGATGCATGGGCGGTACGACATGCCTGACCAGGTCGACCATGTGGGCTACCCCGCTGGTGGGGGGTGTTCCGGCGGGCGTCGGCTTACGTGCCACGGGCTCCTCTTATCGCTGGCGATCGGTGATCCGGGACCGCAGTGGACCCGCCCGTCGCGCGGGCGGGTCCTGTCGGTCCACAGGCACTCCAGCGTACGTGAGCGGAGGAGGGAAGGTCAGACCCGCGCGCCCGCCTCGATCTCGTTCTTGAGACGGGCGAGAGTCGCGTTCATCCCCATCGTCAGTTCGTCGTCGAACGCCTCGGTGCCGCCGAGAACATACTTGACCAGGGTCTGCGATACCTTGCTCGTCCCGGTGGGCGCCTCGCGCCGCTGGATGACCCGCGTGCCGGTGGCGGTGGGTTCGAGGGTGAACGACCAGATGGACCGGTTCTCGTTGATCCGGAAGCTCAGGCGACGGCCGGGTTCGAAGTCGATCACCTTCGACGTCGTGGGCCACACCAGCAGGCCCTTCTTGTTGATGTTGATCGTGGTGGTGCCGGCAGACACCGGCCCACCGCGCACGATCATCCGACGGCACTGCGGGCTCCACTCGCCCATCCGCTTCAGATCGGACACCACGCGCCACACTTGCTCGGGGGAGGCGGTGATCTCGATCGTGGCCTCGAGGGTCTTCGACACGTGTACTCCTGTGCTCGGGGGACCGGGTCTTCTCGGGGGCCGGGTCCCGTGTATCTGATACCTGAGGTAACAGGATCGTCGTCGATCCTAACGGACGCTGTGAGTGCGGTCACGTCCTGGTCGGGTCGGCTCCGGTCAGCCGCATGAACGCCCCGAGTTCGATCAGGCCGTCCGGGGTCGACGGGAGGTGATCGGTCAGGGCGCCGGACCGGACGATCACCGCCGACCACTTGCCGCGTGAGAGGGCCACGTTCGACCGGTTGCGGGACAACAGGAACGACATGCCCCGCGGCACGTCCTCGACGGCGGAGGCCGTCATCGACACGAACACCATCGCCGCCTGGCGGCCCTGGAACTTGTCGACGGTGCCCACCTGGACACGGTGCAGACCTGCGGCGGCGAGATCCTGCCGCAGGCGGGTGACCTGAGCGTTGTACGGCGCGACCACCAGGACGTCCTCCTCGCCGAGGGGCCGCGACGGGGAGCCGGCGTCGTCCGTCCACGCCGAGCCGAGCACGGCCGCGACGGCGCGCACGATCTCGGTGCTCTCCTCGGGCGAGCAGGTCGCGTTGCCCTCGTGCGCGACCTCCGCGAGCCGGACGCCGGGCGGGACGCCGTCGAGCGCGCGACGCGTGGTGATCTCGGACTTCGACCGCAGGCGTCCCTCGTAGGACAGCTCGGACACCCGCGCGCACAGATCCGGGTGCATCCGCCAGGTCACCGGAAGGAAGTAGCCACGAGCGGCGGGCAACGCCCCGTGCCCTTCGGCGAGCCATCCGAGGGCGGACTCGTCCACGGGCTCGGGGTGGGTGCCCTGCGAGACCTGCGGCAGTTGGCGGGGATCGCCGAGCAGCAGCAGATTCGACGCCGCCGTGGCCACGGCGATGGTGTTGGCGAGGCAGAACTGACCGGCCTCGTCGACCACCAGCAGGTCGAGGCTGCCGGGCTCGATGCAGTTCGGATTCGTGAAGTCCCAGGCCGTTCCACCCACCACGTAACCGGTGGTGGAGGTACCGATATGGGCCGCAAGGGTCTTCGCGTCCGGGAAGGCGGTCCACGTCGGATCGGGGCTCTGGCATTTCGCCTTGGCGACCCGTTCCGGCGACACTCCCGCGGCGACGATGCCGGCCAACATGTTCTCGACCACCGAATGCGACTGCGCGACCACGCCGACCCGCCAACCGTGCTCGTTCACGAGCGCCGCCACCACCCGGGCCCCGGTGTACGTCTTGCCGGTGCCGGGTGGGCCCTGCACCGCCAGGTACGAATTCTCCAAGGTGAGAACGGCCGTGACGATCGTGCCGGCCGCGTCGTCGCCGAGCGCCGGCAGCGCGGCACCGGAGCACAGGCGGGGCGGGACGCGGCGCAGCACGTCCACGGCCGCGGTCGACGGCAGAGCCGGCAACTCGTCGCACATCGCCTCGGCGGCGGAGGCGATGGCCGCTTCGATGTTCTTCGACGAGATCGGCGCGCCGGGTGTGACGGCGATCGGCAGCACGGAGTACTCCTCGTCCGTCCGCAGCGATTCGTCCACGACGAGCACGTCGGGATGGTCCGTCCCCGTGGTGCGTTCGACGACCACGCCGCGCGACCACGCGCGCGTCCCGGTGCCGCCGTCGGGCAGTCCGTCCGGTCCCGGAGCGTCGTACAACAGGAAGACGTCCTGGCCGTCGCGCAACGTACTGCCCGGCTCGAACTCGCCCGCGAGGCGCAGCCGGCGCCGGAGCAGTCGCTGGCGGGGCGTGGCCTTGTGCCAGTCGGTCTCGAGCGTGCACGTCGCCGCGACCAGCGTGTCGCGGGCGTCCGCCCACTCGTCCGGCGGCGTGGACAGACGGTCGAAGTGCCCCCACCAGAATGGTTTCCGCTCGCGCCGGTGATAGCCCATGGCCGCGGCGACGAGTGCGGCCGCCTGCTGTTCCGGGGTGCGGTCGCCCGCCAGCGCACCGCCGACGTAGTCGAGGAGTTTCGTCTCGACGGGGTGCGCCTCCGCGTCGGGAGCGGCCTCGTCGTGGGTCGTCTCGGTGGGGGAGATGCCGTGATCGCGGGCGTGGGTGAGCAGCCAGTCGCGCAGACGCAGGGTGGAGATGCAGTCGGCCTCGTTGTAGGAGGCGATCGACGCGAGTTCGCGGTCCGCCTCCTCGAGGTGCCCGGCGTCGCGCAGTGCGCAGTAGTCGGCGTACGCGACGATCGAGGCGCCCGCGTCCACGACATCGCCGTCGCGCGCCTCGTCGACGTCGGTGTAGAGCGGTTCGAGCTTCTTCAGCCCGTACGCCCGGGCGCCCACCCGGATCGAGTTGCGCACCACGGGATACAGGTCGACGAGCACACCCTCGCGCAGCAGGTCGTCGACGATCTCCTCGCCGACGCCGTAGCGGCCGGCCAACCGCAGCAGCGCCGTCTTCTCGTACGGGGCGTAGTGGTAGACGTGCATCCTCGGGTGGCGACGCCGGCGGTCGGTGACGTAGTCGAGGAAGTCCAGCAGCGCCTGCCGTTCCTGTTCGCGGTCGTGTGCCCAGAAGGGCCGGAAGACCGGTGCGTCGGCCGGTCCCTCCACGACGCCGAACAGGTACTCGAGTCCCCACTCGGAACTGCCGCCCTCGGACCACAGCGGGTCGCCTTCGAAGTCGAAGAAGATGTCGCCTTCGTCGGGCGCGGGCAGGATGCCGAGCGGGGTGGCGTCGTAGACCTCCGCGTAGGGACTGCCCCGTCTCTCCTCCTCGAGCTGCGCCCGTGCCTGCGCGCGCAGGACCTCGAAGGTGCGGCGGGCCATCCCGTCGACGGGTGCCGCGCATGCGGCGAGGTCGTCGATGGTCGACACGCCCGCCTCGATCAGCCGCAGCCGCTGGGTACTGCGCATCCCCGCGACCAGCAGCAGGTCGCGGTGACGTTCCAGTTCCGGGGTGCAGTCGTCGCAGCGACCGCAGGCGGTGTGCCCACCCGCTCCCCACCGCACCGGCTCGGGGGCAGCGCGGTGCGACGCCAGAAGGGTTTCGAGACAGGCGCGTCGGTGCCGGTAGACCGGCAGGATCTCCGCCAGTGGGTAGGAGGCGATCGAGCCGTCCCCGAGGACGAGATGCGCGTGCGACGAGACTGCCGTCCCGGTGCGCGCGAGTGCGTCCGCGTAGGCGGCGAGCTGCAGCAGGGCCTCGACCTTCGCGTGCCGGGAGAGTTTGCTGTCGTAGACGGCGTAGCCGTCATCTTCGAGGACGAGGAAATCGGAGAAGCCGATCATGCCGAGCGGATCGGGGGCGGTGTCGGAGGAGCCGGTGTCGAAGGATGCGGTGTCGAAGAAAGCGCCCTGATAGACGACGGGCGCGCCGGCCCGGACGGCGTCGAGGGTGGCCTGCGCCGCCTCGGTGAGCGCCTGCGCGGTGTACTCGGGTCGGGCGATCTCGACGACCTTCTCGGCACCCACCTGCGCGCGGAACCGGTCGAGGACGCGCTGCTCGTGACGGCCGCCGAGCGCCGCGACGCGGTCGAGCATCGCATCGGGTTCGGTGTCGGGGCGCGGGAGGCGACCGAGCGTCGAGTCGAGGTTGCGAAGCAGTGCGAACTCGCACGAGGCGGCGCGGGTGAGATCTCCGGCGCCGAAGACCAGCCTGTCGTCGAGAAGAAACATCGGCAGCTCCGTCTCCGGCGTGCGGGATGCCCGGGATGGGCACGGCTGGTCCCGACTATCGCAGACCGGTCGGACCCATCGGACTGTTGTGTTCGCACTCGGCGGGTGAGAACATCTCTCTCATCAAAGAGAATAAAATTCTTGACGAGGATTCGTGCAGGTAGGAGGACTGATGAGTGGAAACGGCACGCTGCGCACGCGCGGCGCCGGGATCTCGATGACGAAGGAGGAGATCGATCTCTTCCTCTCCGCCGAGCGGACGTGCCGCGTCGCCACGATCGGCGGTGACGGAAGCCCGCACGTCGCTCCGTTGTGGTTCGTCTGGGACGGCGCCTTCCTGTGGCTCAACTCCGTCGTCCGCAGCCGCCGCTGGACCGACCTGCAGAAGGATCCGCGCATCGCGGTCGTCGTCGATGGTGGGGAGCAGTTCACGGATCTGCGCGGCGTGGAGGTGCGCGGAACCGCGGTGAGCGTCGGTGACGTGCCGCGCGGTTCCCGCCCCGAGGTCGTGGCGCGCACCGTCGAGGACGAACTGCTGCGCGGCGTCGAACTGTCCTTCGCCCGCAAGTACGCCGGTCGCGACGAGTTCACGACGGACGGCCGTCACGCGTGGCTGCGGGTCACTCCGCGCAGCGTGCGCAGCTGGGACTTCGGGAAGATCCGCCGGTCGCGCTGATTTCGGCGAACCGCCGATCCCGACGAACCACCGATCTCGACGAACGGAGCCCCCCATGAACATCGCCTCGGCGCGCCACGCGCTCGTCACCGGAGGTGCGAGCGGCATCGGCCGCGGTATCGCCGACGCCCTGGCCCGCCGCGGAGTGGCCGTGACGATCGCGGACATCGACGATGCGGCAATCGAATCCACGCTCGCCGGCCGGACGGGAGTCTTCCGGCTCGTCCGCGGAGCCGTCCTCGACGTACGCGACCGGGAGGGCTGGCGCAGCGTCAAACAGGAGGCGGAGGACGCCTTCGGCCCGGTCGACATCCTCGTCAACAACGCCGGGATCGGTTTCAACGGAACAGATTTCGCCGACCTCGATCCTCAGGTCTTCGACACCGTCATCGACATCGACGTCACCGGGGTGTTCAACGGCGTCTCGACCTTCGCGGGTGACCTGCGGACACGCGGGCGTGGGCACATCGTCAACACCGCCTCGGTCATGGGACTGACCGCGGGTGTGCCGGGCCGCGGGGTGTACAGCGCAGCGAAGGCCGCCGTCGTCGCGATGTCCGAAGCGCTACGCGCCGAACTCGCCCCGCACGGTGTCGGGGTGTCGGTCCTGTGCCCGGGGCTGGTGCGTTCGGGACTCGACGACAGCACCGCCCGGCTCGGCGGCGAGGTCCGGCGCGTGGACCACATCAAGGGCGGGAACGCCGGTATGGCACCGGAGACGGCGGGGGAGATCGTCGTCCGCGGCATCTCGATCGACGCCCCCTACATCCTCACGCACCCGCACTATCTCGGGAACATCAGTACCAGGTACGACTCGATCGCCCGCAGTGCGGATTCAGTCCACGCCGGTGCATGACGGCACGCCGGTGGACGACGGCCGCGCGGCGCATGTGTTCGCGGTGCAGTCGCCGGGCGTTACGGATGTGGTCGTCGGCCCTGCGGCGATCCGGACCGCCTTCGAGTCCGAGTGCGGTGCGTCCCGCCAGGACGAGGCCCCAGGGAACGATGACCCAGATCGGCCAGAAGTAGATCAGTGAGGCCGTTCCGAGCGAGACCAGTGCCCACACCACGAGATTGATCGATCCCACGGTGGCCCAGGCTCCCCACTCGATGCGCTGGTGGAGCGGCAGGCGCAGACGTGGGAACGGTTTGCCGGCCGGCGGGGACGGGGTGGGAACGGGTGTCGACGGCAAGTCGGTGAGAACGGCGCCGGCGTCGTCCTGCGTCACGGCGCGGTAGACCCGGGCCACACGCTCGTCGAACTCGCCGATCGTCAACCGTCCGGCGGTGAGATGGCGCCCGAGCTCCTCCACGATCGTTTCGCGCTCGGCATCGGAGATGCGCAGCGGCGATGTCGCAGTACCGGGGCCGGTGGTGGATGTGTGTTCCATGGTGCCCTCCGGGATCTTCCACAATGGAATGTCACCTGATTCCAGGGTGGATATGCCACAGTGGAATGTCAAGTCTTTTCCGTACCCGAATCGCGAAAGGAACCGGCAATGACCGGACGACCGCTCAACGCCACCGCCGCGTCGCTGCTCGGATTTCTCCACGAAGGCCCCAAAACGGGCTGGGACCTGGTGTCCACCGCACAGACGCGCATCGGCAAGTTCTGGTCGCTGACGACGAGCCAGGTCTACCGGGAACTGGCCGCGATGGAACGGCGGGGACTGATCGAGGCAGGGGAGAAGGGCCCGCGCGACCGCAAGCCCTACGTGCTGACCGAGGCCGGACGCACGGCCTTCGCCGAATGGATCGACCGCGAACCGGGCGACGAGAACATCCGCCACCCCCTGCTGCTGACCGTCGCCTTCGGCGATCACCTCCCGCCCGAGCGCCTCGCCTCGATGCTTGCCGACCATCGCCGCAGACACGAGGAGCAGCTCGCCGCCTACGAACAGCAGGCAGCGGCCGACATCCTTCCGCCGCACGCCGCGGCGACCCTCGATTTCGGCATCCTCTACGAACGGGCCGTCCTCGAATGGTTCGACCGCGTGCGCGACCGTCTCGAACCCGGGCCGGTCAGCGCAGCGGATCGAACGACCTGAGCAACGGATCCGGCTCGCCGGTCATCGACCCGGCGAGCAGCCGTCCGGTGAGGGGACCGAGCGCCACACCCCACATCCCGTGCCCGCCGGCGATGTGGACCCGCTCCGAACGGGTGCGGCCGATCAGCGGGAGCCCGTCCGCCGTGCACGGCCGCGAGCCCACCCACTCCTCGCTGCGCCCGTCCCAGTCGACATCGCGCAACAGCGGACGGGTCGCGTCGACGATCGCCCGGATGCGTCGCGGGTCGAGCGGGGCGTCGGGGCTGCGGAACTCCATCATTCCCGCGACCCGGAAACGGTCCTGGAGGGGTGTGCACGCCACCCGCTGGGCAGGGAAGTAGACCGGGTTCTTCGGCAGGCTCGGCGGTCGCACGCTGAAGCTGTAGCCGCGACCGGCCTGGACCTGCGTGCGCACACCGAACGGCCGGGCGAGCGACCCGAGCCACGCTCCGTTCGCGAGCACCACCGCATCCGCCGACCGCGAGTCCCCACCGGCCACGACGACATCCACCCCGCGACCGGTGTCGCGCACCTCCTCGACGTCGACGTCGGTGACGATCTCCGCACCCCGGGCGCGGACCGCGTGCGCCAGCGCGGCGACGAACCGCGGCGGATCGATGAACCGCTGCCCCCGGATCCGGAGACCCACCCGCACCGAGTCCCCCAGCAGCGGTTCGAGCGAATGCAGCGTGTCGGTGTCGAGCAGGTCGAAGTCGATCTCGCTGCCGGCGGCACGCGCGTGCTCGAACTCCTCCACCAGCAGCCGACGGTCGTCGTCCGAGGTGAACGCCGCGAGGAACGGATCGGCGACCCGCGTCGGCTCGGTGACGATCGTGTCGCCCGATCCGCGGGCGAGATCGTCGTAGGCATCGAGGGCGAGGCGGTTGGCGCGCGCGAAGACCTCCATCGACGACGTCCACTGCCGTCTCGTGCAGTGCCGGGCGAAGTCGGCGAGGAAGCGCAGCAACCGCACATCCGTCGTGGGCGGCACGTACACCGGCGACGACGGCCGGAACATCGAGCGCACGCCGTAACGCAGCACCCCCGGCTCGGGTAGCGGCAGGGTCAGTGCCGGCGCGAGCCATCCGGCGTTGCCCCACGAGGCGTCACCCGCCACGCCGACTCGATCGAGCACCGTGACCTCGATGCCTCGATCCTGCAGAAACCACGCGGTGGACAGACCCACGATGCCCGCACCGACGACCACCGTCCGACGAACCGTCATCGCAACCTCCTGTGAACGACGAAGCCTGCACTTCCATCATGGACCCGGAAGCGCGAGCGGGCCGGACTCGCGGACGGCTTACTATTTCCGGGGAAGTTCTGCTTGTGGAAAGGGAACCCGGAATGAGTACGAACGTCGAACAGCGTGAATTCCAGGCCGAGACGCGGCAGTTGCTGGATCTGATGATCCACTCGATCTACTCGAACAAGGACACCTTCCTGCGCGAGTTGATCTCCAACGCGTCGGACGCCCTGGACAAGCTCCGGCTGGAGTCGTTCCGAAACAAGGATCTCGACGTCGACACCTCCGACCTGCACGTCGAGCTCGAGGTGGACAAGGATGCGCGCACCCTGACCGTGCGCGACAACGGCATCGGCATGAACCGCGACGAGGTCGTCGATCTCATCGGCACCCTCGCGAAGTCCGGCACCGGCGAACTCCGGCAGAAGCTGCGCGAGGCCAAGGACGCCGCCGCTTCCGAGGAGTTGATCGGCCAGTTCGGTATCGGCTTCTATTCGTCGTTCATGGTCGCCGACAAGGTCACGCTCGTCACCCGCAAGGCCGGGGAGAAGACCGGTACGCGCTGGGAGTCCAGCGGCGAATCCACCTACACGATCGCCGAGGTCGACGACGCGCCGCAGGGCACCTCGGTGATCCTGCACCTCAAGCCCGAGGATGCCGAGGACCACCTGTTCGATTACACCTCGCAGTGGAAGCTCGAGGAGATCGTCAAGAAGTACTCGGATTTCATCGCGTGGCCGATCCGCATGGAGGTCTCGCGCACCACGAAGTCGGAGGACGGCACCGACGAGGTGACCTTCGAGACCAAGACCCTCAACTCGCAGAAGGCGTTGTGGGCGCGCTCGAAGGACGAGGTCTCCGAGGACGAGTACAAGGACTTCTACAAGCACATCGCCCGTGCCTGGGACGAGCCGCTCGAGATCATCCCGCTCAAGGCCGAGGGCACCTTCGAATACCAGGCGCTGCTGTTCATCCCGGAGCACGCGCCCTTCGACCTGTTCGCCCGCGAACGGCGCCCCGGCGTGCAGCTGTACGTCAAGCGCGTGTTCATCATGGACGACTGCGAGGATCTCGTCCCCGAGTACCTGCGTTTCGTCAAGGGTGTGGTCGACGCACAGGACCTGTCGCTCAACGTCTCTCGTGAGATCCTGCAGCAGGACCGGCAGATCCGGGCCATTCGCCGCCGCCTGACGAAGAAGGTCCTCGCGACCGTCAAGGACATGGCCGCGAAGGAACCCGAGAAGTACACGAAGTTCTGGCGCGAGTTCGGCCGGGTCGTCAAGGAAGGCCTGATCTCCGACACCGACAACCGCGACACGCTGCTGGCGATCTCGTCGTTCGACTCGACGGCGAGCGAGGAGGAGCAGACCACGCTCGCCGGTTACGTCGAGCGCATGAAGGACGGCCAGGACGCGATCTACTACCTGACCGGCGAGTCGCGGCAGCTGCTCGAGAGCTCCCCGCACATGGAGGCCTTCCGCGACAAGGGCATCGAGGTGCTGCTCCTGACCGATCCCGTCGACGAGATGTGGGTGACCTCCGTTCCTGAGTTCGAGGGCAAGCGCTTCCAGTCGATCGCCAAGGGCGACGTCGACCTCGGTACCGAGGACGAGAAGAAGGCCGCCGAAGCCGAACGCGAGGAGAAGGAGAAGGAGTTCGGCGACCTGCTGTCGTGGATGAAGGAGACCCTCGACGAGCAGGTCAAGGACGTGCGGCTCTCGTCGCGCCTGACGTCCTCCCCGGCGTGCATCGTCGGCGACACCTTCAGCATGTCGCCCGCGCTCGAGCGGATGTACAAGGCATCGGGTCAGCCGGTGCCGCGGGTCAAGCGGATCCTCGAACTCAACCCCGATCACCCGCTCGTGTCGGGTCTGCGCACGGCCCGGGAACAGCGTCCGGACGACGCCTCGCTCGCCGACGTCGCCGAGCTGCTCCACGGCATGGCGCTGATCGCCGAGGGTGGCGAGGTGGAGGATCCGGCGCGGTTCACCCGCCTGCTCGCCGAGCGTCTCGCCGGAAGCGTGTGAGCCGAGCCTGTCGCCGTGGGCACGCCCGCGGATAGGCTCGATGCATGACGCGTGTGGACGGGGTGTTGTTCGATATCGAGGGCGTGCTCGTCACCGAGTGGCAGCCCGTCCCGGGCGCGGCGGACGTCCTGGCACGACTGCGTGCCGACGGCGTCCGTCGCGCCTTCCTCACCAACACCACCTCCCGGACGTGCGCCGAGATCGCGCAGCGGCTCACCGATCTCAGGATGGAGGTCTCGCCGGACGAGATCGTCACCGCGGTGTCCCTCACCGTCGACCACGTTCGGCAGACCTATCCGGGTCTGCGCTGCTGGGTCCTCAACGAGGGTGAGATCGCCGCCGATCTCGACGGTCTCGTGCTGGACGAGGACGATCCGGAAGTGGTGATCCTCGGTGGCGCGGGGGATGCCTTCACGCACCGGGCGATGAGTCGCGTCGCCGAACTGATGCTCGAGGACGTCCCGGTGGTCGCGATGCACCGGGCTCTCGCGTGGCAGGCCGCCGACGGGTTGCGCATCGACACCGGGGTCTACCTGGCCGGACTCGAGGAGCTCACCGGCCGGTCGGTGGTGGCGGTGGGCAAGCCGTCGCTGCGCGGCTTCCTCGTCGCGTCGGAGCGGATGGGTGTCGAACCGGATCGGATGGTGGTCGTCGGCGACGACATCGCGGGCGAGGTCGTCCCGGGGCAACGCCTCGGTATGACGGGAATCCTGGTGCGTACCGGAAAGTTTCGGCAATCCGTCCTGGACCTGGCGGTCGATCGTCCCGACCACGTCATCGACTCCGTCGCCGATCTCCCGGGGCTCCTCGACAGTCTGTGACACGTGGTCTCGCGTGAGACGCATGTGATCGGTACCCTACCGCCGGGGCGCCGGCCCCCCGTTCGCGCGGGGCGCTCGTTCCCCAGTTCGCGCAGACGCAGCCTTTCGCGAAGAGGCACTCCAGTGCAGAGGAGCCCGTTCTTGTCCATTCGTTCCTTCCGATCCGTTCTCACCGCGCGCCGTTCGTTCCGGGCCGGTGTACTCGTCGCCGTCGGTGTGGCCTCGGCTGCGCTGTTCGGTGGGGGTACCGCCGCAGCGGCGCCGGTGACCTGTGTGTCGCCTCCTTCTGCCAACGACATCCTGGTGTCCGATACCGCCAGCTGCGGCGCCACCGCCGAGGACGCCTTCGCTCGCGCGTATGCGGCCGACAGCGGCACCGCGGTGTCGGTCGCCGAGTCGGCCGGTGCCGCCGAAGCCCACGCGACGGGCTTCGGCACGGCGCTCAGTGCAGCCCGTGACGGCGGCCGTTCGTTCGCCTACGCGCTCGGCGGCGGACTGAGCCACTCGTGGGCGCAGGGTCCGGCGACGACCCTGTCGGTGGCCGGCTACGGGTCGGGCGCCACGGCCGACACCACCGGCGTCACGTGCGTCGGAGCCCAGTCGTTCGCGGTCAACACCGCGACGGGGCAGTGGTGCGCCGTGGGGGTCGGTTCGACGCCGCGCTGAGCGAGCGCCGCACCGATGATCCGGACGACCGTGTAGTCGGTCTTTCGCGGATTTCGTGACGGGGGTGGCAGGTGCCGGTAATCTTGCACTCGCCACCCCCGAGTGCTAAGAATGCACTTAGCACTCGCAACACGTGAGTGCCAGGTCGGTAGGGTGAGACCGGGTTTTCGACACCCCTGGTCGTCCGTCGCGGGCACTGCTTCCGGCCGAAGGCGTACATGGAGCGATCCGACGAGCGATCGCTCCGGTGTCACCCCCATACCCGGAGGATCACTTCGCAATGGCCAAGATCATCGCGTTCGACGAAGAGGCCCGTCGCGGCCTCGAGCGGGGCCTCAACAGCCTCGCCGACGCAGTCAAGGTGACGTTGGGCCCCAAGGGTCGCAACGTCGTTCTCGAGAAGAAGTGGGGCGCCCCCACGATCACCAACGATGGTGTGTCCATCGCCAAGGAGATCGAGCTCGAGGATCCGTACGAGAAGATCGGCGCCGAGCTGGTCAAGGAAGTTGCCAAGAAGACCGACGACGTCGCGGGTGACGGCACCACCACCGCTACCGTGCTCGCCCAGGCGCTCGTCCGCGAGGGTCTGCGCAACGTTGCTGCGGGCGCCAACCCCCTCGGCCTGAAGCGCGGCATCGAGAAGGCCGTCGAGGCCGTCACCGCCAAGCTGCTCGACACCGCCAAGGAGGTCGAGACCAAGGAGCAGATCGCCGCCACCGCAGGCATCTCCGCCGGCGACCCCGCGATCGGTGAGCTCATCGCCGAGGCCATCGACAAGGTGGGCAAGGAAGGCGTCATCACCGTCGAGGAGTCCAACACCTTCGGCCTCCAGCTCGAGCTGACCGAGGGCATGCGCTTCGACAAGGGCTACATCTCCCTCTACTTCGCCACCGACGCAGAGCGTCAGGAGGCCGTGCTCGAGGATCCCTACATCCTGCTCG
The DNA here is from genome assembly GCF_053764735.1 of Rhodococcus sp. 5G237. Lineage (NCBI taxonomy): Bacteria > Bacillati > Actinomycetota > Actinomycetes > Mycobacteriales > Nocardiaceae > Rhodococcus > Rhodococcus sp. 5G237. Next base: position 160,996 of record NZ_JBSNCD010000011.1, on the reverse strand, counting down.
TCAGCTCCAAGATCTCCACGGTCAAGGACCTGCTGCCGCTGCTCGAGAAGGTCATCCAGTCGGGCAAGCCGCTGCTGATCATCGCCGAGGACGTCGAGGGTGAGGCTCTGTCCACCCTGGTCCTCAACAAGATCCGCGGCACCTTCAAGTCGGTTGCCGTCAAGGCTCCGGGCTTCGGTGACCGCCGCAAGGCCCAGCTCGCCGACATCGCCATCCTCACCGGTGGCGAGGTCGTCAGCGAAGAGGTCGGCCTCTCCCTCGAGACCGCCGGCATCGAGCTGCTCGGCCAGGCCCGCAAGGTCGTCGTCACCAAGGACGAGACCACCATCGTCGAGGGCGCGGGCGATCCCGACGCCATCGCCGGTCGCGTCAACCAGATCCGCGCCGAGATCGAGGCGTCGGATTCGGACTACGACCGCGAGAAGCTGCAGGAGCGCCTCGCGAAGCTGGCCGGCGGCGTCGCCGTCATCAAGGCCGGTGCCGCGACCGAGGTCGAGCTCAAGGAGCGCAAGCACCGCATCGAGGACGCCGTCCGCAACGCGAAGGCTGCCGTCGAAGAGGGCATCGTCGCCGGTGGTGGCGTGGCCCTGCTGCAGGCCGCTCCGGTTCTCGACGACCTCAAGCTCGAGGGCGACGAGGCCACGGGTGCCAACATCGTCAAGGTCGCTCTCGAGGCGCCGCTGAAGCAGATCGCCTTCAACGCCGGCCTCGAGCCCGGCGTCGTCGCCGAGAAGGTCCGCAACCTCGAGGCCGGCCACGGCCTCAACGCTGCGACCGGCGACTACGAGGACCTGCTCGAAGCGGGCATCAACGACCCGGTCAAGGTCACCCGCTCGGCGCTGCAGAACGCTGCGTCGATCGCGGCTCTGTTCCTGACGACCGAGGCCGTCGTCGCCGACAAGCCGGAGAAGGCCGCCGCTCCCGCGGGCGACCCGACCGGCGGCATGGGCGGCATGGACTTCTGATCCGCCCCTGCGGGCGGAGAGGACTTCTGATCCGCCCCTGCGGGCGGAGAGGACTTCCGATCCGCCGCTGAGCCACACGAGGCCCGATCCCACTCCGGTGGGGTCGGGCCTCGTGCTCTTCCCCGATCGTTCCGGCCTCCCGTACCGAACGATCACATATTCGTTACGAAACGCGCTCCGCGGACGATGAATGTCACGAAAGTGTCACTTCATCCGGTTCCGGAGGTTCGTACCGATCCGCAACCGGTCCGAGGTGCGCAGACAGACGGATCGACGAGGGGAAGAGAATATGCGGTCGTCCTGGTTACGGCGGGTACTGCTCACGGTGGCGATGGGAACGTCGATGGTCCTCGCGGCTCCCGGAGGTGCTCTCGCGCAGCCGGTGGAAGCCGACGATCAGCGACCGGTGGGGGAGCTGACCTCTGTCGAGCGCGAGAGCGACCGCACCGTCATCGCGAACGTCTACTCGCCGTCGATGGACAAGGTGATCCCCCTCCGGGTCCGGACGCCCGCGGACGCGAGCGAACCGCGCCCCACCCTCTACCTGCTCAACGGCTCGGGAGGCGGGCAGGGAATCGCCACCTGGGAGAAGCAGACCGACGTCGAGAACTTCTTCTCGGACAAGAACATCAATGTCGTCACGCCGCTCCTCGGCGGCTACAGCTACTACACCGATTGGCGCAACGACGATCCCGCGCTCGGCCGCAACATGTGGACGACCTTCCTGACGCACGAACTCCCGCCGGTCATCGACACGGAGTTCGGGACGTCGGGACGCAACGCGATTGCGGGTCTGTCGATGTCGGGGACGTCGGTGCTCGGCCTCGCCACGATGGCTCCCGAGCTGTACGAGGCGGTCGGGGCGTACAGCGGATGCGCCGAGACGAGCACGCCGCTGGGGCAGTCCTACGTGCAGGCCGTCGTACGCGTCAAGGGTGGCGACCCCGAGAACATGTGGGGCCCGGTCGGTGATCCGGCCTGGATCGAGAACGATCCCTACCTCCAGGCCGAGAAGCTCCGCGGTATCGACCTGTACATCTCGTCGGGTTCGGGTCTGCCCGGGCAGTACGAGCGGCTCGGATCGCGGTCGGTGAACAACGACCCGATCGGGCTCGTCGGGCAGGTGGTCGTCGGCGGCAGCATCGAGGCGGCGGTCCACCACTGCACCCGGCGGATGGCCCAGCGACTCGAGGAGTTGGACATCCCCGCCCGGATCGACCTGCGTCCGGCGGGTACGCACTCCTGGGACTACTGGGAGGACGATCTGCGCAACTCGTGGCCGCTTCTGTCGCAGGCGGTCGGACTGTAGAGGTCCCGGACGATCCCCCGGAAATGCCCGATTCGATCCCGGTCGAATCGGGCATCTTCTTTCGGTCGTTATTCGACCGATGGATCGGTCGATTCGCCGTAATCGGTCGGCGAACGGGATGAATCGGGTCGAACGGAAATATCGAATTCAAACAGAAATAATTGGGTACGGACGTTCCGTTTTCTTTCCTTGACGCTGTGAGCTGGGCATATGTGAGCTCTTCCCAGCTTCTCCGTAAGTGTGAATGTCATCACATCCGATTTGCGTATTCTCGGGTCGCGCAGGCACGTCGAATGTGTTGAAAATTGAGGCGAGCCCGACGGAATTCCGATCGGAATTCCGGGTAGGCGAAAAGCAATCGGACGAGACCCGTCCGGTATGTGATCGGACGAAGGAGATTCACATGGACGTCATCGAACTCATCGGCTCTGCCCTCGAACTGCTCGGCGGCACCGAACTGCTCGGCACCCTGCTCGAGACCGGCAGTGCCGTTCTCGGCCTCGGCCAGTAGTTCCTGCTGAGCTGAACAGCTGTGCCGCTGCCTCGCAGCGGAATACGACACCCCCGGCGGATCTCCGCCGGGGGTGTCGTCGTCTCGGCCGACCCCGTGACCCGGATCAGTTCTCGGGGATCAGCATCCACAGGGCGAGGTAGAGCAACACGGCGGTGCCGCCCGTGACGAAGGCTGCGAGGACTGCGCCTGCACGCACGAGGTTGAGGTCGACGTTGAAGTACTCGGCCAGTCCGGCGCACACACCACCGAGCATGCGCTGGGACGAGGAGCGGGTGAAGGGACGGGGGGCCTGGTTCTCGAAGTTCATGTATTCATCCTGTCGCCGTAACGGTCTCGGCACATCCGGGAACGGCCCGGATCTTCACCCTGATCTTCGTCTCGGGGTCGGTCGGACGAGCCGGCCCGGATAACGCTGAAATCATGCTGAGGGCAATGCTCGGCGGCCGGGACGCGAGGAGGCAGACTCGACCGTCGGTATTGCCGATCAGAAGGAGATCTCCCACCATGACCGACGTCGTCCTGGACGAACAGCTCGCCGCACTGCGCCGCAGGTACGGCACCCGGGCCGCCGAGCAGGTGGCCGGCCGCGGTGGTTCCGGCGCGTGGAACGACGTCATCGCTCTCCAGCTGGCGCATCGCTCCGTGCGAAAGTTCCTTCCCGAGGCCGTCTCCGAGGACGATCTGCGCGCGATCGTGGCCGCGGCCTCCTCCGCCGCGAGCTCGAGCAACCTGCAGTTGTGGAGCGTCGTGGCCGTCACCGACCGCGACCGGCTCGCCCGGATCGCGACTCTCGCCGGCAACCAGCCGGCGGTGCGTGACGCTCCACTGCTGCTCGTGTGGGTGGCCGACCTCGCCCGCGCGGCGCGGGTCGCCGAGCAGCACGACAAGGACCTCGTCAACGTCGACTACGTGGAGTCCGCGCTGCTCGGGGTGGTCGATGCCGCGCTCGCCGCACAGAATGCGGTGCTCGCCGCGGAATCGCTCGGTCTCGGCACCGTCTACATCGGGGCCATCCGCAACCATCCGCGTGACGTGGCCGCAGAACTGGCTCTGCCCGACCACAGTTTCGCTGTGGTCGGGCTGGTGGTGGGCCGTCCCGATCCTGAGGTGCAGTCGGAGGTCAAGCCGCGCTTGGGTCAGGATGTGGTGCTGCATCGCGAGCAGTACTCGACCGAGGAGCGGGATGCCGGCCTCGCCGCATACGAGGAGGAGATCTCCGGCTTCTACCGCGATCAGGGTCTGGCGGAGAGCTGGGTCGAACGTGTACTCGGGCGCTTCGCGTCGCCCGGCGCGCTCGGGAGCAGGGAACAGATGCGGGAAGCTCTGCGGGAGCGCGGTTTCGGTCTGGACTGACCGCAGGGAGTCGTCAGCGGCACACGACCGTCAGGCCGACCCCGCGCCACACCTGACGTTCGACACGATCGAAGTCGTTGTCGTCACTGTCGTATTCGTACTCGACCTCGGTCCGGTATCCCCGGTCGCGCTGAGCGGTCACGGTGCAGTCGCCGCCGGCGGAACCGGACCGGTTGACGATCGAGTACGGCACACCCTCTGCGGCGAGCACGGCGACCGCGGCCTGCTCGCTCATGCCGACCACACCGGGCGCGGGTTGTGCTGCGGCAGTTCCTGTTCCGAGCAGTACTGCGGTGGTGCCGAGCGACAGGACGGCTGCGGTCGCGAGACGGGAGCGGGTGGCAAGAGTACGCATGGGTTCCTCCGAAGGGGTGCTGGACCGGACACTTCGATCGTCCGCCGCGACCCGGCCCGAGCACATCCGGGCACGACCCCCATCCCGACCCTGAATTCCGGACTCGGGGTGGCAGGGACACTGGGGAAACCGGCACCCGCGGCGTCCGGATCGGCCTAGTCTGGGCCGGTGGAGACCGTACCGATCCAGCTTCCCGGGGGCACCACGGCCCCGGTGCGCCTCTTCGCGGGACCCGACCACGAGCACGAGACACGTCGCGACGCCTCCCGCGCCGTCGTGGTGATCGTGCCGGGGCTCGGCATCCCGGCCGGTTACTACGAGCCGTTCGCGCAGGCGATCACCGAGCACGGATTCGACGCGGCGATCTGTGAACTGGCCGGCCAGGGCGACAGCCGTCCGAGGCCCGGACCCGACAGCACCTACGGCTACCACGAGATCGTCGCGACGCACTTCCCCGCTGTCTTCGAGGTGGTGCGGGAGCGCTTCCCCGACTCGACGCCGTACCTTCTCGGCCACTCCATGGGCGGCCAACTCGGGGTGCTCTACGCCGCGCGCATCCGCGGCCGGCTCGGCGGACTGATCCTCGTCGCCTCGGGCACGCCCTACTACCGCCACCACGCGGGCATCCGCGGACCGGGACTGTGGCTCGGGTCGACGGCGATGTCGCTGACCGCCGCGGTGGCCGGTTTCTGGCCCGGCGACCGCATCGACGTCGCCGGTTTCGGCCGGCAGTCACGCGTGCTGATCTCCGACTGGGCGCGACTGGCCCGCACCGGCCGGTTCGAACCGGCCGGTGCGGACATCGACTACGAGGAACGGGTCGGGCGTCTCACGCTGCCCGTCCTGTCGATCACGATCGAAGACGACGACCTCACCCCGGTCGCGTCGGCGCAGCACCTGCTCGAGAAGCTGCCCTCCGCCGACGTCGCCCGGTGGCACAATCTGCGGGTACTGGGCCACAACGGATGGATCCGCGACAACGACGACACCGTAGCGACGATCGTGGCCTGGCTACGAGACCGCTGATCCTGCGCGGGCAGCAGCGGCGAGCCGGACGTGCGCGTTGGGGGAGCCGTATCCGGTGTAGCCGCCGCGCCGGTCGAGGAGTTCGACCTGGAAACCGCCCTGCACCGGGAGTGTGTAGGCGTGCAGGAATTCGCCGCCGTCGTCGTTGCGGTCGTAGAGCAGTCCGTTGTCCTGCAGGACGGTGAGCAGGTCGGGGTCGAGCACGAACCGCGCGTCGAGATCGGCGTAGTAGTTCGCGGGCGGCCGGAGGAACTCCACGCCGCGCGCACGTGCGTGCCGTACCGCGTCGACGACGTCGGCCGTGGCGAAGGCCAGCTGGGTCACGCCGTGCGGCTGTGGCGCAGCACCGGTCTCGGAGACGTTCAGCGCGACCCGCAGGTCACCCTTCTCCGCGCGCAGTGCGCGGATGCGCAGGCGGCCCTGCGGCTGGATGTACTCCTCGGGGTCCTCCGGCCGCAGTCCGAACAGCGTGCGGAAGAACGACAGCTCCTGGTTCAGATCGTCCGCCGCGACCGTCACGTCGACGTGGTCGAGACCGAGCCACCCCTCGTCGGCCATGGAAGTGCCCGCGGCATCGTCGGACACGAAGTCGTTGTGCCAGTCGTCGGGCTGCCCCGGCTCGGCGCTGACGAAGACGTGCAGTCCGGAGGGGGAGGTGATGCCCGGCAGGCCTGCTTCGCCCTCCCCTCGGGTGCGGTCGACCGCGGGCCACAGCAGGCTCGCGGCGCGTTCGGCCACCGCGGCGACGTCGGGGGCGACGAGACCCAGCGCGGTCGCGGCGGGGCCCGGCGCGGGCTCCTCGTTGAGGACGATGTTCGCGCCGCCGTTGCGCCACCACACGACGGGCTTGCTGCGGTGCCGGCCGGCGACGTGGAATCCGAGTCCGGTGAGCAGTGCCGGGTAATCGGAGCGGTCGGGGTCGGCGAATTCGACGAACGCCGCGTCGGTCCGCGCCGGAAGCGGCGGTGCGACCGTCACCTTCTCGCGTGCGGGTCCGGTGACCCGCGTACCGAGCCGGTCCTCGAGGAACAGCAGCGACCGCATCGCGTCGCGCGCGGTCACATGCGGATCCGCTTCGCGCACCACGTCGCTGAAGACCTCGAGCGAGAGCGGCCCGTCGTAGCCGGCGTCGAGCACGGCCGCGACCACCCCGGAGACGTCGAGCATGCCCTGCCCCGGGAAGCACCGGAAGTGGCGGCTCCATTCGAGGACGTTCATGTCGAGCACCGGGGCGTCGGCGACCTGCAGGAAGCCGATGCGTTCGCCGGGGATACCGGCCAGGGCGCGTCCGTCGTCGCCGCGTGCGAGCATGTGGAAGGTGTCCACGGCCAGCGTCACGGCCGGGTGGTCGGCGCGTTCGACGAGATTCCACGCCTGCCCGACCCGGTTGACGTGACGTCCCCAGGCGAGGGCCTCGTAGGCGAAGGTGACCCCGTGCGAGGCGGCGAGATCACCGACGGCGCGCAACTGTTCGGCGGACAGTCCCGGATCGTCGATCGCGGTCGGCAGCGCGTTCGAGCACGCCAGGAAGGTCGTCGCGCCGAGCTCGTTCATCACCTCGAGCTTGCGGCGGACACGGTGCAGGACGTCGGGGAACCGCCGCGGGTCGACGCCCTCGATGTCGCGGATCGGCTGGAACAGGTCGATCGACAGACCGAGATCGGCGCAGCGCCTCGCCACCTCGGCGGGTGACAGCGGCGAGGCGATCAGGTCGTTGTCGAAGATCTCGATCCCGTCGAATCCTGCAGCGGCGATCGCGTCGAGTTTGTCGGCGAGAACACCGGAGAGCGAGACGGTGGCGATTCCGCGGCGCATCAGCTGGTCAGCTCCTCGAAGTGTCGGACCATTCGTTCGGCGTCGGGTTCGACGCCCGTGAAGTACTCGAAGGCACCCACGGCCTGGAAGACGGCCATGCCGCCACCGGGCACCACGCGGCATCCGCGGGAGCGGGCGAGGTGGATCAGTTCGGTCTCGAGCGGGAAGTACACGACGTCGGAGACCCACAGGTCCTCGCGGACGAGCTCGGCGGGGACGGGCAGCCCGGGGTGGCCGGTCATGCCTGTGGGGGTCGCGTTGACCAGACCCTGCGCCGAGGCCAGCGCCCCGGCGAGATCGGTGGTCGCGCGGACCCGGTCGTCGCCGAAGCGCTTGGCCAGGCGGGTCGCGCAGGCCTGCGCCTTCTCGACGTCGACGTCGACGATGGACACGTGCGCGGAGCCCTGTTCGAGCAGCGCATACCCGACGGCCGAACCGGCACCGCCGGCCCCGACCAGCACGGCGCGGTCGGAGACGGCCTCGGGCAGCCGGCGGCGGAACGCACGTCCCCAGCCGGACCAGTCGGTATTGCGGCCGAGTGCGCGACCGTCGCGGAACACCACGGTGTTGACCGCTCCGAGATCGTGGGCGTCGTCGGACAACTCGTCGAGCAGGGGGATGACGACCTGCTTGAAGGGGTGCGTGATGTTGAGCCCGTCGAAGCCGAAACGCTGTGTCCAGTCGAGCATCTCGGCCAGGTTCTCGGCGCCGTAGCCGAGACGTTCGGCGTCGACGAGGCGGTAGGTCAGGTTCAGTCCCGAGGCGAAGCCTTCCCGTTCCTGCATGGCCGGGGTGAGCGAACCGCCGATCCCGGCGCCGAACAGGCCCAGCAGGAAGGACGTACGTGCGGGCGCTGCGGTGGTCATCGGGAGCTTTCCTTCTTCTCGGTATCGAGTGCGAGCGCGGCCAGGTGACGGACGGCGAAGTCGTATCCGTCGGGGCCGCATCCGGCGATCACGGCCTTCGCGACGGGAGCGACGAACGAGTGGTGCCGGAACTCCTCGCGGGCGTGGACGTTGGTCAGGTGCACTTCCACGATCGGTGCCGCGACGGTCACCAGCGCGTCGTGCAGTGCGACCGAGGTGTGCGTGTAGGCCGCGGCGTTGACCACGAAACCGGCCGCCGATTCGCGGAGTTCGTGGACGGCGTCGATGAGGGCGCCCTCGTGGTTGCTCTGCCGGAAGTCGATGTCGAAGCCCAGGTCGTCGGCGGTGCGGCGGCACGACTTCTCGATGTCCGCCAGCGTCGCGGTGCCGTAGAGATGAGGTTCACGCGTGCCGAGCAGGTTGAGATTGGGTCCGTTGAGGACGGCGATCGTCGGACGAACACTCACGATGCCGCTCCGGCGGGGACCGGCGCGGTGTTCCGATCGTGGGGGAGCAGGCCGATCTCACGGGTGGGGATCTTGTGGGTTCCGGACGGTCCGGTGGCCACCGCGATCAGCGAGATGGCGACGGCGCCGACGCAGAACAGGGCCACGCGGTACCAGTTGTCGGCGTTGCCGTCCATGAGCGACCCGGCGATGGCCGGGGTGAAGCCGGCGAGCGCGAAGCCGAACTGGGTGCCGATCGCCATGCCCGACAGGCGGACGCTGGTGGGGAAGTACTCGGCGTAGGTGGCGGGCCACACCGCGTTCGGCATGCTGTAGATCACGCCGGCGAGCAGGATGCCGGTGACGAGCACGAGCGGCACGTCGCCCCGGGAGATCGACCACAGGAAGGCCGTCACCATGACGGCGCTGCCGATCAGGCCGGTGACGAAGACCGGCTTGCGGCCGATGCGGTCGGACAGCAGGGCCCACATGGGGATGGTGCCCACGGCGATGATGTTGGCGACGATCGCCAGCCACAGCATCGTGGTGTCGCTGATGCCGATGCCGTACTCGTCGGCCGTGGCGAAGTTGAGGGCGAACACCTGGAAGGCCGTGTTGACCATGGCGATGAAGGCTGCGAAGAAGACGCGCAGGACGCCGGTCCAGTGGTGGCGGAAGAGCACGGCGAGCGGTGCCTTGGGTGCCTCGTCGTGCGCCTTCTCGGCGTGGAACTCGGGGGTCTCGTCGAGGCTGCGGCGGATGAGGAAACCGACCAGCACGATCACGGCGCTGATCCAGAAGGGCACACGCCAGCCCCACGACTGCAGCTGCTCCTCGGACAGGAGAGCGATCACGGGCAGGAACATCAGCGGTGCGAGCACCTGCCCGCCCTGCGTGCCGCTCAGCGTCCAGCTGGTGAAGAAGCCGCGTCTGTCGTCGGGGGCGTGTTCGAACGACATGGAATTCGCGCCGGCCTGCTCACCCGCGGCCGACAGGCCCTGGAGGAGTCTCAAGGTGACCAGCAGGATCGGCGCGAGCATGCCGACCTGCCCGTAGGTCGGCAGGCAGCCGATGAGGAAGGTCGAGACACCCATGAGCAGCAGCGTGCCCACAAGGATCAGCTTGCGGCCGAAACGGTCGCCGATATGTCCCATCAGGACGGAACCGAAGGGGCGCGCGACGTAGGCGACGCCGAAGGTCGCGAGCGACGCGACGGTCGCGACCGCCTGGTTGCCCTCCGGGAAGAAGATCTTCGGGAAGACGAGCGCAGCGGCGGTGCCGTAGATCGCCAGGTCGTAGTACTCCAGTGCGCTGCCGCTCCACGCGGCGAGGGCCGCCTTGCGGGGCGTGCGCTGCACCGTGGTGTTTTCAGTCATCGGATGCCTCGGGGGTGGGTCTTCAGTATCGGATACACGGACGTTATGGGTGTGGCGCAGCCCACGGCAATCGTTTGCCATTTTTTGCCATACTGTCCGTATGTCGGCCTCTCCGCGTTCCCGGAAACGCGCCACCATCACCGATGTGGCCCGCGAGGCGGGGGTCGCGGCGTCCACGGTCTCGCGCACGTTCACCAACCCCGGCCGCGTCAACGCCGCCACCCGCGACCACATCCTCGAGGTCGCAGACCGGCTCGGCTACGCACCCAACCCCGCGGCCCGTGCCCTCGAATCGGGACGCACCAACACCCTGGCGCTGCTCGTCCCCGACATCACCAACCCCTTCTTCTCGGGCGTGATCAAAGGGGCCGAACGCGCCGCCGTCGCCTCCGGCCGGACCCTCGTCCTCGCCGACACCCAGGAGAGCGCGACCACCGAAGCGCACATCATCCGGCGGCTGGGGCCGGCCGTCGACGGTTTCGTCCTGGCGGCCGCCCGCATGCCCGACGACGAACTGCGGCGCGTCGCCGAACTCGACGCCGTGACCCTGGTGAATCGGGCGATCCGCGGAATCTCCTGCGTCGTCGCCGATTACGAGACGGGCACGCGGCAGATCGTCGACCATCTCGCGTCGCTCGGGCACCGCTCGTTGCTGTTCCTCGGCGGTCCGCCCGAGTCGTGGTCGGGAGCGCGGCGCTGGGCGGGTCTGCAGGCCGCGGCGCAGGCCCACGGCATCGCGGTGCGTCGCTTCGGTCCCTACTCTCCGACGCTCGGTGGCGGTGCCGCCGCGGCCGACGCCGCCGTGGCGGCCGGTGCCACCGCGGTGGTGTGCCACAACGACATGCTCGCCATCGGCGTACTGCGCCGGATGCGGGAACGCGGGGTGTCCGTGCCGGAACACGTGAGCGTGGTCGGGTTCGACAACATCTTCGGCTCCGACCTGTGCCAGCCGTCGCTCACCACGCTCGCCGAACGCACCGAGGACGCCGGGGCACGCGCCATCGAGATGCTCGCCCGGCAGGCCTACGAGCGGGTCGCGGTGGCCGACGAACTCGTGCTCCCGACGCAGCTCGTCGTCCGCGAGTCCACCGGACCGGCGAGATGAGGGAGGTTATGTGCGTCTTTCTCGACGAAAACGCACACGACCTCCCCGAAGTTCACCGGTTCGCGAGCTTGTCGGCCAGGAAGGTGAACGTCAGCGCCGACTTGAACGCTGCCTGGGCGTTGTCCGCCGCGCCGCCGTGGCCGCCCTCGATGTTCTCGTAGTACCGGACCTCGTGACCCTGCTCCTCGAGCCGCGCCACCATCTTCCGCGCATGGCCGGGATGCACCCGGTCGTCGCGCGTCGACGTGGTGACGAGGATCGGCGGATAGTCGGCGTCCGGGTCGGTGTTCTGGTACGGCGAGTACTTCGACAGGAACTCCCACTCCGCGGGGTTGTCGGGGTCGCCGTACTCGGCCATCCACGACGCACCGGCGAGCAGCAGGTGGTAGCGCTTCATGTCGAGCAGCGGCACCTGGCACACGATCGCCCCGAACAGTTCGGGATAGCGGGTGAGCATCACGCCCATGAGCAGACCGCCGTTGCTGCCGCCCTGGGTGCCGAGCTGCTCGGCCGTGGTGATCCCACGGGCGACGAGATCCTTCGCGACCGCGGCGAAGTCCTCGAAGACCTTGTGCCGGTTCTCCTTCAGGGCCTGCGTGTGCCAGGTGGGTCCGTACTCGCCGCCACCACGGATGTTCGCGATGACGTAGGTGTAGCCCTTCTCGAGCCACGCCCGTCCGACGCCGCCGCTGTAGGCCGGCACCATCGAGTTCTCGAACCCGCCGTATCCGTACAGCAGTGTGGGCGACGGGGTTCCGGTGTTGCTGCCGACCACGAAATAGGGCACCTGCGTGCCGTCGTCGGACGTCGCGAAGAACTGCTCGACGGTGATGCCCTCGGCGTCGAAGAACGACGGGGCCTGCTTGATCGCCTCCACCGGGCCGCCGACCGTCCCCGACAGCAGGGTCGCGGGGATCGTGAAACCGCTGGAGTTGAGGAAGAAGTCGTCGCTGTCGAGCGGATCGACGTCGATGATCGAGGTCGACGTGGCATCGGGGATGCCGGGCAGCTCCTCGTCCGACCAACCGTCCTCGCCCGGCGTGAGCACCCGCACGCGGGTCTGCACGTCGCGCAGTGTGACGACGAGCAGGTGGTTCTGCGTCCACGCGTACTGCTCGAGCGAGGTGTGCTCGTCCGGGGCGAACAGCACCGTCACCTCGCGCGACCCGGCGAGGAAGGCCGGATAGTTCGCGGCGAGCAGCGTGCCGGCGGGATGGCCGAGCCATTCGGAGCGGGTGCGCACGAGCAGGTGATCGCGGTACACGCTGACCCGCGCATCGTCGGGAACATCCAGTTCGACGAGTTCGCCGTCCTCGGTGAGTTCGAAACGCTGCGCCCGGTAGAAGTCGATCGCGCGGTCGACGAAACTGCGCTCGTAACCGGGAGTGTTGTCGTACCAGGCGGAGACGGCGACATCGGTGCGCTCACCTTCGAAGACCGTCTCGGCCGCCTCGATCGGAGTGCCGCGCCGCCATTTCTTCGCGAGTCGCGGATAACCCGAGTCGGTGAGCGACCCGTCGCCGAAATCGCTCCCCACGTAGACGGTGTCGGCGTCGATCCACCCGATGTCCGTCTTCGCCTCGGGCAGTTCGAAACTGTCCGGGCCCGAGACGAATCGTCGCTCGACGAGGTCGAACTCGCGGATCACGCTCGCATCGGCGCCGCCGCGCGACAGGCTGATGAGCGCGCGGGTCTGATCGGGCCGCAGCACCTGGGCACCCGACCACACCCAGTTCTCGCCCTCCTCCTCGGCGACGGCGTCGAGGTCGACGAGGACGTCCCATTCGGGTTCGTCGCGCAGGTACTGCTCCATCGTCGTGCGACGCCACAGGCCGCGTACGTGCTCGGCATCCCGCCAGTAGTTGTAGAGGTACTCGCCCCGCCGACGCGCATAGGGGATACGGGCGTCGGTGTCGAGGATCTCGCGGATGCGGGACTCGAGGTCGGTGAAGCTCTCGGTGCGGGTGTACTCCTCGACCGTTCGGTCGTTCCGGGCACGCACCCAGTCGAGTTGTTCCTCGCCGGTGACGTCCTCGAGCCACAGGTACGGATCGGTCGTGTCGTCGCTCATGATCCATTCATACCCGCCCCGCACGTGCCTCGGGGGCAGGCAGACTGTGACCTCGTGCAGATGCATCCGTCGGACGCGCGCCGGGAATGGCTCGGCGACCGTATCCCGGGCGACCTGTTCGCCCTCTACTGTTTCGACGCCCCCGCGACTCCGCTCGCCGACGTGCTCGACGAGCTGCGGTCGCGGGCCGCGGTGATGGGGGAGCTGCAGGTACGGATGGTCGAGGTACCCGCGGGTCTCGACTATCCCTACTGGGCAGCGCGCACCCCTGCAGAAGACCGGTTCGTCGTCCACGAATCCGGCAGCTACGAACAGATGCTCGACGCGCTGTCCGGTCTCGTCGCGACCCGCGTCGACGTCACCGTCTCGCCGTGGCGACTACACGTCTTCCCGCAGGTCACGGGCGCTCCGCGTGGGGACGGTCCCGCCCTCGTCGTCGTCCTGCAGATGTCGCACGCCTTCGCCGACGGGGTGCGCACCTCGGCGCTCGCCCGCGACCTGCTGGCGGGCACCGCGAGACTCACGACACCGCCGCGTGCCCCGTCGCCCGTCGGGATGCTCGCGCGTGCCGTCCTGCGGCTGTCCTTCTCGATCCCGCGGGTGATCGCCGACGGACGACGGGAGGTGGAGGCGCAGCGTCGGCTCGCCGACCCGTCGATTCCGCAGCCCACACCGGGGAGGCCGCTGGTCGCCGTGAACACCGCGCCCGGACCGCGCCGAACGGTGCGCACACTCGTGTTCGACGCCGTCGATCTGCGCCGCGTCGGCACGGTCACCGTCGGCGCGCTCACCGCGATCGGCGCCGCCCTGTCGCAGTTCCTCGGCGTCGACGAACTGTCCGCAGAGGTGCCGGTCGCGGTGGCGCCGGGCACGGCCCGCAACAGCTACCGCAATGTCGGCGTCGACCTGCACTGCGCGATCCGCGACCCGCACGAACGTGCCGCGGCGATCGCCGCCGACCTGGCGTTGCAGCGGATCCGCGCGCGGCACCCCGCCATGGCGATCCGGGCCAGCACCGACGACCACGTCCCGGCGCCGCTGCTGCGATTCGGTACCGACCGCCTCGACCTGTCCGCCGTCCCACCCACCGTCACGGGCAACACCGTCGTGTCGAGCGTCGACCGCGGGCCGGCAGACCTCGAACTCGGCGGTGGACGGGTGCGGTTCACCTCCGGCTTCCCCGGCCTGTCGCCCGTGCAGGCACTCACCCACGGCGTGCACGGGATCGGCGACACCGTGACCCTGTCGGTGACGACCTCCCCGGACGTCCTCGACGCGGCAGGTCTCGCTCGGTACGTCGCCCTGCTGCACGAGGCGGTCGCCTCGCTGTAACGTGCCCCGAATCCAACGATGGAGGGGCACATGGCGGTATATGCGGTGACGGGTGCCGCGTCGGGAATGGGCCGGGCGAGCGCGGAGCGGTTGCGGGCCGCCGGGCACACGGTGATCGGCATCGACCTGAAGGACACCGAGGTCACGGCGGACCTGTCCACCCCGGAGGGCCGTTCCCACGCCGTCCGGGCCACGCTCGAGCTGGCAGGCAGCCGTCTCGACGGTGCCGTGCTCGCCGCGGGCCTGGGCCCCACCCCCGGCAAGGAGAAGATCATCGCGCAGGTCAACGTGCGCGGCGTGATCGACCTGCTCGTCGGCTGGCGAGCGGCTCTGGCCGCCTCCGCGAACAGCAAGGTGGTGGTGTTCGGGTCCAATTCGACGACCACGACTCCCGGCGTGCCGAACTCGGCGGTGAAGGCCTTCCTCGCCGGCGACATGGACAAGGGCGTCGCGCGCACCACGCGCATCCCGCAGGCGGGTCCGCCGTTCACCTACGCGGCGTCGAAGATCGCCGTGACGCGATGGGCGCGACGCGCCGCGGTCACCCCCCAGTGGGCGGGTGCCGGCATCCGCCTCAACATCCTCGCGCCCGGAGCGATCTCCACCCCGCTGCTCGACGCGCAACTCGAGAGCCCGCTCAAGAAGGCGGTGGAGAGCTTCCCCGTTCCGCTCGGGGGCTTCGGGAAGCCCGAGGAGATCGCGCAGTGGGTCGAATTCATGCTGTCGCCGGCAGCGGACTTCATGACGGGCAGCGTCGTGGTGGTCGACGGCGGGACCGAGGCGTACTTCCGTCCCGACGACTGGCCGGTGCGGGTCCCGTTCCGGTCGATCCCGCGTTACCTGCTCGGTATGCGCAGGTTCGGGCGCCGCAAGTGAGGGTCCGCGCAGTGCGGACCCTCACCGGGCTCCCGTATCAGGCGAAGTAGTCGCCGAATCCGTAGATCGCGTCGAACGCGCTGGTGGGCAATACATCCACTGCGTTCACGCGGTAGGACGGGTACGAGTTCTGCATCAGGTCGCGCACGAACCGCAGGGCGTGGATCGCGTCGACGGCGTCGACGGTGATCGTGAGCTGGGCACGGCCGTTGTCGCTGCGGCCCACCGCCCCGTGGTGCGGGACGATCGGTTCGATGAGGTCGACGGTCTCGTCGTCGGTCAGGCGATCGAGGTCGGCGTCGAGTTCGATCATCGCGTTGTATTCCATGTGTGTTCTCCCGTGTCGAACACCCGAGCGGCCTCGCGCCGCGCGGGTAGGCCTCGACGGGAAACACGCACGGCGACATCATGCCCGACCCGGACGACCCTCGCCATCATCCGATCGGGGGACATCCGATAGCGACGGTCGGAGGATGTGCGCGACCGGTACTCCGCGCGACGCTCGATGCATGCCGATCGTCGAAGTGAACAATCTGCACAAGTCCTACGGAGGTCGCGCCGTCGTGGACGGCGTGAGCTTCGAAGTCCACGAAGGTGAGATATTCGGGATCCTCGGCCCGAACGGGGCCGGGAAGACGACCTCCGTCGAACACATCTCGGGTCTTCGAAAACCCGACGAGGGCACCGTCCGCGTCGCCGGCCTCGACCCGGTCCGCGACCACCGGGCCGTCACCGAACTGCTCGGCACGCAGCTGCAGCAGAGCGAGCTGCAACCGAAACTGACCGTGCGCGAGGCGCTCCGGCTGTACGCGGCCTTCTACGCCCGGCCCGTGGACGGCGATGCGCTTGCCGAACGCCTCGGCCTGGGCCGCATGCTCGACACCCGGTTCACGAAACTGTCCGGGGGCCAGAAACAGCGGTTGTTCATCGCACTGGCACTCATCGGTTCACCGCGCGTCGTCGTCCTCGACGAGCTCACCACCGGACTCGACCCGCGTGGACGCCGTGATACCTGGGAACTGATCGAGGAAGTGCGCGATTCCGGCGTCACCGTCCTGCTCGTCACCCATTTCATGGAAGAGGCGCAGCGCCTCTGCGACCGTGTCGCGGTCTTCGATTCCGGGCGCATCCGTGCGCTGGGGACCCCGGCCCAGCTGATCGGGCAATCGTCCGCAGCGATCGTCGTCTCGTTCCACCCGTCCGGTCCGCTCGACCAGGCACTCCTCGAGGCCCTGCCCGGCGTCGTCTCCGTGCACACCACCCGGGAACGGGTGGCCGTCGAAGGCAGCGAGGAGTCGATCCACGCGGTACTCGCCCTGTTGGGACGCCTCGGCGTCACGGCCGAACGCCTCCGCATCGCCGAAGCGACCCTCGACGATGCCTACCTCGATCTCACCGACAGCAGGAGCACGTCATGACCGACCCGACCGTCCGCACCCGGCTCGTCGAGACATCGACGACCAGCGCCCCGGCGCTGTCCGCCTCGACCGCCGTTCTGCGTACCGAGGCACGATTGTTCACACGGGAACCCGGGGCGCTCTTCTGGATCCTCGTCTTCCCCACGCTGTTGCTCGTGATCCTCGGCATGATTCCCGGTTTCCGGGAACCGGATCCGGAGCTCGGTGGTCTGCGGGTGATCGATCTGTACGTCCCCGTGGCGATCCTTGTGGCGATGATCGTGGCCGGTGTCCAGACGATGCCCGCGGTGTTGTCGTCGTATCGCGAACGGGGCATCCTCCGCAGGCTCGCCGTGACCCCGGCGAATCCGTCGCACCTGCTGACCGCGCAGATCGTGGTGCACGCGATCGCAGTCCTGGCGTCGGTGGTCCTCGCGCTGATCGTCGGTCGGGCGGCCTTCGGAGTCGCCTTCCCCGCCCAGCCCTGGGGATACGCATTCGCGGTACTCGTCACTCTCGCTGCGGCACTGAGCGCGGGAGCGACACTGGCTGCGGTGGCACCGTCGGTGCGGATCGCCCAGACGCTGGGCACGATCGTGTTCTTCCCGCTGATGTTCAGTGCGGGCGTGTGGCTTCCGGTGCAGGCGATGCCCGAGCTGCTGCGGAGGATCGTGGAGCTGACACCCTTCGGTGCCGCAGCGCAACTGCTCGACGAGACCGCCGCGGGCGACTGGCCGAATCTCGGTGGGCTCGCGGTCGTGGTGTGCTGGACCGTCGTCCTGACCGGCGTGGCGATCCGGTGGTTCCGTTGGCAGTGACCGCGTCGACCGTCATCCTGGAAGCCATGACGGATTCGACGACCACCGACGATCCGTGGCAACGGACCTACAGATGGGCGCCGGTGGGGATGCTCGCCACCGGCACCGTCCTGTCCGTCGGCACCGCGACGTTGTTGATGAGTCCCGTCGAGCGGTACACGGCAGCGGTGCTCACCGCGGTGGCGGTGGGTCTGGAACTGTGGCGGGGCCGTCGCCGTCGGTCGATGCCGGAGGGCGACGCGGTCTACTACCTCCTCCGGTCCGCCCTGGCGTTCGTCCTGAGCTGGCTCAACCCGTTCTTTGCGATCTACGCGGCCTCCGGTTACTTCGATGCCCACGCGATGCTGCCGGACCGTTGGATCCGGTTCGGGCTGCTCGTCACCGCCGTGACGGTGGCGGGTTCGCAGGCGGGCGGTCTGCCGCCGGAGGACACGACCATGTGGATCGCGTTCGGGCTCCTCGTCGTGCTCAACGCGTCGATCTCCATGCTGATGATGAGGCTCGCCGAACGCGACGAGCAACGCAGTCTCGAACGGCTGGCTGCGATCGCCGAACTCGAACGCACCAACGTGCAACTCGAGAACGCGCTGTCCGAGAACGAGGCTCTGCACGCGCAGCTGCTGGTCCACGCTCGGGAAGCGGGGATCGACGACGAGCGTCGCCGACTCGCCGCGGAGATCCACGACACCCTCGCCCAAGGCCTGGCCGGGATCGTCACGCAGCTGCAGGCCGCGCAGGACACCACCGACCCGGAGGCGGCGCGGCGCCACGTCGAGAGGGCGACGGACCTCGCCCGACGCAGCCTCGGCGACGCCCGTCGTTCGGTGCGCAATCTCGCTCCCGAGGTACTCGAACACCGCACGCTCGACGACGCGCTCGCCCACGAGGTGGCGAAATGGTCCACCGAACACGGAATCCGAGCCGATCTCACGGTCACGGGTTCCTCGGAACCGCTGCACGACGACATCGGGGTGACGTTGTTCCGGATCACCCAGGAGGCGCTCGCGAACGTCGCGAAGCATTCCTCGGCGTGCCGCGCGGGTGTCACGGTGTCGTACATGGACGACGAGGTGAGTGTGGACATCCGGGACGACGGGTGCGGGTTCGACCCGACCGTGAACGCGGGCGACGGATTCGGGTTGCGGGGCATGCAATCCCGTGCCGACCGGATCGCCGGTGTCGTGGACGTCGAGTCCGAACCGGGAGTGGGGACCGCAGTCTCGGTGCGGGTGCCGCTGATCAGGGCGGGGAGGGTGTCGTGAGGGGAGGGGGCGAGATCACCGTGCTGATCGTCGACGATCACCCCGTCGTGCGGGACGGCCTGCGCGGGATGTTCTCGGCCTCCCCGGAATTCGACGTGGTCGGGGAGGCCGCCTCCGGTCCGGAGGCCGTGGCGCTCACGCTCGAACTCGATCCCGATGTGGTGCTCATGGACCTGCGGATGCCGGGAGGCGGGGGAGTGCAGGCGATCACCGAGCTCGTCGCACGAGGTGCGCGCAGCCGCGTCCTGGTGCTGACGACCTACGACACGGATGCCGACACCGTTCCCGCGATCGAAGCCGGCGCGACCGGCTACCTGCTCAAGGACGCTCTGCGCGACGACCTGTTCGCCGGGGTGCGGGCCGCGGCGGAGGGGCGGGCCGTGTTGTCGCCGGTGGTCGCGTCGCGGTTGATGAACCGCATGCGGACACCCACCGTCCCGCAGACGCTCAGCGCCCGGGAGCGTGAGGTGCTGGCGCTCGTCGCGAAGGGCACCTCGAACCGGGCCATCGCCCAGGAACTGTTCGTCAGCGAGGCGACCGTGAAGACCCACCTGGCCCACGTCTTCGCGAAGCTCGAGGTGAAGGACAGGGCAGCGGCGGTCGCAGCCGCCTACGACCGGGGGATCCTGGGTTAGCCGAACGCCGCGCGCCGATACACGGCCGATCACCGGATCCGGTAGCTACCGGCCGGTAACCAGACCATCGGCAGACACCGGAATCGGGCGGGACTACCCTGTATATCCGTGACCTCACACTATGACGTCGTTGTCCTCGGAGCCGGTCCCGGTGGGTACGTCGCTGCTATCCGCGCGGCACAGCTGGGACTGAGCACCGCCATCATCGAGCAGAAGTACTGGGGTGGTGTCTGCCTGAACGTCGGCTGCATCCCCTCGAAGGCGCTTCTCCGCAACGCCGAGCTGGCACATCTCTTCAACAAAGAGGCCAAGACCTTCGGCATCTCGGGAGACGTGTCCTTCGACTTCGGTGCCGCCTACGACCGCAGCCGCAAGGTCGCGGACGGGCGCACCAAGGGCGTGCACTTCCTCATGAAGAAGAACAAGATCACCGAATACGACGGTAAGGGCTCGTTCGTCGACGCCAAGACCATC
Source organism: Rhodococcus sp. 5G237 (assembly GCF_053764735.1). Taxonomy (NCBI): domain Bacteria; kingdom Bacillati; phylum Actinomycetota; class Actinomycetes; order Mycobacteriales; family Nocardiaceae; genus Rhodococcus; species Rhodococcus sp. 5G237. Next base: position 141,001 of record NZ_JBSNCD010000011.1, on the reverse strand, counting down.
GAGGTGGCCCTCACCAAGGGCGGCACCGAACAGGTGACCTTCGACAACGTCATCATCGCCACCGGTTCCGTCACCAAGCTGCTGCCGGGCACCGAGCTCAGCGACAACGTCGTCACCTACGAGGAGCAGATCCTCACCCGCGATCTTCCCGAATCCATCGTCATCGTCGGTGCCGGTGCCATCGGCATGGAGTTCGGCTACGTCCTGAAGAACTACGGGGTCGACGTCACCATCGTCGAGTTCCTCGACCGTGCACTGCCCAACGAGGACGCCGACGTCTCCAAGGAGATCGCCAAGGCGTACAAGAAGCTCGGCATCACCATCAAGACCGGTGCCGCCGTGCAGAAGATCTCGGACGACGGCTCGAAGGTGACCGTCGAGATCAAGGACAACAAGTCCGGCAACGTCGAGACCGTCACGGTCGACAAGGTGCTGCAGTCGGTCGGCTTCGCGCCGCGCGTCGAGGGCTACGGCCTCGAGAACACCGGCGTCGAGCTCACCGACCGCGGTGCCATCGCGATCGACGAGCGCATGCGCACCAACGTCAAGGGCATCTACGCCATCGGCGATGTCACCGCGAAGCTGCAGCTCGCGCACGTCGCGGAGGCGCAGGCCGTGGTCGCGGCCGAGACCATAGGCGGTGCCGAGACCCTCGAACTCGGCGACTACCGCATGATGCCGCGCGCGACCTTCTGCCAGCCGCAGGTCGCCTCCTTCGGTCTCACCGAGGAGCAGGCGAAGGCCGAGGGCTACGACGTGAAGGTCGCGACCTTCCCGTTCACCGCCAACGGCAAGGCGCACGGTCTGGGCGATCCCAACGGCTTCGTCAAGCTCATCGCCGACAAGACCCACGGTGAGCTCATCGGCGGCCACCTCATCGGCCCCGACGTCTCGGAGCTGCTGCCCGAGCTGACCCTGGCCCAGAAGTGGGACCTCACGGTCAACGAGCTCGCGCGCAACGTCCACACGCACCCCACTCTCAGCGAGGCGCTGCAGGAGGCCATTCACGGTCTCGCAGGACACATGATCAACTTCTGAGGATGCGGGGCCGACCCGAGGCCCCGCGTTCACCCTTCTTCCGTGTGGGCGGATCCCCGCTCGGATGTACCGGCTCAGCCCGTGACGACCCGACCGTCGTCGCGGGCTGACGTCGTTCCGTCCTTCTCCGGGCGCAGCACCAGCTGAACGAGACAGTTACCGTCCTGCGGGTCGGGCCGGACGTCGACGGCGTAGCGGCTGCGCAGCAGGTCGGCGTGGTCGTCGAGGACGCGCTGGATCAATCCGCGCTGGATGCCGCGCACCACTTCGGGATTCGTGCGGGCGATCTCCGCGAGCGGGCACGTGCACAGCGTGAGGCTGTGGGTGCCGAAGGCGTTCGTCGCGCTCTGCGTCTCGAAACCCAACTGCTGCAGAGCGTCGATGACGAGCGTGCCGGCGTCGACGGTCGGTGCGGGTGCCAAGGCGAGCATGCCCGCCCAGTCCGAGCCCACCTCGAACGCCTTGTCCTCGCGCTCGCTCGGGGTGCCCCCGATCCGCGCGGCGAGCAGCGCGACGAGATCGGTGTAGGACGGTTCCTTCACCGCGACGTAGCCGAGGCGAGGGCGCCCGACCCGCTCGGCCGGAAGTTGCCGGGTGCGGACGAGACCTTCTTCCTCGAGGCCTGCGAGATGGAAGCGGACGGTCGTGACGTGCAGGTCGAGCGTGGCGGCGAGGTGATGGGCGTCGACCGGGCCCGAGGACTCCCGCAACAGTCCGAGAATCCGCTCGCGTTGCTTCACCCGCCGTGCCAAGTCCGCTCTCCCGTCGCGCCCGCGGTGACTCTCAGGTGAGGGTCACCTTATTGAAAGGAGGAAAATCCTCTATAGTCGGCGCCATGGAGGCGACGACCGACTCACCGTCCACGTTACGGCCGTCACGGAAGAGCCTCGGAACCGTGGCCACCCTTGCCCTCGCGAGAAGGAGTGCAGAACATGGCGGACAAGCACGCATCGGAAGACGCTCTGCCCCTTTCGGATAGGGACACCGCCCACCTGCCGGGACACTGGCTGCTCGCCCGCCTGGGCAAGCGTGTGCTGCGGCCCGGCGGCAAGGAACTGACGGCACGCGTGCTCGCCGACGCGCGATTGCACGGCGCGGACGTCGTCGAGTTCGCGCCCGGCCTCGGCCGGACGGCGCAGGAGATCCTCGCGTACTCGCCCGGCAGCTACATCGGCGTCGAATCCGACGAGACGGCAGCCGAACTGACGCGCAAGGCCATCGCCGGTGGCGGCAGGGTGGTCAGCGGCGAGGCGTCGAAGACCGGACTCGACGACGAGGTCGCCGACGTCGTGGTCGGCGAGGCGATGCTCACCATGCAGACCGACAGACACAAGGTGGAGATCGTGCAGGAGGCCCGCCGGGTGCTCCGGGCGGGCGGTCGGTACGCCATCCACGAACTCGCGATCGAACCCGACGAGGTCGACGACGAGGTCGAGACCGAGATCCGCAAGTCACTCGCGCGCTCGATCAAGGTCAACGCCCGCCCGCTCACCGTGGCGGAATGGCGGAGCCTGTTCGAGAAGAACGGATTCGAGGTCGAGAAGATCGGTTTCGCCCCTATGGCGCTGCTCGAACCCAAGCGCATCCTCGCCGACGAGGGCCTGCCCGGCACGTTGAAGTTCGTCCGCAACGTCCTTCGCGACTCCGACGCCCGCAGGCGGGTGCTCCGGATGCGGTCGACGTTCACGAAGTACAAGAAGCATCTGGTCGCGATCGAGATCGTCGCCACGAAGAAGGAAGCGTGATGAGTACACAGCAGGTCGAGGGCAAGCTCACCCGTATCGAGGGGCTCGCGGAGCTCAATGCGGGTGAGGGGAGCGGGCCGCGCATCGAGAAGCTCGCGGCGGTCACCGGTGCCACCGTGGTACGTCTGTCCTTCCTCGCCGGGCAGACGATGGACGACCACAAGGCCGGCGCTCCGATCCTCGTGCAGGCCGTCACCGGGGACATCTCGTTCAGCACCGCCGACGAGACCGTGTCGCTCGTGCCGGGTACCGCCGTCCACGTCGATGCCGGCATCGTGCACCGTCTCGTCGCGAACGCCGATTCCGTGGTGCAGCTGACGATCCTGCGCTGAGCTGTCACCGATCCCACATCGGCGACGAATGTGCACGTGAGGTGTGCGCGCCCGCGTAGTGTTGCGCCATGGCGGAACGCGGCGCTCGCCCACACGTGCACCCGGTTCGGAGATGGTTGCTGCGCACGGTGCGGCACCTGTTCACACCTCTGCGGCCCGACGACTATCTCGAGATGATCAACCCGCTCTGGACGACCCGCGAACTGCGCGGCCGTGTGGAACGGGTCGTCCCCGAGGGTGGTGACGCCGCATCGGTGCTCATCCGTCCGGCCTACGAGTGGCGCGGACACGAGCCGGGCCAGTACGTGCGGCTCGGGGTGATCATCGACGGGGTCTACCACTGGCGGGCGTACTCGCTCACCTCCGATCCCGATCCGGTCGACGGGCTCATCAGCGTCACACCCAAACTCGTCGAGAACGGCGTGGTCTCGCCGTACCTGGTCCGCAAACTCGAGCCCGGCGACATCGTCCGCCTCGGTGAGGTCGAGGGCGTGTTCACCCTGCCCGACCCACTGCCCGCGAAAATGCTGTTCATCAGCGCGGGCAGCGGGATCACGCCGATCATGAGCATGCTGCGCAGCCTCGACCACCGCGACCGCATCGACGACGTCGTCGTCGTGCATTCCGCCCACACCGAGGACGAGGTGATCTTCGGCTCGACCCTGCGCGACCTCGACGATCGGCATCCCGGACTGCGTCTCGAGCTGTGGCTCAGCGGCGACCGCGGCCGCATCACCCCCGCCGACCTGGACGATCTGTGCCCCGACTGGCGCGAACGTGACGCCTTCTGCTCGGGCCCGCGCGACCTGCTCGACGCCCTCGAAGAACACTGGGACGAACACGGTGATCCCGAAAGATTCCACCTCGAACGTTTCCAGCCGATCATCGGTGGGAATGCCGGGAGCGGCGAGGGCGGCACCATCCACTTCCTCGACAGCGAGAAAGAGGTGGAGTGCGACGGGGGAACACCCATCCTGGTCGCAGGCGAGAACGCCGGCCTGAAGTTGCCGTACGGCTGCCGTATCGGCATCTGCCACACGTGTGTCGGAACGCTGAAATCCGGGCAACTCCGGGACCTGCGGACCGACGAGGTGAGCGAGCCCACCGGGGCTGCGGTGCGTACCTGCATCCACACCGCGGAGGGCGACATCGAAATAGAACTGTGAAGCAACCGGCTTCGAAGCAGGGGGCGTCGTGACGAGAAGCATCGACAGGACCGATACCGGGACGCGGGAACCACAGAGCCCGCTCGCGCATCTGAGCGACGACGATCTCGAGCAGATCGCCAAGGAATTCGACGCCATCCACGACGAGGTGTACTCGAGTCTCGGCAACAAGGACCGGCAGTACATCAAGAACGTCATCGCCGCGCAGCGTCAGCTGGTCGTCGCGGGGCGGGTATTGCTCTTCGCGTCGTCGTACAAGCCCGCATGGGTGGCCGGGACGGCCTGTCTCGGAGTGGCGAAGATCCTCGAGAACATGGAGATCGGCCACAACGTCATGCACGGCCAGTGGGACTGGATGAACGATCCGGACATCCACTCGTCGGTGTGGGACTGGGACACCGCCTCCACCGCGGAGGCGTGGAAGCACTCGCACAACTACATCCACCACACGTTCACGAACATCCGCGGTCTCGACAAGGATCTCGGCTACGAGATCATGCGGATCGACCCGCACCAGAAGTGGCACCCCGTCTATCTGGCGCAACCTCTCTACAACGCGCTGCTCACCGTGCTCTTCGAATGGGGTGTGGCGCTGCACGACCTCGATCTCGAGGCGTTGTGGGCCGGCGAGAAGTCGACAGGTCAGGTGATCGAGGAGCTGAAGGGCATCTTCGGCAAGGCCCGTGCGCAGTTCGTCAAGGACTACGTCGGCTGGCCGCTGGTGAGCGCCGCGCTGTTCGGTCTCGCGCAGGTCGCGCTGCAGGGCCGGTTGCCCCAGCCGAAGACCTCGCGTCTGGGTCGACGACTGCGATCGATGAGCAAGGGGCCGATGGGCAAGGGCCGGTCCGGAAAGTTCCGGACCGCAGCCCATCTCGCCGACCGGTATCTGCCCGGCGTCGAGAAGACCTTCCTCGCGACGGTTCTCGCCGACATCACGGCCAATATCATCCGCAACGTGTGGGCGCACGCGATCATCTTCTGCGGGCACTTCCCCGACCAGACCTACACCTTCTCGAAGAAGGAGGTCGAGAACGAGTCGCGCGGAGGATGGTACGTGCGGCAGCTCGTCGGCGCCGCGAACATCGAAGGCACCCCGCTGTTCCACATCCTCAGCGGCAATCTCGGATACCAGGTGGAGCACCACCTGTTCCCCGACATGCCGAGCACCCGGTACGCGGAGGTCGCGCCGAAGGTCAAGGACATCTGCGAGCGCTACGAACTTCCCTACAACTCGGGCAGACTGGGCAAGCAATGGTTCATGGTGCACCGCACCATCGCCCGGCTCGCGTTCCCGGGCGGCAAGCCCCGTCCGAAGCCCGGACCGTATCGTCGTTCGCAGGACCCCACCGGCGGTCCCGTCCCCAGCGAGGCCGCACGGTTCCGCGACCGCCTGCCGGCGGACCACCCCGACGCCGGACCGGAACACGAGGGCGGCGGCGTGAAGGTCGATCCGCCACCCCGCTGATCACTCCGGAGCCTCGGAGTCAGGACGCCCGGTAGGCCTTCCAGCCGCCGAACTCGGTGATATCCACCGCGTCGGCGGCTGCGTCCTGCGTGCACCCGAAACCGACGACCCACCGTCCGTCCGCCAGTTCGACACTCGTCAACGTCATCGGGGCGGGCAGCGCAGCGAGGAACCGGCCCAGACCGGCCTCCGACAACCGGAACAGTTCACCGACGATCGCGGCGCCCTCGCCCGGTGCGTGACGCACCAGTCCCGGCTTCGGCGGCGTCGTGTTCAACGCGGCGAGGCGGTACGCGTCGGAGGTGTACACCTCCTCGACGAAACGCGCCCCGAGTTCCTCGAGCTGGAAGTGCAGCGGCTGACCGCTCAGGTGTGCTCCGAAGACCGCGAGTTCGACGCCGGACTCGACGACGCGCGGCGCATCCACACCGTTCAGCGCGGCCGCGACGTCCACGGCTACCTGGTCGCCGAAGGCCGAAACCACGACCATGACCCCGAACGGCTCGCCGGCCGCCGTGGGCGCGCCCGGAACGGCCACCGCCGCCATGTCCAGCAGGTTGCAGAAGTTCGTGTAGGTGCCCATCCGACGATTGATGGTGATCGGATCGGCCTGCACCGCGGCGATCGTCGGATGTTCCGTCGTCGTCGGGAGCAGCAACCCGTCGAACCCGGCGAGCAGTTCACTCGCGAACGCCTTCACGTGGGTGAGGGTGTCGAGGTCCTCGACGAGTTCGTAGGCGGCGGGCTTCTTCGCCCCGGCGACGATCGCGGCGACGGTGGGATCTGCGCCCGCCGGTGCGGTCGACAGGAACTCGCCGACGGCCGCGTAACGCTGGGCCACGACGGCACCGTCGTACAGGAGCAGGGCCGCGTCGAGCAGCGGTGAGACATCCACTTCCGCGATCTCGATGCCGGACTCGCGTGTCGCGGCCACCGTGCGGGTGAAGGCATCGCGGTATTCCTCACACAGCGCCTCGAGGTCCTCGGCGCGCGGCACCGCGAGGCGCAGGGTGTTCGGCGCGGCGAGTCGCACATCCGCGGGCCAGGCCCTGCTGCGCGGGTCGCGGGGTTCGGGTCCGGCCATGATCCGCATCGCGGTCGCCGCCAGGTCCAGCGACGTCGCGAAGACCGTGAGGCAGTCGTAGTCGACGCAGGCCGGGACCACACCGTGCGCCGGGATCACGCCGAGAGTGGCCTTGATGCCGACGATTCCGTGCAGCGCGGCGGGGACGCGTCCCGAACCGGCCGTGTCGGTGCCCAGTCCGATGTCGGCGATGCCGAGCGCCACCGCGGCCGCCGAACCCGAACTCGAACCACCCGAGACCTTCTCGGGATCCCACGCACACCGCACCGCCCCGTAGGGGCTGCGGGTGCCGACGAGACCGGTGGCGAACTGGTCGAGATTGGTCTTGCCCAGCACGACGGCGCCGGCGGCGACCAGACGCTCGACACCCGAAGCGGTTTCCTCCGGGACGTACGCGAACTCGGGACATGCCGCGGTGGTGGGGATTCCTGCGACGTCCACGTTGTCCTTGACCGCCACGACCAGACCGGCGAGAGGAAGCGACTCACCGGCGGCGACCCGCGCGTCCACGGCGGCGGCGTCGGCGAGGAGATCGTCGGCGCTGCGCAGCGTGATCCACACTTCGGGTCGGTCCACCTCGTCGATGCGGCCGAGTGCGGCACGAACGCGATCGGTGGCGGACACCCTCACCGAGGGGGCGGGCGCCGTGAATCCGACACCCGGGTTGTCGAGGGTACTGCCGATGCTCATCAGACTGCTCCGATCACGAGAAGGGGGGTCCCGGGTGCAACCTTCGTGCCCGGGCTCACGAGAACTTTCAGGACCGTGCCGGTGGTCCCCGACGGCACGGGCATCTCGAGCTTCATCGCCTCGAGGATCACCGTGGTGTCCCCGGCGGCGACGGTGTCGCCCTCGGCGACCTCCACGCGCCACACGTTGCCGACCATCGGCGCCTCGACGACGACGGCGCCGGGCGACATCCCGGCGAGGGGGTCACCGACGGTGGACACCTCGATCGGTTCGCTGTCGACGCGGTCGAACTCTCCGGCCTCGAGCCAGGCCTGCTTCTCCGCGTCGAACGCGCGGGACTGCGCGGCATGGAAGGCGTCGATGGAGTCGGCGTTGTCCTCGAGGAAACGCAGGTGGTCGGCGAGAGCGAAGGTGCCGTCGGAGATGTCTGCGTCGAACCGGCCCGCCTTCGCCGCGGCCCGGTGTTCGAGCAACTGCTCGGGCGTCACCGCCTCCCAGACGATGCGGTCGAAGAACCGGAACAGCCACGGCTTGTCCTCCTCGAACGGCCCCGTCTGCCGGTAGCCCGACCAGATGGGGATCGTCCGTCCGACCAGCTGGTATCCGCCGGGCGATTCCATGCCGTAGACGCACAGGTACTTGCCGCCGATGCCCACCGCATCGGACGGCGTCCACGTGCGGGCCGGGTTGTACTTCGTCGTGACCAGCCGGTGCCGCGGATCGAGCGGAACGGCCAGGGGCGCACCGAGATAGACGTCGCCGAGACCGAGGACCAGATATTCGGCGTCGAAGACGGTGTCGCGGACCTGCTCGACCGAGTCGAAACCGTTGATGCGCCGGATGAACTCGGTGTTCGACGGGAGCCAGGGCGCCTCGTCGCGCACCCCGCTGCGGTAGCGCGAGATGGCCTCGGCGATGGACGGGTCGTCGAACGACAGCGGCAGCCGGACGGTGCGGCTCGGCACCACCAGATCGCGCGTCGCGGGCAGTTCCGTCTCGAGATCCTGCAACACCCCGAGCAGGCGGTACTGCGGCAGCACGCCGGGATCGAAGTGGATGTGCAGCGAACGCACCCCGGGTGTGACGTCGACGATGCCGGGCAGACGCGTGGCGGCCAGCGCCTCCGACAGTGCGTGCACCCGCATACGCAGACCGAGATCGAGCACCATCTCGCCGTATTCGACGAGGATGTTGTCGTCGCCGCCGCGCAGGTACACGACCTCGGGATGGTCCAGGAACGGCTCGATGCGACCGAGGCGCCCACCATCGGGTGCGCTCTGCCGGGCGACCGGCGGGAGGTCGGCGCCGCGGGCCGCACTGTTGCGCAGTTCGACGGCCCCCTCGTCGGTGACCGGCACGAACCGCAGCGAGTCGCCGGGGCGGATCTGGCCGAGCTTCCACCGGTGGCCGGAGACCACGGTGAGCGGGCACGCGAAACCACCGAGGCTCGGACCGTCCGGGCCGAGCAGGATCGGGGTGTCGCCGGAGACGTTGAGCGCGCCGACGCTGTACGGATTGTCGTGCAGGTTCGACGGGTGCAGACCGGCGTCGCCGCCGTCGGTGCGCGACCAGGTGGGCTTCGGGCCGTCGAGCCGGATGCCGGTGCGGTTGGCGTGCGTCTGCACCGTCCACGTCGCGTCGTAGAACTGCTGCAGGTCGTCGGCGGTGAAGTAGGCCGGGGCCGGCTGCGGGCCCTCGGTCACCGCGAGATGCCAGGTGTGCCCGAAGGCAGGGCGGATCCCGGTGGGGGCCGGCGCCGGATCGGTGAGTGTCTCGCCGGACACGAGACCGAGCACGTCGCCGGTCGCGAGCGCCCTGCCGGTCGGCCCACCGAAGCCGCCGAGCGTGAACGTCGAGGCGCTGCCGTGATAAAGCGGCACGTCGAGTCCGCCGCGGACCGCGACATAGGTGCGCAGGCCGGCGTCGACGGGGGCGGCGACCTCGAGAACGGAGCCGGCCGGGACCTCGACGGGCTCCCACATCGGCACCGGCACACCGTCGACGGTGACCTCGGCGGGGGCGCCCGTGACACACACGATCGTCGGATCGGAGAACTCGAGGCGCGGGCCGAGCAGGGTGCATTCGAGACCGGGTGCGCCCTCGGGGTTGCCGACGGCGACGTTCGCGGCGCGGAAGGAGAGATCGTCCATCGGGCCGGACGGCGGAATCCCGACCTCCCACAGTCCGATCCGCCCCGGGAAGTCCTGGACGGTCGTCATCGTGCCGGCGCGCAGCACGTCGATGCGACGTCCGGCAGGGGGGATGTCCGCCAGCGTCGTGGTGACATGCTCCGCGTCGAGAACCGTTGCCTCGGAGCAGATCCTGCGCAACTGCGACAGGTTCGTCTGCACGCCGTGGATCCGGGTGTCGTCGAGTGCCTCCGCCAACCCGGCGAATGCTGTGCGCCGCGACTCGCCACGCACGATCACCTTCGCGAGCATCGGGTCGTAGAAGGTGCCGACCTCGGTGCCCGTGTCCACCCACGTCTCGATACGGGTGTGGGCGGGGAACTCGACGTGGGTGAGCAGACCCGCGCTCGGCCGGTGGTCGCGTCCCGGATCCTCCGCGTACACACGGGCTTCCACGGCGTGCCCGGTGATCTCGGGTCCGGAATCGGGCAGGCCGCCCAGCATGCTGTCGTCGCCGCGCGCGAGACGCAGCATCCACTCGACGAGGTCGACGCCCGTGACCTCCTCGGTGACCGGATGCTCGACCTGCAGTCGGGTGTTCATCTCGAGGAAGGACACCTCGCCGCGGTCGACGTCGTAGACGAACTCGACCGTGCCTGCCGATCGGTACCGCACCGACGACGCGAGAGCGCGTGAACACGAGAGCATCTGCTCGACGATGTGGTCGGGGAGGTTCGGCGCGGGCGCTTCCTCGACGACCTTCTGGTTCCGGCGCTGCAACGAACAGTCGCGGGTGCCGAGGCTGATCGTCCGGCCGTGCCCGTCGCCGAAGACCTGCACCTCCACGTGCCGGGCGCGGGGGACGAACCGTTCGAGGAAGACACCGGAGGACGAGAAGTTCGCCGTGGCGAGCCGGATGACCCGTTCGTACGCCCCACGCAGGTCGTCGGCGCTGTGGCAGGCCTGCATCCCGATACCGCCGCCCCCGCCGACGGCCTTGAGCATCACGGGATAGCCGATGTCCTCGGCCGCGGCGAGCGCGTCGTCGAGCGAATCGAGCAGACCGCTACCGGGGACGAGGGGCGCGCCCACCGCGCGGGCGGCCTCACGGGCGGTGTGCTTGTCGCCGAAGACGCGCAACTGGTCGGGGGTCGGCCCGACGAAGGCGATTCCCGCCCCTTCGCAGGTAGCGGCGAATTCGGCGTTCTCCGAGAGGAATCCGTAACCGGGATGGATCGCTCCCGCACCGGTGGCCAGGGCCGCCTCGACGACGAGATCGGCCCGCAGGTAGGACTCGGCTGCGGGAGCCGGGCCGAGCCGGACCGCGAGGTCGGCGAGTTCGACATGTGCGGCCGCTGCGTCGGCGTCCGAGTAGACCGCAACAGTCTTCAGACCCAGCTTGTGCGCGGACCGCATGATGCGGCACGCGATCTCACCGCGGTTGGCGACCAGCAGGGTGTCGAAGGCGAAGGTCGAGGGGACCGACGCTTCTGTATACGTCTTTGTGGACATGGCTGTATACGCTATGGACCAGCCATGACGCCGCTGTGACGTTGTGTAACAGCCTTGTTAGGGATCGCGCCGCCGGCCGGATGCCGGCCGGTGCGGACGGATCAGAAGTCGCGTTCGATCCGCAGCACCCCGATGGTCGTGGCGAGAGCGTCGTACTGCGTGACCAGCAGGCAGAACTCGATGAGCCTGCGGTCGTCGTAGAACTGCGTGAGCGACGCCCACGTCTCGTCGGACAGATTCTTCGTCGCCATGAGTTCGTCGACGGCGAGGAGAAGTGCGCGATGCCTCGCCTGCCAGCCGGGAGCATCGGGTCCGGCGACGATACGCTCGCGCACCTCGTCGGTGATGCCGGCACGGCGACCCAGGCGGGTGTGGTGGTCGAATTCGTAACCGCACTCGCGCAGATGCGCGACGCGCAGGATGACCATCTCCGATTCGAACCGGCCGAGTCGGCCGAACGGCATGAGCATGCCGGCGTAGTGCAACCACCCGCGGAACAGTCGTCCGGTGCGGCCGAGGGTGCTGAACAGATGGGCATCAGAGGTGCCGCCGGCGGCGGACAGGGCCTTCCATGTCACCCAGTTGATCGGGCCGAGTTCCTTGAAACGTCCGGGCGGGATGCGGGGTGTCATGAGCGCCAGTGTGCCGCACCGGACCCGTCCGGTCACGTGACACGACCGGAAGTGTCAGTCTCGGACGGCGCGGGCCATCCGGGCGAAGGCGCGTGCCTCCTCGGCCCGGCGCACGACCACCGATCGCGAAGTGTCGATGTGAGCGAGCAGCAGGTCGTGGGCGTCGTCGAGCTTGTCGGCGAGGACCAGCTCGGCGACCTCGATGTGCTCGTCGACGGTCGCGACGATGCGGTCGGGGGTCAGATAGTCGAACATCCGCACCGGGCGCACCTTCGCGTTCACCGAGGCCAGCGCGTCGCACAGCGCACGGTTGCCGGAAGCGGCGAGCAGCGTCATGTGGAAGCGCTCGTCGAGCGTGACGAACCCGGCGTCGGGCTCGGGCGGCTCCTCGCGGATCTCGTACCAGCGGTCGAGTTCGGGACCGAGGACGTCGGGATCGTGCCGCACCGACTCGCCGTCGAGCGCGCGGCGGATCCCGCGCAGCTCCAGCGTGGTCCGCAGCTCGTACAGGTCGGCGAGGTCGTCGAAGCGCGGACGGTAGGGGTACAGCCCCTGGTCGCGGCGTTCGACGAGTCCGTCGGAGACCAATCGGGCGAGGGCTTCGCGCACCGGTGTGCGCGACACCCCGTACTGCTCGGCGAGGCGTTCTTCACTGAGTCGTTCATCGGGGGAGGGGGTCCCGGACATCAGACGATCGCGCAGGGCCTTGTAGACCCTCTCGCGCCGTGTGTCGGCGGCCATCAGATCGCCATCGCCGCACGGACGGTGGAGGCGGCGTCGACACCACCGTCACCCGTCGAGGTGATGCGCCCGGATTCGAGGACGTAGTAGTGCAGAGCGTTGTCGAGGGCGAAACCGATGTGCTGTTCGACGAGCAGCACCCCGAGGTCGCCGCTGCGGCCGAGTTCGACGATGGTGTTCTCGATCTCGGCGACCACCGACGGCTGGATGCCCTCGGTGGGCTCGTCGAGGATGAGCATGCGCGGCTCGGTGATCAGGGCGCGGGCGATGGCGAGCTGCTGGCGCTGACCACCGGAGAGCAGGCCGGCCCGTCGGTCCAGCAGCGGGACGAGGGCGGGGAACAGATCGAGCATGTCGGCGACGAGTGCGCGGCCGTTGCGGCGGGTGTCCGCGACGACCTGCAGGTTCTCGCGGCAGGTGAGCTGACCGAAGGACTGCTGCCCCTGGGGGACGTAGGCCAGACCGCGGGTGACCCGCGCGGACGGTCGCAGCGACGTGATGTCCTCACCGTCGAAGAGGATCTTCCCCTTCGTGACGGGCAGCAGGCCGACGGCGGCGCGCAGTAGCGTGGTCTTGCCGGCACCGTTGTGGCCCATGACCGCGACGGTCTTCCCGGTCGGGACGGTGAGGGAGATGCCGTGCAGGATCTCGGTGCGACCGTAACCGGCGCGGACGTCGACGAGTTCGAGCATCATGCCTCCTGGGGAGCGGTGGCGGTCCCGAGGTAGACCTCCTGGACCTGCGGGTCGTTCTGGACCTGGTCGACGGTGCCGTCGGCGATGACCTTGCCGCGGGCGAGGACGGTGACAGAGGTGGCGAAGGCGCGCATGAAGTCCATGTCGTGCTCCACGACGACCACCGTGCGCTGCGCACCGATGCGGCGCAGCAGCTGCCCGGTCTCCTCGCGTTCGTCGTGGCTCATGCCGGCGACGGGTTCGTCGAGGAGCAGCACGTCGGCGTTCTGCACGAGCAGCATGCCGATCTCGAGCCACTGCTTCTGCCCGTGGGCGAGGATGCCCGCGGGGGTGTCGCGGTGGGTGGTCAGGCCGATCGTCTCGAGCGCTTCCTCGATCTCGGGCAGCACGTCCTTGCGGCGACGCAACAACTGCCACGGGGAGCGGCCCGCCCCGGCGGCGATGTCGAGGTTCTGCAGGACCGACAGCTCCTCGAAGACCGAGGCGGTCTGGAAGGTACGGCCGACGCCGAGGCGCGCGATCTTGTGGGTCTTCTTGCCGAGCAGTTCGACGCCCGACTTGGTGATCGAGCCGGTTGCCGGGACCAGGCCGGTGACGGCGTCGACGAGGGTCGTCTTGCCGGCGCCGTTGGGGCCGATGAGGAACCGCAGGTCGCCCTGGAGGAGGGTGAGGTCGACGCCGTCGACGGCGGTGAAGCCGTCGAAGGTGACACGCAGGTCGCGGATCTCGAGGTAGTCGCTGCTCATTCCGGCGTTGCCGCCGTAGACGGGTTTGCTCATCGCACGGGCTCCATCTCGGGAAGGTCGGCGGGCTCGGGTTCGGCCGGCGGTGTGGGTTCCGCCGGGGTGGCGCGGCGGCGCCGGCGGAGCAGGGTGATCACCCCGGCGAGGCCGGCGGGGAAGAAACCGACGACGACGATGAACAGCAGGCCCTGCGCGTAGGTCCAGGCAGAGGGGAAGTTCTCCGACAGGGTGGTCTGTGCCCACGCCACGCCCACCGCGCCGAGGACCGGGCCGAGCAGCGTGGTGCGTCCGCCGATGGCGACACCGATGAGGAACGCGATGGACGGGACGATGCCGACGTCGGCGGGGGAGATGATGCCGACGATGGGCACGAACATCGCACCGGCGATGCCGGCGAAGAAGGCGGCGACGGTGTAGGCGGCCACCTTGATCAGGGCGGGGTCGTAGCCCAGGAAGCGGACCCGCTCCTCCTGGTCGCGGACCGCGACGAGCAGTTCGCCGTAGCGGGACTGCATGAGCTGGCGGGTCGCGGCGACGACGAGCAGCAGGATCGCGGCGACGATGAAGAACAGCATCCGCTTGTTGACCGGATCGGACAGGTCGTAGCCGAAGAAGGTGCGGAAACGGTTGAGGCCGTTGGACCCTCCGGTGGACTGCTGGCCGACGAGGAGGATCGCGAAGGCCGCGGCCAGTGCCTGGGAGAGGATGGCGAAGTAGGCGCCCTTGACGCGGCGGGCGAACACACCGAAGCCGAGCAGGGCGGCGATCAGGGCGGGCACGATCAGGATCGCCAGCAGCGTGACGGCGGGGGAGGCGAACGGCACCCAGTAGGCGGGTAGTTCGCGGATGCCCGCGATCTGCATGAAGTCGGGGACCGTGTCGCCGCGGAGTTCGGCGTCGGAGATCTTCAGGTGCATCGCCATGATGTAGGCGCCGAGGCCGAAGAAGACACCCTGGCCGAGGGTGAGCATGCCACCGCGACCCCAGGCCAGGCCGATGCCGACGGCGACGATCGCGAAGCACAGGAACTTGCCGAGCAGGCCGAGACGGAAATCGGAGAGGACGGCGGGGGCGAGACCGAACAGGACGATCGCGGCGATCGCGAATCCGCTTGCTGTGCGTACGGGTCCGGGTTTCGTGAAGTTGCGGACCGGGAATGTCGACGACATCAGACCAGGCTCCTCGTCTTGACGGCGAACAGGCCCTGCGGACGGACCTGCAGGAAGATCACGATGAGCACGAACACGATGACCTTCGCGATCGACGCGGTCGTGGAGTACTCGATGAACGAATTGAGCAGGCCCAGTGCGACGGCCGCGAGCACCGCGCCTTCGATGCGGCCGAGACCGCCGATGACGACCACGAGGAAGGCGTCGATGAGGTAGGACTGGCCGATCGTCGGGCTGGTCGAGCCGATGAGTGTCAGGGCCACACCGGCGAGGCCGGCGAGACCGGAGCCGAGGAAGAAGGTCGTGATGTCGGTGCGGCGCGACGAGATGCCCACCGTCTCGGCGAGATCGCGGTTCTGCACGACGGCGCGGATCCGTCGTCCCATCGGCGTGTACTTCATCGACGCGATCAGGGCGACCACGCAGACCACGGCGAGGGCGAGGATGAACAGGCGGGTCTTCGGGACGACGGCCCCGAAGATCTCCACGCCGCCGGAGAGCCAGGACGGTGCGACGACGTTGACGGCGGGAGCGCCGAAGATGTCGCGGGCGGCCTGCTGGAGCAGCAGGCCCACACCGAAGGTGACCAGCAGGGTGTCGAGCGGGCGGTGGTACATGCGGCGGATGAGGGTGACCTCGAGGATCACGCCCATCACGCCGCCCACCAGGAAACCGACGAGGAGGGAGACGAACAGGGACACCCCGGCCGACGAGATCACCTGCTGTACGACGAACGCCGTGTAGCTGCCGGCCATGATGAATTCGCCGTGGGCCATGTTGATCACGCCCATCTGGCCGAACGTCAGCGACAGCCCCAGCGCTGCCAGCAACAGGATCGATCCGATACTCAATCCTGTGAAGAGCTGCCCTACAAGGACATCCATGTCGTCTCCCTCTTCGGCTTCCGCGCTCAGTTACCGGACAGGCCCGACGCCCAGTCGTAGGACTCGAGGTACGGGTCGGGCTCGATGGCGCCGTCGGACTCCCAGACGGTGTAGATCAGGCCGTCGCCACGGATCTCACCGATGCGGGCGGTCTTGGTGATGTGGTGGTTGTCGCCGTCGATGGTCACGGTGCCCTCGGGGGCGTCGAAGGTCACGCCGTCGGCGGCTTCGATGACGTCGTCGACCTCGAAGGACTCGGCCTTCTCGACGGTGTTCTTCCACAGGTAGACCGAGGTGTAGGCGGCTTCCATGGGATCGGAGGTCGGCTTGTTCGCGCCGTACTTCGCCTTGTACGCCTCGACGAAGGAGGTGTTCTCGGGGGAGTCGACGGTCTGGTAGTAGTTCCACGCGGTGAGCTGGCCCTCGATGTTCTGTGCACCGATGCCACCCACTTCCTCCTCGGCGATGGACACCGACACGACCGGCATATCCTTCGCGTTGAGGCCGGCGTTGGTGTACTCGCGGAAGAATGCGACGTTGGAGTCGCCGTTGAGGGTGTTGAACACCGCGTCGGCGTCGGCGGTGCGCACCTTGTTGACGATGGTGGAGAAGTCGGTGGAGCCGAGCGGGGTGTAGTCCTCGCCCTTGATCTCGATGCCGTTGGCCTCCGCGTACGCCCTGATGATGCGGTTGGCGGTCTGCGGGAAGACGTAGTCGCTACCGACGAGGTAGAGCGACTTCACGCCCTGTTCCTTCAGGTAGTCCAGGGCGGGCACGATCTGCTGGTTGGTGGTCGCGCCGGTGTAGAAGATGTTCGACGACGACTCGAGGCCCTCGTACTGGACGGGGTAGTACAGCAGCGCGTTGCGGTCCTCGAAGACCGGCAGCATCGCCTTGCGGCTCGACGACGTCCAGCCGCCGAACACCGCTGCGACGCAGTCGGATCCGATGAGCTTCTCGGCCTTCTCCGCGAACACCGTCGGCTCGGATGCGCCGTCCTCGGAGACGATCTCGATCTGTTTGCCGAGCACACCGCCGTCGGCGTTGATCTCCTCGACGGCCAGCGCGATCGAGTCGCGGACGGTGACCTCGGAGATGGCCATCGTGCCCGACAGGGAGTTGAGCGAGCCGACCTTGATGGTGTCGCCCGAGGTGTCGACGCACGACGCAGCACCGGAGGCGGTCGTGCTGCCCTCGTCACCCGCGCGGCTTCCGCAGGCGGACAGCACGAGTCCGACTGCGACGAGTGCTGCGGGGGCCGCGATGGCGCGGGTGGCGAGCCTGGACCTGACAACAGACATGTAGAGCCCTTCCTTCGAAGGTGTGGCCGGAGAGGACCCCGGTGTATCCGGGAGGCGTATACAGCGCTGTATCCGTGAGGCCACAGTAGAAGGGAGTTGTTGCGCGGGAATATCTTCCGGTCACGGTCTCGTGACACAGATTTCGCGGGTGTTACAAAGTGCGCACAAGCAGCAGCTACGGACTTCGCCATCCGCTACGGCAAATTGCGGTAGCGGATAGCTGAAGGTATAGCGAACTGTTTGTCCACAGGGGGCGGGATCATCCACAGGCGACGCGAATGCCGGTGTTCGCACCGGATCTGCGTCACGACGATCGGGCACGGTGGTCCGCATGCGACCGACGCCTTTCCTGCGGACCACCGCTCTCGCCTCCGGGATGACCGACTCCGAAATCCGTCGTGCAGTACGCGCCGGCGAACTCGAGCGACTCGAACCCGGCATCTACCTCCACAGCGACGACTCCCTCGACGAACTCGATCGCTATCGCGTGCGCGTGCGATCCGTCGGGGCAGTGCTCGCGCCCGGCACAGTGGTCAGCCACGAGTCTGCCGCAGTCCTGTACGGGCTCGCCCTGTGGAAGCCCGATCTCACGCGGGTCCACGTCACTCGCGACAGATCGGGTGGCGGTCGGAGGGACGCGAACCGTCACCTGCACGTCGCCCCTCTTCGTCCTCACGATCTGTCGGAGGTCGCGGGCATACCGTGCACCTCGCTCGCCCGGACCGTCGTGGACCTCGCCTGCACACTCGACTTCGACGAAGCAGTGATCGCCGGTGATTGCGCTGCGGCTCTCGATGCGGAGTTCGGCTCCGCGCTGCTGTGCTGTCTCGACGAGTCCGGGCCGCGTCGAGGTATCGCTGCCGCGCGACGCGTGGCTGCATTTCTCGACGGTCGCAGCGAGAGTCCGGGGGAGTCGTTGAGTCGCATCCGGATGCATCAGGCCGGCATGCCCGCACCGACGCTCCAGAAGGAGATACGAACACCCGACGGGCAGTTCGTCGCCCGGGTCGACTTCCTCTGGGAGGACGAAGGAGTCGTCGGTGAGTTCGACGGGATGGGCAAGTACGACGAGGGAGGTGTCGAGGCCCTGCGGAACGAGAAGCGACGGGAGGACGCCTTGCGCGACCTCGGCTTCGAAGTGGTCAGGTGGACGTGGCCCGAACTGTTCCGGTTCGACGTCGTCCGCGCTCGCTTCGACCGTGCCGTCGCCCGTGCGCGGCGGTAACCGCTACCTTCTCGGCCATCCGCTACAGCGAATCGCGGTAGCTGATGGCAAAACCTGTAGCTGATGCGTCAGGCGGGGTCGAGGACCGAGCCCATCACGCGCTCGACTGCGATCTCGATGACGACGCGGCGGGGGTTGGGGCGGGGTTCGCGGTAGCGGGCGGCGTAGCGACGCTCGCCCTCGCGGACGTCGGCCGGCTCGCGGGTCACGCGGGCCGGGCCCTCGAGGGTGAGCCAGCGACCGCCGTCGACCTGGCTGACGACGGCGTAACCCCCGCGTTCGACGTTGAGGGTCTTCTGGGAGCCCTCGAAGGTGATGACGCGGGCGAGGCCGGCCTCGCCGTCCCACGTGAACCCGACGGCGACGACGTGCGGCGAGCCGTCCTTGCGAAGGGTCGTGAGCGTCGCGAGGTGGTACTCGGACAGGAACTCGAGTGCCTTCGCGCCTATCGCGTCGGGGGTGCGTGCCATGCGACGAGCCTACCGACGCTCAACGCACCAGATACGGCGAGACCGACGAGCGGTGCTCGTTGATGTCGATCTCCTTGCCCAGGGGCGGGAAGGCACGCTGCGGGCAGTTCATGCGCTCGCACACGCGGCAACCCGAGCCGATCGGCGTGCCGGGGTTGGACTCGTCGAGGTCGAGACCGTCGGCGTAGACGAGGCGATGCGCGTGCCGCAGTTCGCAGCCGAGACCGATCGCGAAGGTCTTCGACGGCTGACCGTAGCGTGCGGCGCGACGCTCGACCGTGCGCGCGACCCACAGATAGCGACGACCGTCGGGCATCTGTGCGATCTGCGTCATGATCTTGCCGGGATAGGCGAAGGTCTCGTAGACGTTCCACAGCGGGCACGTGCCGCCACTGGTGGAGAAGTGGAAACCGGTGGCGGACTGTCGCTTCGACATGTTCCCCGCGCGGTCGACGCGCACGAACGAGAACGGGACGCCCCGCAGCTTCGGACGTTGCAGAGTCGACAAACGGTGCGCGATCGTCTCGTAGCTGACGCCGTAGAAGGCCGACAGACGCTCGACGTCGTAGCGGAAGTCCTCGGCGATCTCGTGGAACTGTGTGTACGGCAGGATCAGTGCGGCCGCCCAGTAGTTGGCGAGCCCGAGCCGGGCCAACGCCCGCGAGGCGTCGCTCGTGAACGAACCCTCCGCAACGAGGCGGTCGATGAGCTCCCCGCACTCCAGGTACGCGAGTTCGATGGCCAGCTTGAAGACCTGCTGCCCACCGGACAGCTGCGGCGCGACTTCGAGGACACGGGTCTCGGGGTCGTAGCGGTGCAGGATGTTCTCGCCCAGATCGATGCGCTTGACGATCTGCACGTCGTGGACCGTCGCCATGCGGCGGGCGATCTCGCCGCCGACGTCGCCGCGGTGGAACCGGATGCGATCGGCCAGTTCCTCTGCCGCGGTGTCGAGATCGTGCAGGTAGTTCTGCCGCTGGTAGAAGTAGTCGCGCACCTCTTCGTGCGGCATGGTGATCGCCCCGCTGCCGCTGCCGTCGCTGTACCTCTCCTCGGTCGCGACGGCGAGCTGCGCGGTGGTGTTGCGGAAGCGCCGGTGGAGATTGACCATTGCGCGCGCCAGAGTGGGATGGGCTGCAACCATCTCGGCGATCTCCTGCGCGTCGGCCTCGATGCCCATCTCCTGGTCGAGCGCGACCTCCCGCATCTCCGCGATCAGACGGGTGTCGTCCTGCGAGGAGAAGAAGGTGGCGTCCACCCCGAAGACCTCGCTGATGCGCAGCAGGACGGGCACGGTCAGGGGCCGGACGTCGTGCTCGATCTGGTTGAGATAACTTGCCGAGATCTCGAGGGTCTTGGCGAGCGCAGCCTGGCTGAGTCCTCGCTCGGTGCGTAGCTGCCGCAACCGGGCGCCTACATAGGTCTTGGCCATTCGCCCAGGGTAGAACTGCCTCGCAGCCTTCGCAAGGTGGCGTTCGCAGCGTGTTAATCGACGGGCACCGGTGGAGCCTCGAGACCGAACCACGAGCCCGGCGCGAACGCTTCGAAGTGGATCGACCCCGGGGACAGGCCCGACGCGACGAGATCGGAGCGGATCGCACGCATGAACGGGATCGGACCGCACACGTAGGTGCGGGCGTCGCCCGGAATCGTCAGCCCGGACAGGGGAGTTCGCCCGTCGCTGCGGATCTCGTCGTACTCGGTGTAGCGCACGTGCAGCCGGGCGTCCGGCAACGAGTCGACCAGGATGCCGATCTCGGTCCGGTGCGGTTGCTCGTAAGGGGTGCGGTCGATGTGGACGACGTCGACGCTCCGGCCGTCGCCTCGGGACTGCATGTCGCGCAGCGCCGCGACGGTCATCGTCACGCCCACGCCCGCCGAGACGAGCAGCAGCGGTTCGCTGCCCCGATCGACCACGACGCTGCCGAAGGGCGGCGACACGAGGAGGTGATCGTCGACGCGCAGGCCGTCGCAGAGCACGGGGGAGACGAGTCCGTCCGGCACGCGCTTGACGGTGACGGCCCACTCGCCGCTCACCCTGCCGGGGAACACGGTGTACTGGCGGATCTGCTCGGAGCCGTCGGACAGCGCGACCCGCACCGAGATGTACTGGCCGGGAAGGAAGGCCGGCAGCGGTTCACCGTCGACGGAACGGAGGTGGAGGGTGGCCGCGTGCGCGCCGTCGTACTCGTGCTCGGTGACGACCACACGACGCCAGATGTCGCCGGGCGCCACACCGGCCCGCCGGTACAGCTCCGTCTCCTGCTCGACGAGCGAGTTCGCCATCAGCGTGTACACCTCGTGCCAGGCCACGGCGACCTGCGGTGTGACGGCGTCACCGAGCACCTCGGCGATCGCGGCGAACAGGTGCGTCCGCACGATCCCGTAGTGCGCTGCCTGCACACCGAGGGACGCGTGCTTGGCGGCGATCCGCTCCATGATGGGGTCGATGTCGGTTGGTGCATGGGTGACCAGCAGTGATGCGAAGGCGGCGACCGAGTCGGCGAGTGCCCGTTGCTGGGTTCCGTTCGCCTGGTTGGTGCGGTTGAAGGTGTCCCGCAGTGACGGGACGGCCCGGAAGAGCCGGTTGTAGAAGACACGTGAGATCGTGCCGATCTCGGCGCCGACCACCGGCAGGGTCGCTTCGACGATCGACCGCGACGTACTCGAGAGAATGTCGACTCCTCGTGTTCGGGGGGCTGTTCGGCGGGGCCCGACACACGAAGGCACTACGACGCGCCGGCCCCGATCCGGCCCGAGACATGTTACGGGTGGGATTCGAGAGGTCAATGGGGATCACAGCGGGCGGTCGGCTCCTGTGAAGGCAGTCACAGGCAGGTGTCCGATCCGTCCCGCACTGGGTGATTCGGCGGGGTGGGGTGTTTCGGCGCGGGGGCCGGGTGGTAGCGGCAAAAGCCGAGGTAGTTGCTACTCGCGGGTAATAAACCTGTGTCCGATTCGGGTAGTTGGACCGACCATCGATTAGCAATCTTCGCAATGCCTGCAACGAAAATAGCCGAGATTGGCATTAGCAACAGGTAGACGGGCTTTTTGGTCTGTGTCATTGTCGTTCTTGTACATCCGAACGGCACGCAAAGGATGTGAAGTCGTACACGCGTACTGCTTCATCCCGAGCGGGGCAGATCTAGAGAGTGGAGATTTGATGTCGACCACCGGCACCCCGAGGACTGCAGAAGAGATCCAGAAGGATTGGGACACCAATCCGCGCTGGAAGGGGATCACCCGCAACTACACCGCCGAGCAGGTCGCCAAGCTGCAGGGCAATGTCGTCGAGGAGGCCACCCTCGCCCGCCGCGGTTCCGAGATCCTGTGGGACCTCGTCAACAACGAGGACTACATCAACTCGCTGGGCGCCCTCACCGGTAACCAGGCGGTCCAGCAGGTCCGCGCCGGCCTGAAGGCCATCTACCTCTCCGGTTGGCAGGTCGCAGGCGACGCCAACCTGTCCGGCCACACCTACCCGGACCAGTCGCTGTACCCGGCGAACTCGGTTCCGCAGGTCGTCCGCCGCATCAACAACGCGCTGCTGCGCGCCGACGAGATCGCCAAGGTCGAGGGCGACACCTCCGTCGACAACTGGCTCGCTCCGATCGTCGCCGACGGTGAGGCCGGCTTCGGTGGTGCCCTCAACGTCTACGAGCTGCAGAAGGCCATGATCGCGGCCGGCGTCGCCGGTTCGCACTGGGAGGACCAGCTCGCGTCGGAGAAGAAGTGCGGCCACCTCGGTGGCAAGGTGCTCATCCCCACGCAGCAGCACATCCGCACCCTGACCTCGGCTCGCCTCGCGGCCGACGTCGCGGACGTTCCGACCGTGGTCATCGCCCGCACCGACGCCGAGGCCGCGACCCTCATCACCTCCGATGTCGACGAGCGCGACCGCCCGTTCATCACCGGTGAGCGCACCGCCGAGGGCTTCTACCACGTCAAGAACGGCATCGAGCCCTGCATCGCCCGTGCGAAGGCCTACGCTCCGTACTCCGACCTCATCTGGATGGAGACCGGTGTTCCGGACCTCGAGGTCGCCAAGAAGTTCGCCGAGGGCGTCCGCAGCGAGTTCCCGGACCAGCTGCTGGCCTACAACTGCTCGCCGTCCTTCAACTGGAAGGCTCACCTGGACGACGCGACCATCGCGAAGTTCCAGAAGGAGCTCGGCGCGATGGGCTTCAAGTTCCAGTTCATCACCCTCGCCGGCTTCCACTCGCTCAACTACGGCATGTTCGACCTGGCCCACGGCTACGCCCGCGAGGGCATGACGGCCTTCGTCGACCTGCAGGAGCGCGAGTTCAAGGCGGCCAAGGAGCGCGGCTTCACCGCTATCAAGCACCAGCGTGAGGTCGGTGCCGGCTACTTCGACACCATCGCCACCACCGTCGATCCCAACACCTCCACGGCTGCCCTGAAGGGCTCCACCGAGGAAGGCCAGTTCCACTAGGAACAAGCGCCACCCCGAGGTCCACCACCCCGCGGCGGGATCCACAGGTCCCCATGTCCTGCCGCGGGGTGCGTGCGTATCCGGAGCAGTTCGAAACGCGCGTACCCGATGGGTCCGCACCTGTACTTCCGGCCTCGGCCACGACCCCCACAACGAGAAGGAGCTGACGTGACCAGCGAAAAGATTCAGCGCGTCGGCGTGATCGGCGCCGGCATCATGGGCGCAGGTATCGCCGAGGTGTGCGCACGCGCTCATGTCGACGTACTGGTGTTCGAGCAGACCCGCGAACTCGCGGCCGCCGGACGCGCCCGCATCCTCCGGTCGCTGGACCGGGGTGTGAGCAGCGGAAAGATCACCGAGCGTGAGCGTGAGCAGGCCGCATGGCGTCTGCGCTTCACCTTCGATCTCGGTGACTTCGCCGATCGGCAGCTCGTCGTGGAGGCCGTCGTCGAGGACGAGAAGCTCAAGAGCGAGATCTTCGCCGAGCTCGACAAGATCGTCACCGATCCCAACGCGGTGCTCGCCTCGAACACCTCGTCGATCCCGATCATGAAGCTCGGTATCGCGACCGGTGCCCCCGAACGTGTCATCGGCATGCACTTCTTCAACCCCGTGCCGGTGCTCCCGCTCGTCGAGCTCGTCACCACTCTGAAGACCAGCCCCACCGTCTCCGAGCGCGCCGAGGCCTTCGCCGCCGACGTACTGGGCAAGCAGGTCGTGCGGTCCTCCGATCGCGCAGGTTTCATTGCCAACGCACTGCTGGTGCCGTACCTGCTCTCGGCGATCCGGATGGTCGAGTCCGGCTTCGCCACCAAGGAGGACATCGACAAGACGATGGTCCTGGGCTGCGCCCACCCGATGGGTCCGCTCGCCCTGACCGACCTCGTCGGTCTGGACACCGTCAAGTCGATCGCCGACTCCATGTACGAGGAGTTCAAGGAGCCCCTGTACTCGGCCCCGCCGCTGCTGCAGCGCATGGTCGAGGCGGGACTCGTCGGCAAGAAGTCGGGCGCCGGCTTCTACGAGTACGCCGACAACGGCCGCACGGTCAAGAAGGCCGGCTAGCCAGGTAGCACCACCGCACACGGCGCCCGTGCCCGGCGACAGTGTTCCAAGCACTGGTCACCGGTGCACGGGCGCGGTGTGCATGAGGGAAAGGTCGACGCCGACATGGCAACTCTCGCCGACGGATACGGATCGAGCATCCTCGGGTACCCGCGCATCGGACCCCGCCGCGAGCTCAAGTTCGCCCTCGAGGCCTACTGGCACGGTGAGGGCACGCGCGACGAACTCGTCGCGGTCGCTCGCGAGCTCCAGGAGAACACCTGGCGCGAGCTCGCAGCCACGGGTCTGACCCAGGTACCCGGCAACACGTTCTCCTACTACGACCACGTCCTGGACAACGCCCTGTTGTTCGGAGCGCTGCCCGACCGGTTCCGTCCGCTGGTCGACGAGCTCGACCCGCTCGATCTGTACTTCACGCTGTGCCGTGGACGCGAGGACTTCCCGCCGCTCGAGCTGGTGCGCTGGTTCGGCAGCAACTACCACTACCGCCAGCCCGAACTCGACGAGAACACCGTCTTCGAGTTGAACTCGGCGGCCGTGCTCGACGAGTTCGAGCGTGCGAAGGCCGAGGGCGTCGAGCTGCGTCCGGTGGTGCTCGGCCCGGCCTCGCTGCTGCTGCTGTCGAAGGTCGCGCCGACGTCGACGAAGGAGGGTTTCCGCACCCTCGACCTGCTCGACGCGCTGCTCCCCGAGTACGAGAAGCTCTTCGAGCAGCTCGCCCGCGCCGGCGCGACCTGCGTGCAGCTCGACGAGCCGTCCTTCACCGAGGACCGCAGCGAGGAGGAGCTCGCAGCCCTCGCGCGTGCCTACGACGTGCTCTCCCACGCTCCGCTGCGGCCGCGTCTGCTCGTGACCGGCCCGTACGGGCATCTCGGTGAGGCGCTGCCGATCCTGGCCGCGTCGAAGATCGAGGCGATCGGCCTGGACCTGGTCGACGGCCGCATCAGCGCGGACGAACTGGCCGCCGTGCCCGGACTGAAGCGCAAGCGCATCTACGCCGGTGTCGTCGACGGCCGCAACGTGTGGAAGGTCGACCGCCACCGCACGCTCGAGTACCTGAAGTCCATCGCCGCGGTCGCACCGGATCTCGTCGTGTCGACCTCGTCCTCGCTGTTGCACGTGCCCTACGACGTGCTCGTCGAGTACGACATCCCCGGCGACGTCGCCGATCGTCTCGCGTTCGCGAAGCAGAAGGTGGGGGAGGTGGTCTCCCTCGCCAAGGCGCTCACCACCGGAGCCGAGGAGCGGTGGCGCAAGCCGCCCGTGTCGGTGCACTTCAAGCAGAAGCACACCGTCCGTGCACGTCTGAACGCGGTCACTCCCGCTCATCGGGTGCGCGCGCCGTACGAGGAGCGCCGCGTCGCGCAGCAGAAGCGCCTGGATCTGCCGCCGGTGCCGACGGCGACGCTGGGGTCGTTCCCGCAGACCGCGGAGATCCGCAGGGCACGAGCAGAACTCGGTCGCGGCCGGATGTCGTACGACGAGTACGTCAAGCGGATCCAGGAGGAGATCGAGTCCACCATCCGTCTGCAGGAGGACATCGGTCTCGACGTCCTCGTCCACGGCGAACACGAACGCAACGACATGGTGCAGTACTTCGCCGAGCTGATGGAGGGCTTCGCCACCACGCACTTCGGCTGGGTGCAGGCCTACGGTTCACGTTGCACGCGACCGCCGATCCTCTACGGCGACATCGTGCGTCCGAAGCCGATGACGGTCGAGTGGATCTCGTTCGCACAGTCGCTGACCGACAAGCCGGTCAAGGGCATGCTCACCGGTCCGGTGACGATGCTGGCGCGTTCCTACGTGCGTCAGGATCAGCCGCTCCACGAGACGGCCGACCAGCTCGCGCTGGCCATCCGCGACGAGATCGCCGATCTCGAGCGGGCGGGCATCGCGATCATCCAGGTCGACGAACCGGCCATCCGCGAACTGCTGCCGCTGCGCCAGGACGGGCGTGCCGAATACCTCGACTGGGCCGTCGACGCCTTCCGTCTCGCCACCGGTGGTGCGAAGCCGGAGACGCAGATCCACACGCACCTGACCTATTCGGGTCAGGCCTCGGTGGTCGACGCGATCGAGCGGCTCGACGCCGACGTCACGGCGATCGTGGCGACGCGCTCGATCCGCTGGGTGCTCGAGGCGATCAAGGACCGCGCGCTGTCCCACGGTGTCGGTCCCGGTGTCTACGAGTCGCGGTCGGCCCGGATCCCGGACATCGACGAGCTCGACGAGTTGCTCACCGAAGCGGCGGAATCGGTGGAACTCGACCGGTTGTGGGCCAATCCGGACGGCGGTCTCAAGACCCGTCACCACTGGCAGCTCGAGCCGTCGCTGCGCAATCTCGTCGCTGCGGCGCGGCGCCTGCGCCGCCGGGCGGCCCAGCAGTCCGATCAGGCCGGATAGCCGAACCGTATCGACGACGTGCACCCGCGGGAGTCCCCCGCGGGTGCACGTCGTCGTGAGGCGGAGTAGTTGTGGAGGAATGACGTCCACCACCGGTACGACCACCGTCGCCGCCTACGCCGCCACCGCGCCCGACGCGCCCCTGTCGAAGACCACCGTCGAACGACGTGCTCTCGGTCCGCTCGACGTACTCATCGCCATCGAGTTCGCCGGCATCTGCCATTCCGACATCCACACCGCCCGGAACGAATGGGGCGGAACCAAGTACCCGATCGTGCCGGGTCACGAGATCGTCGGCACCGTCGCCGCCGTCGGTTCCGATGTCACGGAACACGCCGTCGGAGACCGCGTCGGCGTGGGCTGCTTCGTGAACTCCTGTGGCGAATGTGATCCCTGCCGAACAGGATTCGAACAGCACTGCACCAATCGGGTGACGGGGACCTACAACTCCGTCGATCGCGACGGCACCGTCACCCAGGGCGGCTACTCCACGCACATCGTCGTCACAGAACACTTCGTCCTGAGGATTCCCGACGGACTCGACCCGGCCGCCGCGGCACCTCTGCTGTGCGCGGGAATCACCCTGTACTCGCCGCTGAAGCGGTGGAATGCGGGACCGGGCAGCAAGGTCGCGATCATCGGCATGGGCGGTCTCGGGCACGTCGGTGTGAAGATCGCTGCAGCGATGGGCGCGGAGGTGACCGTGCTGGGCCACTCGCTGTCGAAGCGGGACGACGGCCTGCGATTCGGGGCGGTCGACTACCGATCGACCGAGGACGAGTCGACGTTCAAGGAGCTGCGCGGGAAGTTCGACCTGATCCTCAACACCGTCTCGGTCAACCTCGACCTCGACCGCTACCTGTCGTTGCTGCGGCTGCACGGCACCCTCGTCGGCCTCGGCCTGCCCGAGAAGCCGCTGTCGGTGCGGGCGTTCTCGCTCGCGATGAACGATCGTGCGATGGCCGGATCGAATGTCGGCGGCATCCCCCACACGCAGGAGATGCTCGACTTCTGCGCAGAGCACGGCATCGGAGCGGAGATCGAGCTGATCTCCGCGGACCGTATCAATGAGGCATACGACCGTGTGGTCGCCAGTGACGTGCGCTACCGGTTCGTGATCGACGCCTCGACGTTCTGAGCGTGTCGACGTCCCGGGTACGAGTACCCGGGACGTCGACTCGTCAGAAGTTGTCGCCGAGCTGCTCGCGGAGCTGCGCGAGGGTCTTCGTGAGCAGACGCGACACGTGCATCTGCGAGACACCCACGCGCTCGGCGATCTGCGTCTGCGTCATGTTGCCGAAGAAGCGCAGCAGGACGACCGTGCGTTCACGGGCCGGAAGGGCCTCGAGCAGCGGTCGCAGCGCCTCGTGGTTCTCGACCTCGTCGAGCGCGGTGTCGTAGTCGCCGAGGGTGTCGGCGAGGGTGAGCCCGTCGTCGCCCGACGGGGACGACCGGTCGACCGACACCGTCTGGTAGGCGTTGCCGGCCACGAGACCCTGCAGCACCTCCTCCTGATCGATGCCGAGTTCCTCGGCGAGCTCGGAGGCGGTGGGCGCGCGTCCGAGGCGCTGGGAGAGCTCGGAGGTGGCCTTGCTCAGGGACAGATGCAGTTCCTTCATGCGCCTCGGCACACGAACGGCCCAGCCGGCGTCGCGGAAGTGCCGGCGCACCTCACCCATGATCGTGGGGACCGCGAAGGAGACGAAATCCGAGCCGCGTTCGGGGTCGAACCGGTCGACCGCGTTGACCAGGCCCAGACGCGCCACCTGCAACAGGTCCTCGAAGGCCTCACCACGGCCGTCGAAGCGTCGGGCGATGTGCTCGGCGAGCGGAAGACACCGCTCGACCACTTCGTCGCGGATGCGGACACGACCGGGGTCGTCCTCCTCGAGGGCGAGGAGCGTTCTCAGCGTTTCGGTGACGTCGGCATACTCGTCGCTCGACCTACCCGTGTTGCGCGTCACCGATCGGCGCTGCCTTCGGCGATGGACATGTCGATCGTGGCGCGCGAGTCGTCGCTGGTCACCGAGATGGACTCGGTCAGCGAGTTGAGCACGTGCCATCCGAAGGAGCGCGGCTGCCCGATCGCGGATGCGTCGTTCGTCGGGGCAGACAGGCTGATGTGCAGCAGCGGAAGGGCCGCCCGGAAGGAGCAGGCCAGAACCGCGTCCTCGGGAGCGCCCATGATCAGCCGTGTGGCCGCTTCGTCGACGGCGAGCTTCACGTCCGCCACGGTATCGAGGTCGAAGTCGTGCTGCAGCGCGATCGCGGCGGCTACCGCTCGGAGCACTGCGAGCTGATCGGGATGGGCCTCTACTCGGAGTTCGACTACCGGGGGATTGTGGTCGCGTGCCGATTCGATCGACGCGGATTTTGCCATGAGCCTGATGTCTCCAGTACGGGGAGTGGGGGTACGAGCGGGTCGTGTCTGTCTGGTCGTCGGAGAGATTACCCAGATACCGCGAATTCAATCCATCCGCCGTGACCTGGGCGGGGGTTGGCAACACGCCCGAAATGCACGTTCGACGTGTTGAGTGCCCATGGCCGGTGGACTACTGTTGGGGACAGGTTGAGCACACAGCCGAGAACACGGAAGCGCCATCCCTTGCGGGAGGGTTCCGATCGGTCACCGGTTGTGCCTGTCTCGTCGGTCGCGCTTCCTGCAATTTTCGATGTTGGGAAGTGCTATGACAGTTCCTCAGCGAATTGCCGCACAGGTCGATTCCGCCCCTTCCACGTGGTCGGCTCAGCCGATCAGGTCCGACATTCCCGCACAGCGGGTCGTCGGGGCGGAGTTCAGTGCTCAGAGGATCGAACCGGACCTCGTCTGGATCGACGTACGAGGTGAGATCGACATCCGTAACGCACACGCTCTGCACGCGTTCACCCACCGGCAGCTCGAAGAATCCATCCGTATGGTCGTCGATCTCGGAGCAGTCGAATTCTTCGGTGCGGCGGGGTTGTCGGTCTTCGACGATCTCGACGAACGGGCGCGTGCCCTGAATGTCCGCTGGGCCTTGCTGAGTGGGCGGCCGGTGGAACGGCTGCTCCGGGTCGCCGATGCGGCCATCGCCGCCAAGGCCTGCAAGACACGTGAAGCAGCGCTCGCTGCCGTCGCTCCTATGACCTGAGGGACTCGGGGAGAGCCGACTACGCGGCGTGGCACGCAATCCGCTACGCCCCTCCATACCGTTGCCGTTCGGGATACCCGGGCGGCAACGGTTCGTTCGGGGCCACCTCCGATACACCGATCGGCCCGACCTGCCCGTTTCGTCACTTCGACCCGGGGGAACCCGCTGGTGAACCCGAGGAGGTCGAGATGAGCACGAACGACTGGATTCTGCTGGTGATAGCGGTGGTCGTCGCGTTGGTGGTGCTGGCCGTGCTGGTGTGGACGCTTCGCAACCGGCGTGCCGAGCGACGGCGTGCCGAAGCCGAACGTCTGCGTCGCAGCGTCGAAGAGAACAGGCCCGGTGTCGAACAACGGACCGCGTCGGCCGAACGCACCGAAGCGGAGGCCCGCCGCGTCGCGGCGGAAGCCGAAGCCAAGGCAGCCGAGGCCGAGCGGCTGCGTGCTCGCTCCGAGGACGAACGCCGTACCGCCGAAGCGGCCCGCGCCGAACTCGACGAGCGTCGTCGCCGTGCGGAGGAACTGGATCCCCGTTCCGCAGAGCGTGCCGATCGCGGTGACCACCGCGGGGAATCGGCTCCGGGAACGGCAGGTTCGCCGACGTCGAACTCGGTGCCCGGCGGCGAGGGCCGGATCGGCGATGCCGGCGGGGCGGGTGCGCACCGGAACGATCAGGACTTCCGTCGCTGATCGTTCCGGCGCATGTGCCGAGTTCGACAGGCGCTACTGCACACCGGTCCGTGCGGTCCGGTGTGCAGTACGCCGAACCGGCACACACCGCTCGTAGGCGCGAAGGGTGTCCTCCGCCACGCGATCCCAGGTGTACCGGGCGAGCACGCGGTCGCGTCCGGCGATCCCGAAGGTGGCGCGTGTCGTCGCATCGGAGAGGAGCCGGCGCGCGGCTGCCGCGACGGCCTCGGGGGAACGGGTAGGCACGAGAAGACCGGTGGCGTCGTCGAGCACGGTATCGAGCATTCCTCCGGAAGCGGTCGCGATCACCGGGCGACCACACGACATCGCCTGCAGGGCGAGCATCCCCGACGGATCGTGCCAGGGAGTCGAGACCACGGCGTCGGCGGACAGAAGCAGACCGGGCATCTCGTCCCGACCGACATCGCGTCGGATCCGAACGCGTCCCTGCACACCGCGTACGCGCGCGAGCTTCACGAGACGGGACTTCTCCTGCTCGTCGGATCGACGCGACAGGTACGGGGGAGCGGGATGCGCAGCGATGACGAGTTCGGTATCGGGAATGCCCGCCAGCGCTTCGATGGCGATGTCGAACCCGGAGCCCGGCTCGAGAGGGCCGGCTGCGAGCAGACGATGCTTGCGGGTCCTCGTGGTGTCGGGAGCGGCGGCGGTGCTGTAGTGCGCGGCGTCCACTCCGCTCGGCACAACTGTGGTCCGCGTGCGGGGGAGGCCCATGCGCGCCAGTTCGAACACCTCATCGGAACTCGTCGCGATCATGCGCGTCGCGCCCCGGGCGATAAGTCGCTCCAAGCGGATTCGGTCGCGCGCGGATGCGTCCATCGCCGTCTTCTCCCGGATGCGGTGCTCGACCGTGCCGAGGGAGTGAAAGGTCTGAACCGTGGGAATACCCAGCGAACGGGTGGCGAGCTGGGTGGCCAGACCCGACAGCCAGTAGTGGGCGTGGGTGATGTCCGGTGGCCGCTGACGCCACTCCCGATCCAGAAAGCTCCCGAATTCCCCCATTGCCGAGGCGGTTTCGTCGGGGCGCAGCGGGGACGGCGGTCCTGCCGGTACCTGCACCACCTCGTATCCGCCGGGGGTGGAGATCCGGTCGGGGCCGTCGCGGTCCTCGCGGCGGGTGTAGACCACCACCTCGTGGCCGGCCCCGGCGAGGGCGGAGGACAGTTCGGCCAGGTGGACGTGCAGTCCTTGCGGCGGCGCACCTGCGTGCGCGCCGTGACCGAGCAGGGGATTCACTTGTCCGGCAACCATCGCGATCTTCACCACAGCGGTATTCCCGTGTGTGGTGGGGGATAAACCGGTCACGTCGCGCGGTACGAACCGAAATACGCTGCTGTCCCGCCTGTTCGTTCGTGTGGGGCCGGTGGCTCCGGCCGCTCCGGGGCGGGACGACCGAGCGCCGGATCAGATGATGGCGCGGGCGGAGATGGTGGCGTAGACGACCATCAGCACCAGCAGTACCCATCCTGCACCCTGCCAGATCGGCCAGCGACCGCCGCGCTTCCACGTGCGGTAGGCCGTCAGCAGTGCGCCGAGTCCGCCGAGCAGGAGCACGAGTGTGGGTCCGAAGACCAGGATCTGGCGGGCGGGATCGGTGCACACCGCGAATGCGGCGTCGCTGCAGTCCTGTCCGGAATTCGTGCCCCAGAGGATGGCGACGCCCATCACCACGAGCGCGGCGACGATCACGCCCCCTGCGTACATCGTGGCCTTACGGGCCGTGCGGGGGTCGTTCCAACGTTTCTCCACATCCTGGGTCATGGCTCTCCTCACGTCGAAGGGCGCGCATGCGCAGTGACCGGCGCGGTGCCGGGCGCGACTCCACCTTCGGGTACCCCCGAGCAGGTCGCTCAATCGAGATGTGCAGTGGGTCGCTCGGTCGGGGACGGGAGTGGGTCGCCCGATCGGATTCGTTGGTGAACAGTGAGGAACAGGTGATCGAAACGGCCGCGGAACTCTTCGAGGATCCCGGGGGTGGTCGAGATCTCGTGTACGAGCCGTTCGGCGAGTGCGCGCAGCTTGACGTTCGTCTCCTGGGAACGCCACGCCAGGATCTCGAACGCGCGCTCGGCCGGGATCGTGTATGCCAGCATGAGAGCACCCTTGGCCTGTTCGATGACGGCGCGGGCGTCCGCCAAGGACGACATCGCGGCGTCGACCGCTGCCCGCAGGTCCTCCTCGAGGGCATCGGTCAGGTCGAGATAGAACCCCGACGTGCCGAGAACCGTGCCGTCGTCGTCCACGAGGCGATCGCCGATCACGACGACATGCCTGACCGTGCCCCGGGTGTCGACGATCCGGTGCCGGCTGCTGAAGGGCTCACCCGTGGTGCGTACGGAGGTGAGGAGGGTCGCAATATCGTCCCGGTCGTCGGGGTGCTTGTGCCGGAGGACGAGCTCGGTCGTGGGTTCGACGGTGCCCGGTTCGTAGCCGTGTATGCGGGCGACGGAAGCCGACCATTCCCACGAGTCGTCGGTCGACAGGTACCGGAAACTGCCGACGTGCCGGGAGACGTCGTCGGCGAGGATCCGGCTCAACGCTTCATCGGTGGGCGAATCGGTCATAAGAATGATTATGCCGTTACTCCCACAGGATGTTTCAGACCCCGGAGGTACGGATGAGAGATGTTGCGTCCGTTACGACCGGATCATGTTCCTCGGTGCGTTTGTTCGGTTTCCGTCTCGGGTACTGCTACCCGGCCGGACGGTCCGGCGTATGGGACGGATCGAGGTGAGATCGTGCGATTGTTGAGTCTCGTGGTCCTGGTCTGGTTGATCATCGGTGCGGTGGCGGCCGGTCAGCGCGGCTACTTCAGCGACTCGGACCAGAACTGCAGCAGTCTCGCGACGGTGGCGGTCACGGTGGTGGCCGGGCCGCTCAACTATGCGGGCGTCAATCCCGAGATCGAGTGCGAGGTGCCGCAGCCGAGTCAGTAGGTCTGCATTCCTTCGGGTCTGCAGCTCGTCGAGGTTCAGGGCACGCGGGTCCCTTCCCGGTAAGCGTTGGAGAGGGACCCGCGGCCCGGCTTTCGGTGGCCCGACTTTCGGTGGCCTAGCTTTCGGAGGCCGCGACGTGCGCACCCGAGGTGGCCCGCAGGTCCTCGAGGAAGGTACGCGACCAGCGGGCGACGTCGTGCTCCATGACGTGCGCGTGCATGGTCTTCATTCGCCTCTTCCGTTCGGCGGGGTCCTCCTCGATCGCCTCTACGATCGCGCGCTTGACGCCTTCGAGATCGTGCGGGTTGACGAGGAGGGCGCGACGGAGTTCCGCTGCCGCCCCGGCGAATTCGCTGAGCACCAGTGAACCGCTGCCGTCGCCGTGGCAGGCGACGTACTCCTTGGCGACGAGGTTCATGCCGTCGCGCAGGGGAGTGACCAGCATGACGTCGGCGCCGGCGTACATCGCGAGGAGTTCGTCGCGGTCGACCGAGGCGTGGAGGTAGTGGACGACGGGCGAACCGAGGCGGGCGAACTCGCCGTTGATCCGGCCGACTTCGCGCTCCACCTGGTCGCGGAGTTGTGCGTACGCCGTCAACCGCTCGCGACTCGGCGTGGCCAACTGCACCATCACGACCTTCTCGGGATCGAGGGTGCCTTCGGCGAACAGCTCGTACAGAGCCTCGAGGCGTACGTCGATTCCCTTGGTGTAGTCGAGACGGTCGACGCCGAGCAGCATGACCTCCGGATCGCCCAGATCCCTGCGGATCTCGGCAGCGCGCTCTCGAATGTCCTTGTCTCCGGAACGTTCCCGGAGCTGCGCGGCGTCGATGGAGATCGGGTAGGCGTCGACGCGGACCTGCCGGTCGCCGAGATCGATGGTGCCACCGGACGAGGTCCCGCGCGGTGCCGGAAGTCCGAAGAGCCGGTTGGCGAGGTAGACGAAGTTCTGTGCCCCACCGGGGAGATGGAAACCGACGAGATCGGCGCCGAGCAGACCGTCGACGATCGCCTTCCGCCACGGCAACTGCAGGAACAGCTCGGTGGGCGGGAAGGGGATGTGGAGGAAGAAGCCGATGGTGACGTCGGGCCGGAGCTCGCGCAGCATCCGGGGAACGAGCTGGAGCTGGTAGTCGTGCACCCACACCGTCGCCCCGGGGGCGGCGGCGCGCGCCGCGGCCTCGGCGAATCGCTTGTTGACCGCGCGGTAGGTACGCCACCAGCGGCGATCGAAGGTGGGTGGGATGAGCGCGTCGTGATAGAGCGGCCACAGGGTGTCGTTCGAGAAACCCTCGTAGTACTCCTCGACCTCCTGGGCGGACAACTCCACCGGATACAGCGAGAGTCCGTCCTCCTCGAAGGGTTCGACCGTCACGTCGGGAGTGCCGGGCCAACCGACCCAGGCACCGCCGCTTGACCTCAGGACGGTCTCCATGGCGGTCACCAGACCGCCGGGGCTGCGTCGCCAGACCGGCGGACCGCCGTCGGTCGGCGTCTCCAGATCCACCGGCAAACGGTTGGCGACCACGACGAAATCGTCGGAGTTCGTTTCGTTCATAATCCCGCCTTCTTGAAACTGCCTCACGGCGAACCAATCCCAAATGTTCGAAATCGACTACTTCTTGTTATCAAGGCGGGTAGGTGGCCGCAAACCGCGAGCGCTGCTGTGGGCCGTCGACCAGCGGTTCTTCGGAGATCAGCTTTCGCTCGGGACGGGAGCGGCCGGGTTGTCGAACATTTCGTCGATGCGCTTCTTGATTTCCGCGGTACTGAATCGCACGCCCTGGGGGAGGGCCGCGGAGGGAGAGGTAGTGGCGCCGGTAACGGGGCTCTGCTCGAGCATCGTCGAGGTCCTTTCGACAAGCAGGTGGGGACGGACCGAGACCTCTGCGGTCGCGGTCGGTGAGGGAAAGAGGATCGGCCGGCGTGGTGCGCGGCCCGAGGAACTCAGCTCGCGGGGTTCGCGGCGAAGAGGTCGACGAGTGCCTTGCAGAATGCCGGCAGGTCGCCGGGATTGCGGCTCGAGACGAGGTTGCGATCGACGACCACCTCCTGATCGACGACATTTCCGCCGGCGTTGTGGATATCGGTACGAACGCTCGGGTACGACGTGAGGGTGCGGTCGCGCACCACGTCGGCCTCGACGAGTGTCCACGGCCCGTGACAGATCACCCCGACCGGACGCCCGGAGGTGACGAACTCCCGCACGAACGACACGGCCTTGTCGTCCTGGCGCAGCTGATCGGGATTCGTGGTTCCACCGGGAAGCACCAGGCCGTCGAAGTCGCCGGGGGCTACCTCCGAGACGAGGTGATCGACGGTGTACTTCCCTGCGGCGTTGACGTCCTTCTCCATGGCCTGGATCTCGCCCTGCTCGATCGAAACGAGTCGGACGGTGGCGCCCTCGTCCTCGAGAGCTTTACGCGGCTCGACGAGCTCGACCTCCTCGACTCCGTTCGTCGCGAGAATTGCGACGGTCAGTCCGGACAGTCGTGCCCCATCGGCGGAATTCATGTTCGTGTGTCCTTTCTCGGCTGCTGTCAGAACTACCCGGCTCGGGTGGGCGTGAAACGCGGGCTCTCACGCCTTCTTCCACCCGCGGCGTCACCTGGGGGAGAGGTTGCCGGTAGCGGGGCCCTCCAGCAGAGCGCCGTCGGCGGCGAATCGGGAGCCGTGCAGCGGGCAGTCCCACGACGACTCCGCGTCGTTCCACCGCAGGATTCCGCCGAGGTGCGGGCAGACCGCGCTCACGCGGTGCGTCCGGCCGTCGACCGTGGACACGCCGACGGGACGTCCGCAACTGCGTACCACCCGTCCCTGTCCTTCTTCCGGCTCCGATCCGGAGGACGTCGCGGCCTGCAGCCAGCCCTTGGCCATGTGCAATGCGACGGTGGCATTGAGCTTGGCTGCGGTGGGAGTGCCGGTCACCAGTTCGGTGCGCCAGGCCGCCATGGCGGGCGCCCACGCCTCGACCTCGGGATCCGGCGACTCCGAGAACCGGGACGCGATGATGTGGGCCGCCGCGACCCCGCCGGTCATGCCCCACTTGCCGAAGCCGGTCGCCACCCAGATCCGGTCGGCGCCGGGCAGGACGGGCCCGACCTCGGGGAGGCTGTCCATGTTCGTGTAGTCCTGCGCCGACCAGCGGTACAGCTCGTGGGCGCCGGGGAACGTCCGCTGAGTCCACCGCAGCAGGTCGTCGTACGCGGAACGGGTCGAATCGTGCCGGCCGACGACGTGCCCGTTGCCGCCGACGAGCAGCAGCCGGTCCGCCGACGAGGACGTTCCCACCGCGGAGGCGGTGCGGAGCGATCGGGTGGGACTGTCGGCGGACAGGAACATCCCCTCCGGAGGCCCACCGGGCACCTCGACGGCGATGGAGTACGAGCGATCGGGTTCCAGACGGGCGAAGAACGCGCCACGGTCGAGGATGGGGATGCCGGTCGCGAGTACCACGCGATCTGCACGGATGTCGCCGTCGTCGGTGCGGACGATGCATCCTGCGTCCTCGGTGTCCACGGTCTTCACGCGACGCCCGACGAACACCTCGGCGCCGACCGTGCGTGCCCGGTCGACCGCCGTGAACAGTATGGGCATGGGATCGACCTGCACCTGGTCCGGGATGGTGACCGCCGCGGCCACGCCGAAGGGCAGGGGGATCTCGCCGACCCGTTCGGCCGGCAGTCCGGCGGCGCGGCAGTGGTGGTACTCCGCATCGATCATGCTCACATTCGAGGGGTCCTGCGCATAGGTATAGGCGTCCGCACGATCGAAGTCGAGTCCGTGCCGCGTGCAGAAGTCGACCACCCACCGTTGCGCCGCGAGGGTGCCGTCGACGTATCCCTGACGGATCGCCCCGGAATGTCTGCGGCCGATCTGCGACAGGCGCGTGCCCTGCAGGACGCTCACCTTGCCGGTGGTGTTTCCGGTGGTCACGGCCCCGATGTCCCGGGCTTCGACCACCGCGACGCGCAGTCCCCGTTCGGCGAGGAGCAGGGCGGTCACGGTGCCCGTGATCCCGGCACCGACGACCACGACGTCGTAGCGCTCCCGGCGGGCCGTCCAGTCGTCGTACAGCTCGGTCCGGTCGTACAGCGCAGTCCGGTCGGACATCGCGGTCCGTGAAGCGCGATCCCGCCAGAGGGACACCGTGGTCTCGGTAGGCATACGCGCTGGTTACCCTCCCCGACCGGGTCGGTAAACGGGTCCTGTAAGAGGGCGTAGCACCCGACTTTTCCGGTTCGTTGCCCGAAACCGGGTGTTTCGATTCCGGACAAGCGTGGGTAAACCGCAGTACCACGCCTCGTAAGACGAAAGAAATCAACCGGTTTCGTGGGGTGATCCACGGGAGGTTCCAGTGCTGTCTTCGGAGATCGACGACTTCGGTGGATGTGAGGGCGTCAGCCGCACCCACCGAGGCGGTAGCGTGCGCTCCCGAGTCGTTCGGGGCGCGGTGCGTGCACTCGCGAAGCCGGTCGTCGGGGCATGGATGGCCCGGCCGGACCTCGCGTGGCCACTGTCGGTCGTCGACGGCGCTGCGTCCCTGCTCCCCAAGCCCTCCGGGGCGCAGTACGTGGACGTCGACCTGGGCACGTGCAGTGCCGAGTGGATCCGCGCGGAAGGGCGATCGACCAAGCGCGCGGTGCTGTATCTCCACGGCGGCGCTTTCCTGATGTGCGGACTGAACACTCACCGTTCGCTCGCCGTGAGCCTGTCGGATCGCGCCGACGGCGCGGTTCTCAGCGTCGACTACCGGATGCTGCCGAACGCTCCCATCGCGCACGCGGTGAACGACGCGGTACGCGGCTACGAGTGGTTGTGCGAGAAGGGCTATCGCGGAGAGGACATCGTCATCGCAGGCGACTCCGCCGGTGGATACCTGTCGTTCATGACGGCCCTGGCCATCGCGGAATCCGACCTGCCCCGACCGGCTGGAATCGTCGCGCTGTCGCCGCTGGTCGACCTCGATTCGGATCGTCGCGCCGAACACGACATGCAGGCGGCCTGCCCCATGTTCCCCGGATCGGCGGTGCAGTCGCTCGTGCGCTATATCGAGGGCACTCATACCCGCCTGACCGTCGACGGGGAGCCCGGACCACTGATGTGCCCGCTGGACAACGACCTCAGTGTGCTGCCCCCGGTGATGATCCACGCCGGTCACGACGAATTGCTGCGCAGCGACGCCGAATCCATGGCTCGGGCCGTGCGGGAGGCCGGCGTGAGCTGCGACCTCCACTTGTGGCGACACCAGGTGCATGCGTTCCCGATCTTCGCCGACAGTCTTCCCGAGAGTCGGCGCGCGCTTGCCGAGGCCGGCAGGTTCGTGCAGTCCGTGACGGACACGGCCGGTCGTACGGAACGGTCCGTCGTGACGCCGATTCCCGGCTTCGTCTCGAATTCCGCAGTGGCCTGAGAGCCGCAGTGGCCTGAGAACCGCAGTGGCCTGAGAATCGCAGAGCCTGAGTCTTTTTGACGGTCGGGACCGCTCGGTCACGGCGTCCGTGACCGAGCGGGATCCGAGCCTACTGCTGTGAACTGTCCGAGTGGGCGAACTCCAGAGTGCCGAGATCGGCCTCCGCCACCTCGAAAGGCATCGTCAGCACGGTCGCGGTCGCCCACCCCTGACACACGAGAACGGCGTCGCTGTCGTTGGATTCGTCGAGTTCGACCGCCCGGAAGGTGATCGGCAGGGCGCGGGAGATGTCGCCGTCGTCCTCGACCTCCCCGATCTCCGCCTGGACGGCACCGAACTCCGCCAGCGGGGCGCTGCGCAATCCGCGCAACTCGTGGACGGGTATGTCGGGGATGTTGACGTTGAGAACCGCACCCGGACGGCTGTGTTCGATCGCCCAGTCGAGAGCGCGACGTGCCACCAGTTCGGCGGTCTCCCATTGCGAGGGAGCGGTGCCGTTGAGCGAGAACGCAACTGCGCGAGCGCCGTGGCTGGCAGCGGTCAGCGCCGCACCGACCGTGCCCGAGTGCAGGATCGCGTGACCGGTGTTGGGACCCAGGTTGATTCCGGACAGCACGATGTCCGGTGCCGTCCCGAACGCGCCGTACGAGGCGAGGAAGGTGATCAGCGCCGGAGAGGCTTCCACCGCATAGGATTCCACCTCGGGCAGGTCGTCGAGCGGGCGACGGCTCAGCAGGAGCTTTCCTTCGTCCTGGAGAGCGGTCAGCGATGCACTCGCACCGCTGCGCTCGACATGGGGCGCCGCGACCTGCACGTCGAGACCTGCTTCGACGGCGATCCGGGCGAGCAGCGCCAGACCGGGGCTGTCGATGCCGTCGTCGTTGACGATCAGTGCTCTCATGAACGCTTCCCCTTCAACTTCCGGACCTCCACCTTCTCGGCCATCTTCTCGACCGCGGCTCGATGTCCCGTCGCCAGCCCGCGACGCGTGACGTTGACCGCGCCTGCTGCGGCGCCGAGACGCAGCGCGTCCTCGAACTTCGCGCCCGCGGCATAGGCCGACGCGATACCCGCTGTCATCGAATCACCGGCGCCGTGATGGTCCACCGTCTGCACCGAGGGCGCCTCCACCTCCCAGATGGTCCCGTTGTCCAGTGCGATCGCCGGATCACCGGCCCGCGAGATCACCACCGACGCGGCACCTTCGTCGTGGAGACGGTGCATGGCCTCGACGAGATCGTCGAGGTCCTCGGACTTCGCGCGACCGTCCTCGATGAGATCCTCGTGGCTCACCTTCAGTACGGTCACCCCGCCTTCGAGGGCCGCACCGAGGGTGGGGCCGGACAGATCGGCGACGACCGGGATGCCGAGGGCGCCCAGATCCGAGCACAGTCGCGTGTACACCTCGGTCGGCACGGCGTCGTCGCAGTGCGGTCCACCCAGCATCGCGACCTTCGCGCACATCGCGGACGCCAGCGACGCGCTGAACAGATCATCGGTTTCGTGCCGGGTGAGCGTGGGCGGATCGATCTCCACGATCTCCTTCCGTTCGCCCTCGCGACGGTCGTGGATGTAGGAACCGTTGGGCGACGCGGTCTCCACGGCGTGCACCGTCACGCCTTCGCGGTTCATCATGTCGACGAGGATCGTGCCGGACTCGCCGCCGAACGGTCCGCACAGGTGCACGTCCATTCCCAGGGTCGATGCCATGCGGCCGATCCAGAATCCCTGCCCGCCGGGGTGGACGTGCAATTCGGTGCTTCCGTCGGGTGCCTTCTCGAGTGTCACCGTGAGGAGCGGGGACGGTGCGAAGACGAAGGCGTACGGGTTCGAGGAGGGGGTGTTCTCGGCTTCCATGCCCGCCGGGATACCCCCTCCGAACAGCGATGACACCCGACGTCGTGTGACACCTACGGTGGCGGGGTATGCGTCTGCCGCAAGCGAGCTGTCGTCCAGGGGATGAGGAGCGGGCATGGCCAGGATCGCGACGATCGAGACTTCGGTGGCGCCGGCACGAGTGTGGGAGATCCTCGCCGACGGCTGGCGGTACGCAGCGTGGGTGGTGGGGGCGTCCCGCATCCGGGCCGTCGACCCGGCCTGGCCGCAACGGGACACCCGGATCCATCATTCGGTGGGTCTGTGGCCTCTCCTGCTCGACGACCACACCGAGGTCCGCGAGGTGGTGCCCGAACGGCAACTGGTGCTGCGCGCACGTGCCTGGCTGTTCGGCAAGGCGGAGATCGCGATCTCGCTCGAACCCACCCACGACGGCGGCACCCGCATCACGATGGCCGAACACGTCGTCGAAGGGCCGTACGCCCTCGTCCCCGATCGTGTACAGGAGGAAATGGTGTTGCCACGGAACCAGGAATGCCTGAGACGGCTGGTGCTGCTCGCCGAAGGCGCCACCGAATGAGCGACGCGACGGTCGATGCGGTCGTCATCGGTGCCGGACCCAACGGTCTGACCGCTGCCGCGGTGCTCGCCGACGCCGGATGGGACG
The DNA here is from genome assembly GCF_053764735.1 of Rhodococcus sp. 5G237. Classification (NCBI taxonomy): domain Bacteria; kingdom Bacillati; phylum Actinomycetota; class Actinomycetes; order Mycobacteriales; family Nocardiaceae; genus Rhodococcus; species Rhodococcus sp. 5G237. The sequence goes on along the minus strand of NZ_JBSNCD010000011.1, from coordinate 99,363 downwards.
TCCTCGTGCTGGAGGAGCAACCCGAACCCGGCGGAGCGGTGCGCAGCGCAGAACTCCACCCGGGATACTGCGCCGATCTGTTCAGCGCGTTCTATCCGCTCGGTGTCGCCTCACCGGCCTTCCAGGCCCTCGATCTCGCGTCGCACGGCCTCCGCTGGGCGCGTTCCCCGAAGGCCTTCGGCCACCCGCTCGGCCCCGACGACGAGGACGCGATCGTCGTCTCTCCGGATCCGACCGACACGGCGGCCGACCTCGAGCGTCGCTGCGTCGGTGACGGGGAAGCGTGGCTTGCGCTGTTCGACCAGTGGAAGCAGGTACGCGGCGCGCTGCTCGAACTGCTCCTCGGCCCGTTCCCGCCCGTCCGGGGTTCCGTGGACCTGCTGCGCACGATGAAGACGGGAGATCTGCTGCGCTACGCGCGCATGCTCGCGCTGCCCGTCACCCGGATGTCGTCCGAGTTGTTCGGCGGTTCGGCGGCGCGGCTGCTGCTCCTGGGCAACGCCATGCATGCCGACACACCGCCCGAGGCGCCCGGCAGCGGCGTCATGGGCTACATGCTCACGATGCTCGCGCAGGACGTCGGATTCCCCGCGCCGGTCGGCGGCGCGGGAGCGCTCACCGACGCACTGGTCCGTCGCGGCGCCTCGGCAGGTGCCCAGTTGCGGTGCGACTCGCCGGTCGTCGGTGTGGAGGTGCAGGGCGGGAAGGTCTCCGCAGTCCGGACCGCCGGCGGCGAGCGGGTGAAGGTGCGACGCGCCGTCCTCGCCGACACTTCGGCCCCGGCCCTGTACACGCGGCTCCTCCCGGCCGACGCCGTCGGGTCGCGGGTACTCGACGACCTGCGCAAGTTCGAATGGGACACCCCGGTCGTGAAGGTGAACTACGCGCTCGACGGCCGCGTGCCGTGGCGTTCGCCCTCGTTGAGCGGGGCCGGCACGGTGCACGTCGGTGCCGATACGGACGCGATGATCCGGTGGTCGGCCGATCTGTCCACCGGGGTCGTCCCCGAGTCGCCCTTCCTGCTCTTCGGGCAGATGACGACGACCGACGCGACGCGGTCGCCCGAGGGAACCGAAAGTTGCTGGGCCTACACACATCTGCCGCGGGGCATCACCGACGACGCGTCCGCCGACCACCTCGCCGAACGCGTCGACGCGCAACTCGAGGCCTACGCACCGGGTTTCGGTGCGCGCGTGGTCGGCCGGCACGTCCAGCGACCCGGCGACCTCGAAGCGGCCGACGCGAATCTCGTCGGCGGAGCCGTCAACGGTGGAACCGCGCAGGTCCACCAGCAGTTGTTCCTGCGGCCCACTCCCGGTTTCGGCGGACCGCGAACCCCGGTCGAAGGGGTGTATCTCGCCAGCTCGGGTGCGCATCCGGGCGGGGGAGTCCACGGCATGGGCGGCTGGAACGCCGCTCATGCCGCACTCGCGGACGACAAACGCACCGCTCCGGTGACCCGACGCGTGCGAAATGCCGCTCGCCGGGTGCTGTTCTCGTGACAGTCGGCCCTCCCTCGCGGAACGGTGGCGTGTTTCACACGGAAGTCGCGCGGGTATCCGCCCGCGAACGGACGGATCCGGGTCTTCGGCCCGGGGTGGTGGAGATGCCGTCGAACTCGAGATACGAGGTGGTGTGACGTGACAGCTTCCCTGGCGCTGGACGGATCGGATTCGCCGCGGGTATGGCGTCTTCCGGGGGTGTACCGCCCCCAGGAGGATTCGTATCTGCTCGCAGGCGCGCTTGCGGACGCAGGCGGTACGAAGGGTGCGAAGGTACTCGACTTCTGCACGGGGACAGGATTTCTGGCGGTGAACGCCGCCATGCTCGGTGCTTCCTCGGTGACGGCCTTCGACATCAACCCGCGAGCGGTGTTCAGTGCCCGCGTCAACGCGTGGTCGCGCCGGCTGCCGATCCGTGCCCGGCAGGGAGGCCTGGACGCGGCGTTGCGCCACGGTCCGTTCGACATCGTGTTGTCGAATCCGCCGTACGTTCCGTGCGACGGGGAGAACCGCGACCCGCGTTGGGATGCCGGCGCCGACGGTCGCTGCGTGCTCGATCCGTTGTGCGACAGCCTGCCCACCCTGCTCACGCCCGGCGGATTCGCGCTGATCGTGCACTCCGAGTTCACCGGTGTGGAGGCGACACTGTCCCGGCTGCGCGACGCGGATCTCAAGGCATCCGTCGTGGCCCGCAGCCGTATTCCCTTCGGACCGGTCCTTCGCAGCCGCACGGACTATCTGTACTCGTCGCAGCTGGCGGAGCCGGGGGCACTGACCGAGGAGGTGGTCGTCGTTCGCGCCGATCGCCCCCGCACGAGGAGTTGAGAACGTGAGCAGGGCACCGAAGATCACGCAGCTCACCGCCGACGGGGAGTGCGAAGCACGGGTCGTGCGGCAGGTGAGGGGTGGTCCGACCCTCGTCGAGGGCCCGGTGCGGATCGTCGAGGACGACGGCGCCGAGACGGTCTCGGACCGTTTCGTGGTGGCCGTGTGCCGGTGTCACCGCAGCGCCCTGTACCCCCTCTGCGACACCAGCCATCGCGCCCTCCGTACGCCGAAGGCGGCGGCGCGCACCGACACCTAGTCACCGGACAAACCTGCCGGTCCGGGCCGGTCCCTGCACAGGGGCCGGCCCGGACGTCGTTCCGGAACCGGTCGACCGGCCGGCCTGTCTATCGGGACAGGGTCGTAGGGATCCGGAAACGACGAATCCCGGGTGCCGTGAGCACCCGGGATCCGCGGTTCTGCCTCGTGCCGGACGTCTCCTTCCGGCACGGACGATCGACAGGGGGTCAGTACCAGTGCGCGCGTCCGCCGATCGCCCGGCCCGTCGCACCCAGGATCGCAAGGATCACGCCGATCACCAGAAGTATCACTCCGAGTGTGGTGAGGATCGAGATACCCGTGAAGAACCCCACCACCAACAGAATCAGACCCAGAATGATCATTGTCGCCACCTCAGATGTCATGACCGAAACCTGGAAGCCTCGGTGCCCGGCGATCGAATAACCGGGTTGGTCCGTTTCCAAACGTTTGTGACTCGCCGAATCCGGACAAATTCTTCCATGCAGGTCACGGGACGTCCGGCGCGCCCGGATGTTTGAATTCCACCGTGCCTCGGGTATCCGCCTTCCGACACACCCGAGAGCATTCTGGAGGAAGAATATGTCGAACTCGAGCTACACGGTTCCCGGTCTGAGCGATGCCGACGGCTCGCGCACCGCGCAGATTCTCCAGGAGCGCCTGAGTGCCTACAACGACTTGCACCTCACGCTGAAGCACATCCACTGGAACGTCGTCGGCCCGAACTTCATCGGCGTCCACGAGATGATCGATCCGCAGGTCGAACTCGTGCGCGGATACGCGGACGAGGTCGCCGAGCGTATCGCCGCGCTCGGTGCGTCGCCCAAGGGCACGCCGGGCGCCATCGAGAAGAACCGCACGTGGGACGACTACTCGGTCGGCCGCGACACCGCGCAGGCGCACCTCGCCGCGCTGGACCTCGTCTACGACGGCATCATCACCGACAACCGCAAGGCGATCGACGAGGTCGGCAAGCTCGACCCGATCACCGAGGACGTCCTGATCGGCCAGACCGGCCAGCTGGAGAAGTTCCAGTGGTTCGTCCGCGCCCACCTCGAGAACGCTGCCGGTACTCTCCCGAACGCCGATGCGCAGACGGAGAAGGACGCAGCGGAATCGGCCCGCTGACCGGGACACTCGGACGATACCGACGATGCCGATGGCTTCCACATCCCGAACCGGTCTGCCACGACGCATCGTCGTCACCGGAGCGAGCGGAAATGTCGGCACGGCGCTCCTGCGCCGGCTGGCCGCTCATCCCGCACAACTCGATATCGTCGCGATCGCGCGCCGGATTCCCCCGGCGCGCGATCCGTATGCGGTGGCGAAGTGGTGCGCCGTGGACCTCGCGGCTCCCGACGCCGCCCGCATCCTGACTCCGATCTTCGCGGAGGTCGACGCCGTCGTGCATCTGGCCTGGGGATTCCAGCCCTCGCACCGTCGCGACTATCTCCGGCGGGTGGCGGTGGACGGCACCCGCGCCGTCATGACGGCCGCCGCCGACGCCGGTGTCGCACACGTGATCCACATGTCCTCCGCCGCCGTGTACTCCGACGGCGCCTACGGTCGGGAGGTCGACGAGTCGTGGGCCCGCGAAGGCGTGCCCACCTGTGTGTACAGCGTCGACAAGGTTGCGGCGGAGACATTCCTCGACGACTTCGAGTCCGGCACGAACGTGCCCGTCCTCACCCGTTTCCGCCCGGGATTCATCGGGCAACTCGTCTCCGGCTCCGGTCTCGAACGCTACGTGCTGCCCGAGTTCGTGCCCGCCGGCATCACGAACCATCTGCCGTTGATCCCGATCGATCACGGGCTCGCCATCCCCGCCGTGCACTCCGACGATGTAGCGGACGCGCTGGTCGCAGCGCTCGAGCGACGGGTGCCCGGTCCGTTCAACCTGGGAGCACCGACCCCGGTGGGAGCGCGGGACTTCGCCGCTCCGTTCGACTGCCCGACGATTCCCGTGCCGCGATGGGGTCTGTCGGCGCTCGCCGAAGCGACCTGGCGCCTACGGTTGCAACCGGTGCAGGGCGGCTGGATCGACCTGGCCTACACCTGCCCGATGCTCGACTGCAGCAGGGCCCGCGAGGAACTCGGATGGTCGCCGAAGTACGACGGTCCCGAGGTATGGTCCGAGACGGTGCGCGGCATGCGCAGCGCAACGGGCACCGACAGCCCCGTCCTCTCTCCGCGCAGCGCGCGCGAACGACTCGCCGCGCTCGTCGAACGTGGACCCATCGGCCGGCGGATCCCGCCGTAATACTCTCGGCCGCAACGCTCTCCTGCGCAGAGCCATCCGCCGCCCTCCGCCGTCCCTGCTGGGTCGTGGAGGGCTGGTTCGTGGAGGGCTGGTTTCATGGAGGGCCGGATGCGGTATCCACCACCATGACGAAACCATCGAATCGAGCTCACGCTCCCACCACTGCGTCCCGAGCTTCGGGCTGGGTCGGATACGCCTGCATCCTCGCGGGGATCGCTGTCGTCGCTCTCGTCCTCTACGCGGCGGGCGACGGATTCGAGGGATGGGTGATCGTCGGAGCCATCGCTGCGGCCGTGCTCATCGTCGTCGGCGTGGTGATGTCCGCGCTCAACCTCCGTCGACGCCGCCTCCGCGGGTCCGGCGGTACCCCCACGCACGAACCCGGCCTCATCGACTGAGCCGGGACCCCGGCGCCGACGAGGGAGCCCCGGGACGCACTGTCCCGGGGCTCCCCTCGCTGTCTCGTACCCGAGCGTCAGGCCGGTGCCTCCGCCGACGCGAGGAGCGAGCTGCGACCGGCGGCCCAGCTGCCCAGCAGATGGCTTCCGAGCCGGCCCTCGAGGAACTCGATGGCCTGCGCACCGAACGAGATGTCCTGCGCCCGAGCCGGATCCTGTTCGACCATGTAACCCACCACGTCGTGCCGCAGGACGAGCTCGTGGACAGCGTCGGCCTCGATGTGCTCGGAGTAGAAGAGGACGCACGCGTCGTCGGCGCCCAGACGCTCGAGAGCCTCGACCATGCGGCCGGCGCTGGGAGCGGTGGTGATCTCGGCCGCGGCGAACATCCCGACCAGCATCGGCGTATACGCGCGGTGCAGACCGCACAACGACATGAAGTTCACCGTTGCAAGGGTGACGGCGGGAACGACGTCGAGATAGCCCAGATAGTCGTCCTTCAGGCCGGCGGCGAGCAACAGGTCGGCGAACAACCGCGAGTGCATGCGCTCGGCCCGACCTCCGCCGTACTCGTCGAACTCGACAGCGACCAGCGCCGCCTTGGCGCGACCGGACAGTCGCGGGATCGCGAGGGCGTGCGGGTCCGCTTCCTTGAGGTGGTAGATCGAGCGATGGACGAAGAACTCGCGCATCATCTCCCACGTGCCGTTCGCGGCGAGCTCGTGGGAGACACCCCACGAGTCGTCCGGCTCGCGGCACAGGTCCTCGAGGACACCCTGCGGATCGTCGGAAGCCGGGACGTCGGCGCGCAGCCGATCGAGGAAGATGCGCTCGAGACGCGCCCGGACCCCGAGCGGGCCCGGTGCCCATTCCCAGGCGGGATCGACGCCCGCGAACCCCCGGTAGTGGAGCTCGTAGAGAACGGCCAGAGCGAGTTGGACGTCCTCGCCGTAGGCATCCGCGCCGTCGGTCGCGACGTCCCACACGGCATCGTCCACCGGGCCGCCGAGTCGCTCGACGATCTCGGCGGAGATGGGGCCGCGGGGCGTGGGAAGCGGAGCGTCGTGCACGTCGCACATCCGGGTCTCATGAGCCATATGCCGGGGTTACCCTCTCGGAGCAGTACAGAAACGACCCGTCGGTCGGTGCAGAAGCGACCCCTCGGTCGGTGCGGACCGGGGAAAAGGGCGTGAATATCGGTGCAGCCTGTGGGTATCCGGCGGCCATGAGCGAGGACCGCGAACGAGAACCACACACCATCGACTATCCGGGTGAGACCGACGAGATGGCCGAGCGCCCCACCGACGAGATGCGCGATTACGTCGGCCGCGGGTTGCTGTCCGGCCGCAAGGCCCTCGTCACGGGCGGTGACTCCGGCATCGGACGGGCGGTCGCCGTCGCCTTCGCGAAGGAAGGTGCCGACGTCGCGATCGCGTACCTCGAGGAACACCGCGACGCCGAACACACCGCCGACCTCGTGCGACGCGAGGGCCGCACATGTCACGTGATCGCGGGCGACCTCGGCGACGCGCAGCACTGCCGGGCAGTGGTGGCCGAGACGGTCGAACAACTCGGTGGCCTCGACATCCTCGTCAACAATGCCGGCACCCAGCAGCCCGTCGACGATTTCGCCGAGTTGAGCGAGGAGCAGTGGCGCCACACCTTCGCCGTGAACATCGACAGCTTCTTCCACGTGACGAAGGTGGCCCTGCCGCACCTGACGCCGGGCGGTTCCGTCATCAACACCGCATCGGTCAACGGTCTGCGCGGCAACAAGACGCTCATCGACTACTCGGCGACCAAGGGCGCGGTGATCGCCCTGACCTACTCACTCGCGCAGGCGCTGCAGGACAGGCAGATCCGCGTGAACTGCGTGGCGCCCGGACCGGTGTGGACCCCGTTGATCCCGGCGACCATGGACGCAGAGAAGGTCTCCGAGTTCGGACAGCAGGCGCCCTTCGGCCGCGCCGCGCAACCCGACGAGATCGCCCCGTCCTACGTCTTCTTCGCATCGGAGACGATGTCCTCGTACTACAGCGGTGAAGTGCTCGCCCCGCTCGGCGGCGAGACCATGCCCGGCTGACCGGGTGAGCCAGGAGAGCAAGAACGGTCGGGCGGCGGCCGGGGTCTGCGCGCGACACTGAATGCATGACCTTCGGCCGTGACCGACTCCGGGAACTGCTCGACGCCGTTCTCGACGAGAACAACGCGACCCTCGGACGGATGGCGCAGCACGCCTACGCGTCGCAGTGGCACTTCAGCCGCACCTTCGCGGTGGGCACCGGCGAGTCGCCGGTAGCGTTGCGGCGCCGGGTCATGCTCGAACGCGCCGCCTGGCAACTGCGTCACGGCAGTTCGGTCACCGATGCCGCGTTCGCCGCGGGCTACGACAGCGTCGAAGGGTTCGCCCGCGCCTTCGCCCGCGCCTACGGATATCCACCCAGCGCGGCCGCCCGGGTGCTCGGCACCGGCGGCGGTGGCAACCGGGCGCCCGCGCCCGTCGATCATTGGGCGCCCGCGCCCGTCGATCATTGGGCGCCCGCGCCCGTCGATCACTGGTTGCCCGCCCCCAACGGCGTTCACTTCCATCCGCCCACCAATCTCTGGGTCGAGGAGGACGGGCGACGGCCCACCGCGCCCGCCTACCCGGCCGCCGAGGTCCTCGCGCAGATGGTGCAGCACGATCTCGCGGACACCCGCTATCTCCTCGAGCGCGCCACCGAACTCGACGACGACGAGCGCGACCGGATCAGGTTCCCCGGACTGGTGGTTCTCGCATGGGACGGTCCCGAGGAATCCGTCTCACGTGTGCTCGGCAACCTGGTACGCGCCAAGGAGATGTGGCTGGCCTCGATGGTGGGCGCCGACCACCCCGAGGATGCGGACGACGGAATCGACTCTCTGACGGCGCGTTTCGAGGACATCGCTCCGCGCTGGGTGGAGACGATCCGCGACATCCATCGCCGTGGCGCCTGGGGTGACGTGCTCATCGACGCCCTGTGCGACCCTCCCGAGAGCTTCGTCCTCGGAGGAGTGGTCGCCCACGTCCTCACCTTCGCCGCACACCGCCGTCAACTCGCGCGGCACATGATGCGGGCGGCCGGCCTCGACGTCGATCACGGAGATCCACTCGACTGGAACAGGAGCAACTCATGACCCGGATGATCTACTACACCGCAAGCACACTGGACGGCTTCCTCGCCACCGAGGATCATTCGCTCGACTGGCTGCTCACCCGGGAGTCCGGCGACGGCGGGCCGTTCGACTACGAGAAGTTCATCGCCGGTATCGGCGCCATCGCCATGGGATCGTCCACCTACCGCTGGGTGCTCGACCATGCAGGCGAGGACAAGTGGGAGTACGACCTGCCCTGCTGGGTGTTCACGCATCGCGACGACCTGCCCGTCGCCCGGGCAGGCGACGAACCCGGCGACATCCGCTTCACGCAGAAGGACGTCCGTCAGGTCTACGACGAGATGGCCGAGGCCGCGAACGGCCGCGACCTGTGGATGGTGGGCGGCGGTGATCTCGCCGGACAGTTCGCCGAGCGCGGTCTGCTCGACGAGCTCGTCGTCTCGTTCGCACCGGTGACCATCGGTTCCGGCCGTCCACTGCTCCCGCGACACGTGGAGATGCGCCTCACCGAGCTCGGGCAGAGCGGAGAGTTCGCCGTCGTCCGCTACGAAGTGCTGAAGGACGCCACCGGCCGGTTGTGATGTGCATCACCTGCAGGTACCGTCGGCATCGAGAGGGACACACCTCGTCCGAGGAGGCCGGTCGTGAAACTCAATCTGTTCGTAGCCTGGAGCGCCTATGCGCTCGCACTCACCTCGGTCCTGATGATCGCGCTGACGATCGTCGCCGTAGGGTACGGATTCACGGGCTGGGCGATGGTCGCGGCAGTCGCGGCAGTCGTCGCGCTCGGAGCGGCATTCGGCATGGTCGCCGGAACCGTGCGTCGAGACCACAGACGGCACTACGACACCCCGCACCTGTTCTGAGGGTGGTATCCGACGCGAGTCGGTGACATCACGACTCTGCGAGTCGGTGACATCACGACTCTGCGAGTCGGCGCTTCTCCGTTTCGATGTCGAAAGTCGGCTCCGGCCAATCGAGGTCGAGGCGTTCGAACGCGTCGATGAGCAGTTCCGTCACCGCGAGGCGGCCGTACCACTTGCGGTCGCACGGTACGACGTACCAGGGCGCGTCGTCGGTGCTGGTCCGATCGAGCATGTCCTGATAGGCCTGCTGGTACTGCGGCCACAGGGCGCGCTCCGAGACATCGCTCGGGTCGTACTTCCAGTGCTTGTCGCGGCGCTCGAGGCGCTCGGCGAGGCGCTTCTTCTGCTCGTCCAACGAGACGAACATCGCGACCTTCACGATGGTCGTGCCCTCGCGGACGACTTCGCTCTCGAACCGGTTGATCTCGTCGTAGCGTCCGCGCCAGACACTCTCCGGCACCAGTGATCTCACCCGCGCGACCAGCACATCCTCGTAGTGCGACCGGTCGAAGACGCCGAGCTGGCCGTTCCGGGGGAGGGCCTTCGCGATCCGCCACAGGAAGTGGTGCCGCTTCTCCTCTTCCGTAGGCACCCCGAAGGCCCTGTGGTCGACGCCCTGCGGGTCGACGTGGCCGACGACGTGACGCACCATGCCGCCCTTCCCGGCGGTGTCCATGCCCTGCAGAATCAGCAACACCGAGCGGGTGCCGCCGGTCCGCCCCTCGGCGAACAGCATCTCCTGCAGGTCGGAGAGCACGGCACCACGTTCGGCGAGCAGACGTTCGCCGAGCGCCTTGTCGCCGTCGAATCCCGGAGTGCCGTTCGTGTCGATGTCGGCGACGCGGGTCTCGGGCGTCGCCCGGAGGGCTTCGACGATCGATGCGGGCCGGAAGACGTCGTCCTTCGTCATCCCGCCAGCGTGTCACACGCAGTCGTGATCGGGCGTGTGCCACACGCAGTGGCGATCAGGCGGGATCGACACCCTCGGTCTCGGACTCGGTCGGCAGAGGGTAGGGCGGACGCGAGACGCCGTCGACCATGTGGCTGCCCCACAGGTCGACCTCCGAGATGCGGGCAGTCGCGGCCTCGGGGGCGTCGGGCACCGTGATCGTCACGGTGGTGCCGGGAGTGGGCGAGGCGTCGGTGCCGAGGGCCTCGGCGAGCCTGCGGAGCCGGCCGCGCCACACGTGCCGGCCGAGCAGAGGGTCGAACCGGCCGGAGATCTCGACGTCGACGGCGACCGTGCGGTCGCCCACGGTGACCTCGGCGGGACCGCGGTAGCTGGGGTCGTCCTCGTCGTGCAGGTCGTCGGCGTGATCGCTCATGCCCGCACTATACGTGCAACTTCGAGTAACAGTAAAGGTGTCGGTCAGGAGGTGGCCGACGACTCGGGCAGGAGCGGATGCGGCTGCGACTTGAAGCGCACCGGGGATCCGGCGACTGCGGCGATGCCGGTCATGCCGCCCCAGATCATCATCGTCAGGTAGTCGATGAGGTCCTCGGTGGTCATCGACTTGTTCGAGATCCACCAGTGCGTCGCGAGCTGGATGCCGCCGACGATCCCGTACGCCCACGGCACGGCACCGCCCGAATCCATCTCGAGCAACCGCAGCCGTTCCCCGAGGACGGTGGCGACGAGCTCGGCGATCATCCGCTCCGAATCGGCCACCACGTCGCGTCCCGCCGACGCGCTGTTGCTCATCACGTACAGATAGACCTCGGGATCGTCGGCGACGGTCTCGACGTAGGCGGTGATCGCCTCCCGGGTGAGCTCGTACTCGTCGAGATCCTCCGCGACCGCCGCGTAGATCCGGGGAGCGAGGACCGTCTCGACGTACCGCAGCATCGTCGCGGTCGTCAGGTCGCTCTTGTCGGTGAAGTAGCGGTAGAGCACCGTCTTCGACACGCCGATCTCGGCGGCGATCTCGTCCATACCGATCTCGTGGCCGCGGGAGCGGATCGCGTTGATGGTGCCGTCCACGAGCTCTTCCCGGCGGGCGATCTTGTGCTCGTGCCAGCGCCGTTTGCGGCCGTCCTGCTTCACGGGCGGGGCGGCCTCGCTCGAGGTCGGGTTCGAAGTCGTCTGCGGTCTGCTGGACACTGTGTGGCACATCCGTTCGGTTTCGATCGTCGGCTCAGTCTACGATCCGGCCCCCCGTCCTTCAGAACTCGAGGGCGATCCGTCCGCCGAGTGCCGACTTTCGGCACAATCGATCGGGTGCAGCTCCTGACGACCGACGACGAGATCAAACGCCGAGAACTCCGCCGTATGAAGGCGGTCGCGACCGGCTTCCTCGTCGCCGCCGCGATCATCTATCTCTTCTGCCGCTGGCAGGAAACCCGCGGCGCCGGTGCATGGGTGGGTTACGTGCGCGCGGCCTCCGAGGCCGGCATGGTCGGCGCGCTCGCCGACTGGTTCGCCGTGACCGCCCTGTTCCGGCACCCACTGCGGATACCGATCCCGCACACGGCGATCATCAAGCGGAAGAAGGACCAGCTCGGCGCCAACCTGAGCTCGTTCGTCGGCAACAACTTCCTCGCACCCGAGGTGGTGTCGGCCAAGGTCGAGTCGGCGCAGATCCCGTTGCGGGTCGGTACCTGGCTCGCCGAACCCGAGAACGCCCAGCGTGTGGCCAAGGAGACGTCGACAGTCCTGCGCGGTGTGGTCGGAATCCTGCGGGAGGACGACATCCAGCAGATCATCGACCACACCATCGTCAAGCGGATCGCCGAACCGGAATGGGGACCGCCCATCGGGCGTGTCCTCACCGAACTCCTCGCCGAGAACCGCCACCTGCCGCTCGTCGACATGCTCGCCGAACGCGCGCACCAGTGGGCGCTCGGGAGCCAGGAGACCATCGACCGCGTGATCAGCCGCGACTCGCCATCGTGGTCGCCGAAGTTCGTCGACCTGCTGCTCGGCGAGAAGATCCACCGCGAACTCGTGGAGTTCACGTGGAAGGTGCGGTCGAATCCCGACCACGAGGTGCGCCTCGCGGTCAACAAGTTCCTCGCCGACTATGCCCGCGACCTGCAGAACGATCCCGTGACCATTGCCAAGGCGGAGAAGGTCAAGGCCGAGATCATGGGCCGCGACGAGATCACCGGCCTTGCCGCGGCGACCTGGCGGACGGCCAAGCGGATGATCCTCGACTCGGTGGACGACCCGAACAGCACCCTTCGTACGAAGATCGCGGAGAACGTCATGGCGTTCGGCATCCGGGTGCGTGAGGACGCCGAGTTGCGCACCAAGATCGACGGCTGGCTGCTCGACGCGGTGCGCTTCGTCGCGTCCAACTACGCCGACGAGATCACCTCCGTCATCCGCGAGACCGTCGAGCGCTGGGACGCCGAGGAGGCCAGCCGCAAGATCGAGCTCGCCGTGGGGCGCGACCTGCAGTTCATCCGCATCAACGGCACGGTGGTCGGTTCGCTCGCCGGGTTGACGATCTACGCGGTGTCGGAGTTGCTGTTCGCGTGACGACGGTCACGTGCTAGCAGAGTGCTTGCTGTAGCTAGCACTTGTCCGTAGAGTGGTCGGTGTGTCCACGGAACCAGATCCGATCGAGGGCTCGGACACGCCGGACGACAGCGCCGGACCGGGGGATATCGCCGCCCGGGTGGTCAACAACGCCGCCCAGGACATCGGCGCCTTCATCCGGTCGCAGCGCGAGGCCGCACAGGTTTCGCTCCGGCAGTTGTCGCAACTGGCCGGTGTCAGCAACCCGTACCTGAGCCAGATCGAACGGGGCCTGCGCAAGCCGTCCGCGGAAGTGCTCGCCCAGATCGCCAAGGGGTTGCGGCTCTCGGCCGAGGTTCTCTACGTACGAGCGGGGATCCTCGAGCATCGAGCGGAGAGCGCCGTGCGCGATGCGGTGCTCGTCGACACCGTTCTCACCGAGCGGCAGAAGCAGGTCCTGCTCGACATCTACGACTCGTTCTGCCGGGAGAACCAGCAGAACACCGGCGATGCCCGGCCCGACCACCCGACAGACTTCGACGAGGAGAAATCTTCATGACCGATCCCACCAGCATCCGTACCTCCCTCTACGCCGCGGTCGGTGCCGGCGACGCCGTCGTCCAGGCCGTCGCCGACCTCGTGGCCCAGGCGCGCCGACGTGCGGAGACCAACCGCAACGAGGTGGCCGAGCGGGTCGAGACCGCCCGCGACCGCTTCGCGACCCTGCCCGCCGATCTCACCGAGACCGTCGAGTCCCTCCGCGAGCGTCTCGCCGAACTCCCGGCCGAGCTGCCCGAGGAGATCGCGGACCTGCGCGAGCGTTTCAGCGCCGAGGAGCTGCGTAAGGTCGCCGAGGCGTACCTGAAGGTCGCCTCCGACCTCTACACCGCTCTCGCCGAGCGCGGTGAGGAGACCATCGAGCGTCTGCGTTCCCAGCCGGCCCTCGAGGACGGTCTCGGTCGCGCCGAAGCTGTACTCGGCGACGCCGCCGACCTCACCGAGGAAGCGCTCGGGACGGTGGCCCGCCGGACCCGCGAGGTCGGTGAGCAGGCCGCGAAGCTCGCGGGTCGCGCAGCCGGCCGCATCTCCGAGACGAGCGACGAGGTGAGCGAGGCCGTGTCCGACGCCGGCGACAAGGCCGCCGAGCGCGTCGTCGAGCTCGGTGAGCGTGCCGAGGAGACGGGCTCCGAGACCGCCGGACGGGTCGAGTCGGCCCGCGGCGAGGTCCGCGCGGCGGCCGACAAGGCTGCGGAGAAGGTCGAGTCGGTGGCCACCCCGGTCGAGCCGGTCGAGGTCACCCCGGCCAAGGCTCCGGCCAAGAAGGCTCCGGCCAAGACCCCCGCGAAGATGCCGGCCAAGACGGTTGCCGCGACGCCCGCCGCGAAGGCTCCGGCCAAGACCGCTGCCAAGACTCCGGCGAAGGCTCCGGCCAAGAAGGCCCCTGCCAAGAAGGCAGCGCCGCGCAAGACCAGCGGCTCCTGACCTGCAGCGATCGATCGGCCCTCGTGCGAACTCGCACGGGGGCCGATTCTCGTAGACTGGGGTGGTGACGAATGTCGATTCACTTGCCGGTCTGATCATCCTCGCGCTGCAGATCATCGCCATCGCCGGGGCGGGATTCGCGTTGTTCCACGTCGTGCGCCAGCCCGCCGAGGCGTTTCCGGCCGTCGACAAGCTGACCAAGCCCGTCTGGCTCGGCATCCTCGTGGCCGCGCTGCTCGTCCTCGTCGTCTTCGGCGCGGTGGGTCTGCTCGGGATCATCGCGGTTGTCGCGGTGTGCGTGTACCTCGTGGACGTCCGTCCGCGGGTCGAGGAGGTCCAGCGTCCGCGGTGGTGATCGCGGAGTCCGAGCTCCGCGGTGGTGACTGCGGAGTCCGAGTTCCGCGGTGGTGATCAGGGAGGTCCGTCGTCCTCGGTGGTAGGGCGGGTGGGCCTCCCTTTCGCTTGACAAGTGTGATCCAGATAATGACACTTCGGGTAACGGATAATTTCCGAGACGAGGTGGTCGGCGATGACGCTCCTGCGAAAGCACGACAGCCTGCCGGGTGAACATTCCACGGATCACCGGCAGGAAACCGCGCAACGCCTGCTCGATTCGTCGGCACGGCTCTCCTACGATCCCGGGCTCGAGATCGACTGGGACGCGCCGCTCGTGGACGGCAAGTACGGCATGACCCCGGAATGGTGCAGTCTCTACGGCACCGACCTGTGGGAACGCATGTCGGAGGACCAGCGCATCACCCTCACCAAGCACGAGGCCGCGAGCATCGCCGGCACCGGGATCTGGTTCGAGATGATCCTCATGCAGATGCTCGTCCGCGATCTCTACCGGCACGATCCGGCGACCCCCTACGTGCAGTTCGGGCTCACCGAGATCGCCGACGAATGCCGGCACTCGATCATGTTCGCGCGGTCGGCGCAGCGATACGGCATCCCCTCGTACCGGCCCAAGCGCTGGATCCGGGAGACCGGCCGGCTGTTCAAGGCCGTCGCGCGCGGCGCCCTCGCCTACGGCGGCACCCTGTTCGCCGAGGAGATCCTCGACATGATGCAGCGCGACTTCATGCGCGACGAGCGGGTGCAGCCCATCACCCGGACGGTGAGCCACGTCCACGTCGTGGAGGAATCGCGGCACATCCGCTACGCCCGCGAGGAGACCCGCAGGCGCTCGGCCCGGCTCGGTCGTCTCGAGCGGGCATGGATCCGGATCCACCTCGGGGTGAGCGCGTACTTCGTCGTCACCAGCCTCGTGAACGACCAGGTCTACGCCGCGGCCGGACTCGACATCGCCGAAGCGAAGAAAGCCGCGCGGGAGAACAGGCACTACCACGACAAGCTCCGCCAGGGCACTCGCCGCACGGTCGAGTTCCTCGACGAGGTGGGGTTGATCGGCGGTCCGTCCACTCTGCTTCTGCGTCGCGCGCACGTCCTGTGACGCCGCGCTGCTCCACCGAACCGACAGGAGAATCCCACCCGTGAGAAAGCCGTCCCCGACCGCGTCGATCGTCGCGGGTTCGATCGTCCTCGCTGCCGCGGCCACCACTGCCGTGCTCGTCCGGCGGCATCGTCGGACGGTCGTCCGTACCGAGGACGTCGCGCCGCACGAGCTGCTGCGCGAACCGGAACTCGAACCCGAGATCCTCGACGTCCGCGCCGAGGACGGTGCCCGGCTGAACGTGCTCGCCTACGGCGACGCGGACGCTCCCGTGCTGGTGTTCTGCCACGGCTGGACGTGCAACGCCGCGTACTGGACGCCGCAGATCAACGCGTTCGCGGAGAACTATCGGGTGGTGGTCTACGACCAGCGCGGGCACGGCGACAGCGAGGCCGGGGCGCGACCGCTGGGAGCCGACGTGCTCGCCGACGATCTCCAGACGGTCCTCGACGCCGTGGTCCGGCCCGGTTCGAAGGCCGTGCTCACCGGTCACAGCATGGGCGGGATGAGCATCATCGCGTGGGCCGAGAAGTACCCGGAGAACGTCGACCGCACGGTCGGGGGCGTGCTGCTCGCGAGCACCGGCACCGACCGGCTGGTCGCGGACTCGGCGATCGTGCCACTGCCGCAACGCTTCCCGCGGGTGCCGGTGCCCGTCGCGAGCCGGCTCATGGGTGCGACGGTTCCGCTGGCGGCGTCCCCGGTGACGACGCGGGCCCTGCGTTACGTGGCCCTGTCGCCCGGCGCGAGCGCCGCGGAGGTGCAGTTCTGCGAGAAGATCGTGCTCGGCTGCCCACCGCGCACGCGGGGCGGCTGGGGCAGGGCCCTGAGTGCCCTCGACATCCGTGAGGGCCTGTGCAATCTCACCGTGCCGACGACGGTGCTGGTCGGGACCGCCGACCGTCTCACCCCGCCCGTCCACGCCCGGCGTCTCGCCGAGGAACTCGACCGTGCGGGCAACCTCGAACGTCTCGTGGTGCTCGACGGCATCGGCCACATGAGCTCGGTCGAAGCGATCGACCGGTTCGACGAGGAGCTCGCGCACCTCGTCGAACGAGCCGGTGTGCCCGTCGGCTGAGTCGATCACTCGCACACACGAAAGACCGGTCCATCCGCTCGCGGGTGGACCGGTTCCGGGTCCGGGGTCTACTGCTGGGGATCTACCGGAAGACGACGGTCTTGCTGTCGTGCACCAGCACCCGATCCTCGAGATGCCAGCGCAGACCGCGGGAGAGGACCAGCTTCTCGACGTCACGGCCCTGACGGACCATGTCGCTCACGCTGTCGCTGTGACTGACACGGATGACGTCCTGTTCGATGATCGGGCCCGCGTCGAGTTCGGCGGTGACGTAGTGGCAGGTCGCGCCGATGAGCTTCACGCCGCGCGTGAAGGCCTGGTGGTAGGGCCGTGCGCCGATGAACGACGGCAGGAAGCTGTGGTGGATGTTGATCGCGCGGCCAGCCCAGTGCTCGCACAGCTCCTCCGGGAGCACCTGCATGAACCGGGCGAGGACCACCGCGTGCGGGTCGTGGGCGTCGACGAGCTTGCGGACCTGCTCGAAGGCCGGTCCGCGCTCGGCGGGATCCTTCGGGAACGACACGTAATGGAAGGTGATGCCGTGTCGCTGCGCGACCGGTTCGAGATCGCGATGGTTGCCGATGACCGCGCAGATCTCGGCGTCGAGTTCCCCTGCGGCGACCCGTCCGAGGATGTCGTGCAGGCAGTGCCCTTCCTTGCTGACGAGCAGTACGACGCGCTTGCGCTTGCCGGTGTCGGAGAGTGTCCATTCGGTCTGAGGGCCGATGTCGGCGGCGACACTCGCGAACTTCTCGCGCAGCTCGTCGAGGCCGAACGGGATCGACGACGCCCGAACGGCCTGCCGGGTGAAGAACCAACCGGTGTCCTGATCGGCGTGATAGGCCGCCTCGACGATCGAACCACCGACCTCCGCGAGGAAGGTCGCGATGCGGGCGACGATCCCGGTGGTGTCCGGGCAGCCCAGGGTCAGAACGTAACGTCGATCGTCGGCGGATGAGGCGAGCGTCATGCCCCGATTGTCTCAGGTGACATACGGCGTCCTACTTCCGGTCGTCAGCCCGAGACCGGAGGACGCCGGACCGTGCCTGTGGCGACGAGGGTGGTCGCGTCGATCGTGTGCAGTCCGCGAGCGGTGACCTCCTCGGCGATCTGCTGCCGCACCGACGCCACCTGCCCGGAGTCGAGCCCGGTCAGCGCCGCGCGCAGACCGGTGCCCATCACCAGCGACCAACACAACTCGTCCGTCGCCGGAAGGAGATTCGACAGCGTGCGGACCTCCACGGAATCGGTTCCGGCGTCCGCGAGCCACGTCTCGAGTGTGTCCGGCGTGTCGATCCGGTGCAGCGGTGTGCGGTCGCGCAGGGCACCGCGCTCGCGCAGTTCGGGGGAGTAGCGCGACGCGACGTCGAACACGATCGACGAGAACTCCTCCATCGCGCCGCGTCGCCAGACCGTCACGCCGGCGCGTCCGCCCTGCCGCACGAGCGAGACCAGACGCCAGAAGGTGCGGTCCATGTCCGGGAGGAAGAACACCCCGTAGGAGATCGACAGCACGTCGTAGCCGGCCTCGGGTACGTCCGACGGCGCCTCCCACTGCGAGGCGTCCGCACAGACGAATTCGATGTTCTTCAGGCCGCGGCGTTCCGCGGTCAGGCGGCCGTGTTCGAGCATCTCGTCGGCGACGTCGACGCCGTGGACGAGACCTTCGGGTCCGACGGCTGCGGCGGCGGGAAGCGCGGACGATCCCGTTCCGCAACACGCGTCGAGCACCGCCTCGCCGGGGGCGACGCCGAGCTGGAAGACCAGCGCCTGCCCGGCCGGTCCCCACACCGTCGGGGTCAGCTCGTCGAAATCCCCGCTCGCCGCGTCGAAGGTGCGTGCGGTCTCGGCGGAATCGGCCCAGGGGTTCCCGGGATCGTCGTTCATGCCTGCTCCTCGAGGGTGTAGAACGGCTCGGCGTACCGGAAGGTGCCCCGCAGCTCGGGGTCGTGTGCCGTGAGCGCCCGTGCCTGGAAGTGGGACGCCCACTCCTCGACGTCGGGGGAGATCCCGAGTTCGGCGGCGGGCACGAAACCGAAGCGGGGGTAGTAGTCGGGATGTCCGAGCAGGAGCACGATCGACTCGTCCAGGGCGTCCGCCGCACCGAGCACGGCGTGCATGAGAGCGGCGCCCACTCCGGAGCGCTGGGAATCGGGACGGACACCGAGCGGACCGAGGCCCAGGGCAGGGATGGTGCCGACGTGACCCCGGGTGGCGACGACATGGCCGACGATCGCGCCCGAGGCGTCCTCGGCCACGAGCGACAACGACGGCAGCCATGCATCACTCGCCCGCAACGACGCGACCAGGCCGGGTTCGACCGGCTCGCGACCTTCCGGGGCGAACGGCGCGAAGGCGGCGCGATGCACGTCGGCGATCGCACGGACGTCGGCGGGGAGCTCTCGACGGATCAGCACGCGATCATTGTCGTAGCCGAAGCGGCGCTGCGGTATCGATTTATCGCCGTCTGCTGTTCCTCCGGACCACCACGACGGCCACGACTGCAACGAGAAGCGCGATCACCAGGATTTCCATGGGAATCGGCTACCCGGCACGGGGCGACGCATGCCGAGCACGGCCGTCGGATCTCGCCGTGTGGAAAGCTGCAGTCATGTCCGGAACCACGTTGACCCGCGCGCAGGTCGCGTCGATGATCGACCACACCCTCCTCAAGCCCGAAGCGTCCTCGCAGGACGTGCGGGCCCACGTCGACGAAGCCGTCGAACTCGGCGTGTACGCGGTGTGCGTGTCGCCGTCGATGCTGCCCCTGCGGGCCGAGGGGGTCACGGTCGCGACGGTCGTCGGTTTCCCTTCCGGCAAGCACCATTCGCTCATCAAGGGCGCCGAGGCGCGACTCGCCGTGGACGAGGGGGCGCGCGAGATCGACATGGTGATCGACGTGGGCGCAGCGGTGGCCGGCGACTACAACGCCGTCCTCGCCGACATCCTCACCGTGCGTGAAGCGATCGGTTTCGACCCCGTCCTCAAGGTCATCATCGAATCCGCCGTGCTCTCCGACGAGGCCATCGTCGAGGTGTGCCGCGCCGCGGAGAAGGCCGGTGCGAACTTCGTGAAGACCTCCACCGGTTTCCACCCCGCGGGTGGTGCCACGACCCACGCGGTCGCGCTCATGGCGGAGACGGTGGGCGGCAAGCTCGGCATCAAGGCGAGCGGCGGCATCCGCACCGCCGAGGACGCGGTCGCAATGATCGAGGCCGGAGCGACGCGCCTCGGACTGTCCGGCAGCCGCGCGGTGCTGGACGGGCTGCAGAGCTGACGACAGCTCTCGAGGGTCTCTCTTCGGTTACGACAGGAGGCCGCAGCTGCCCTCCTGCTGTTGCTGCTGCTGTCCCTGCGGGGCCTCCGGCAACACGAAGCGTCCCCCCTCGAGGCGGAGGTCGATGCCGCTGTCGGTGACGTTCACCTCGGTGGCCTGCATACCCAGCGGGTACTGCTGCAGACCCGAGGTCAGGATCTCCACGACGCCGTCGACGAGGGCCGTCGGGAGCCCGATGCCGAGGATCGTCGCGTCGGTCGTCTCGACCGTCACCACACCGCCGTTCACCACCGGTCGCGCAGTGAACTCCGCGAGGCCCTGGCCGCCGACGGTGAACGTCAGGGTGCCCGCGTTCTCGTCGGCCGTGACATCGGTGACGAGGCCACCGACCGACTGGCTCTGCACGGTCGCGAGGATCCCGGAGGTGGGCCACGAGACGTCGGCACTCGAGCTGCCGATGGTGCCGGCACCCTCGGCGGAGTCGCGCAGGTCGACGTCCTTGACCTCGGCGTGCACCTGCATCTGCTGGGCCGGACCGAAGGCGGTGTCGTCGCTGTCGAGGGCGACCGAGGGAACCTGTCGGTCGAGCAGCTGGAGCAGCACCGGCTTCCAGCTCAGGTCGACGTCGACTCCCGTGCCGAGCTCGCTCTCGAAGGACTGGGCGAGGCAGGTCGTCGCGCGGTTGCGGACGTAGACCTCCGCGCCCACCAGGACTGCGACCAGCGCCGCGACGAGAACGACGGCGATCGTGACGGTGCGGTTGCGCTTCCGTTGCGTCATGGTCGCCAATTCTTCCGGACGACGCTGAGGATCGACTGAGCACACGGCCACAGGATGAGGAAAATATGTGAGGTGTACCACATTCGTCGGCTACGCTGGGCGCCATGACAGGGTGGACGGATTCAGGTTACGACGCAACCGGGCGGGCCGATGCCGACGACTCGCTGCGGCGCCTCGCCGCCACGCAAGCCGGGTTCTTCACCGCACGCCAGGCCGTCGGTCACGGGATAGCAGCTCACGACTTCGCGGAACGCATCGAGGCGGGACTGTGGATCCGCGTCGAGACCGAACTGTTCCGCCTCAGCGACAGCCCACGGACGAAGTTCGACGAATTCGCCCAGTGGTGCACCTGGTACGAGGGGGAGGCGGTCGTCTCGCACCAGAGCGCCGCCGACCTGCACGGCATGGGCCACCTGCAGCCGCGCTTCCTGCACCTGTCCACCCCCGACCAGCGCACCGTGCCGAGCAACCGGCTCGCGCTGCATCACCGGACGCTGGCGGAGGAGGACTGCGAGGTCGTCGGGGCCTTCCGGATCACCACACCCGCCCGTACCGCGGTCGACCTCGCGGCCGGTGGCGTGTCCCAGGAAGTGCTCGACGAACTCGTCGGCGACGCGATCGCGCTCGGCCGGGTCGACTCCGACCGGCTGCACGCCGCGGTGGCGAACCAGCCGGCCGCCGTGGCCGACCGGATCGAGCTGGCACTCCTCGCCGCGGGCTGAACGACCGGGACGAGCTCGGGTGGACGGTCTCAGACCGCCACGAGCTCGGACACGACAGGTGCACCGGCGGGTGCGACCGCGTCCCAGGGCACCGTCAGTACACAGTCGCGCAGACGACGGCGGGGCTGGGACACCGGGAAGCCCTGATCCCGCAGCAACTCGAGCGTCGCCTTCCATCGGATCCGCGGCCCGAACGCCGCGTGCGGAGCGCTCGTCGCCCACGCCCGGTCGGCCGCGCGGAGCAGCGCGTGGATCGGCTCGCCCGGGACGTTCCGGTGGATCAGCGCCTTCGGCAGCCGTTCGGCGACGTCGGACGGTCTCTCCACGTGGAACGGGCTCCACGCCAGGGTCAGCGAACGGGGACCGTGCTCGTCGAGGAGCACCCAGGCGCAGCGCCGGCCCAGCTCGTCGCACGTGCCGTCGATGAGCAGGCCGCCGGGAGCGAGGCCGGAACGCAGGTGCGCCCACGCCGGTTCGACCGCCTCCTCCGGATACTGCCGGAGCACGTTGAAGGCCCGGACCAGGGTCGGGCGCAGGCCCGCGAGCTCGAAGCCGCCCCGGGCGAACTCGACACCGTCGCGGCCCGGGACCACACGGTCCGGATCGATCTCGAGACCGACCACGCGCAGATCGCTGCGGACCCGACGCAGGCGCGCGGCGAGTTCGAGGGTCGTCACCGGCATGGCGCCGTAACCCAGATCGACCACCAGCGGGTCGGTGGCGTGCGTCAACGCCCTCGTGATGTGGGGGTCGTGCATCGCCCAGCGGTCGCTGCGGCGCAGCCTGTTGATGCCGGTGGTGCCGCGCGTGACGACACCGACGGGTCCTCGATTCCGCACGCGCTACCGACCGGCGAGCCAGTCGGCGGTGATGGCCGCTTCGGTGCGGAACACGTCGACGAGATTGGTGAGGATGAGTTCTTCGAGCTTGCCGCCGACGAACGGGATGTGCACCTTGGCCTCGGAGGTGGTGCGGAGCGTGGCGCCGTGGTCGTCGGCGAAGAGCTCCATCGTGCCCGTGAGGCTGCCCGGACCGCCGGGGATCGACGCCTGGTAGGTGCCGGTCGCGCCGTCGGTGAACGGCCCGTAGTTCTCCTTGCGCGTGATGACCATGTCCTTCTTGATCACCGTGCGGGCGATCTCCGGCAGGTCGGAACGCGGCAGGACGTGGTGCAACACCAGCGCGATGCCCGATCCGGAGACCGTGAACTCGCGGACGTGGTTCTCCGAGTACTTGCGCATCTCGGTCATCCGCGCTTCCCAGTGGGCGGGGTCGGCGAGAGCCTCGTACACCCGCTCCGGTGGATGAGGGAAGCGGGCGGAGTAGTCGATACGCCGTGCCACGACCGGCCAGGTTACCGCGCCGGGCGGCCTGCCCGGAAATCGCGACCGTCCACGGGGGAGCCCCGCGGGGGTGCGATCAGGCCGAGTGAGCCCCGTTCAACCACTGTTCGGTGAAGGTGCGCTCCGCGTCGAAGAGCTCGACGAGCTGCTCGACGATCATCCCCTCGATCTTGGAACCGAGGAACGGGATCTTCACCTCGACGGTGCCCTCGATGACGACGGACGAGCCCGCTCCGTCGGTGATGAGTGTCATCCCGCCGGTGACCTCGCCGGGCATACCGTCGACGTGGGCCGAGAACCTGCCCTCGGCGCGACCGTCGGCGAACGCGCCCCACGATTCGTGACGCCGGATGACGAGATCGCCCGGGCGGAGGCTCGTGACCATGCTCGGCAGGTGCTCGGCCGGGATGGCCTGGTGGAGGTCGAGTTCGATCGTGCCGTCGCCGGTGTCGGCGCGTTCGACCGCCGCGCCCGGGCCCCCGACCTCACGCAGCCGGGTCTGCCAGTACTGCGGATCGACGAACGCCGCGTGGACCGCAGCAGGCGGGGACGAGTAGTTCGCAGTGTGGTCGATAGGGCTGCCCATACGGGGCACGCTACCGTTTGCTGGTGCTTGATCCACGTACCAGGGCCCGGCTCGTCGAAACGGGAGCCACGGTGTCCGAGCAGGTGTCGCTGTCGGAATTCACGACCCTCCGGCTCGGCGGCCCTGCCCGGTATCTCGTCGAATGCACGTCCACCGCGTCGTTGATCGAGGTCGTGCGCCTGCTCGACGAGCAGGAAGTGCCGCTGCTGCTCCTCGCGGGCGGCTCCAACCTCGTCATCGGCGACGAGGGTTTCGACGGCGTCGTGGTGCGTGTCGCGACCACCGGTGTCGACCTCCGCGACGACCACGTCCGGGTGGACGCGGGAGCCGGGTGGGACGCCGTCGTCGCGGCCACCGTGGAGGCCGGCCTCGGCGGACTCGAATGCCTGTCGGGCATCCCGGGCTCCGCGGGAGCGACGCCGGTGCAGAACGTCGGGGCGTACGGCGTCGAGGTGGGCTCGATCCTGCGCCGCGTCCGCCTGCTCGACCGCGCAACCGGACAGGACTCGTGGGTCGGCCCCGAGGCACTCGGTCTCGGCTACCGGACCAGCATCCTCAAGCACACCGACGCGGCGGTCGTCCTCGAGGTGGAACTGGACGTGCGGAGCGACGGTTCGTCCGCGCCCCTCGCATACCGGGAGCTCGCGGTCGCGCTGGGCGCGGAGGAGGGCGAACGCCGGCCGGCGGCGCAGGTCCGCGAGCACGTGCTCGCGCTCCGCCGCAGCAAAGGCATGGTGCTCGACGCCGACGACCACGACACGTGGAGCGCCGGATCGTTCTTCACGAACCCCGTCGTCCCCGACGACCGGTTGCCGCAGGTGCTCGCGGCCATCGCGGCGAAGGTGGGGGAGGACGTGCGCATCCCGCAGTTCCCTGCGGACGGTGGCACCAAGCTGTCGGCCGGATGGCTCATCGAGCGGGCCGGTTTCGCGAAGGGTTTCCCCGCCGCCGACGCACCGGCACGGTTGTCGACGAAGCACACGCTGGCGCTCACCAACAGGGGAGCGGCATCGGCCGCGGATCTCGTGGCGCTGGCGCGGACGGTGCGCGACGGCGTCGAGGACGCCTTCGGGGTGCGGCTGCATCCCGAACCCGTCACCGTGAACTGCGTGATCTGACGGACGGCCCGGCCCGTCACCAGCGGTTGCGGACCTCCTCCGCGAAGCCGAGCAGGTTCTCGATCTCGAGCCGGGTGCCGTCGTCGAGCACGACGCTGCCGGTGAACCGTCCGAAGACCTGGTGCTGCGTGGACCGCACGAGCAGGGCGTTCACGTCGGCCGCGCGGTCGAGAATCGGTTCGAACTCCATCTCGAACCGCTCGTCGTTGCTGGTGAACCGCCACGGGGCCCCGTCGTAGGTGCCGCGGGGCAGATGGAAGTGCACGCGGTCGAGCTTGTGCGCCACACCGTCGTGGAAGAGCATGTTCTCGCTCGCCGCGGTGGTGTCGCCGAAGCCGTGGCCGATGTTGAACCCGAATCGCACACCCTCGTGGATCCCCGAGGCCGACCCCCAGTACCAGGTGTTGTCGTAGGTCCACACCCCTCGACCCCAGTCGAACACCCCGAAGGCGGTGGCGGGATCGAAGACCAGCTCCCGCCCATCCACGGTGACCGTGCCCTGCGCGGGCAGGCAGTTGATCTTCTGGTTGTAGTAGAAGGCCTTCGGTGCGCGGGGAAAGGGTGTCGCGATCACCATCCGATCGTCGGACGGCTGTGTGAGCACGAGTTCTCCGGACAGTCCGCGCCCGCCGCCGAAACGGGGATGGTCGACGACCAGCCGCCGGGCCGTTCCTTCGTGGTGGTACTCGATGCGGAGTCCGCCGTGGTGGACGACGACATCGCCGCCGTCGGCGGTGCGCGGCAGGCGCATCCGGCCGAGCGGGAAGGGGACGAGGGCGTTCTCGGTGGTCTCGGAGCGACCCGCGAGGTCGAGCACGCTGACTCCGAGGAGCCCGACGTAACCGTTGTCGGCGACGGTCAGCGCGATCCCGAACGGTCCGTCCACGCTGTCGGCCAGGACGCAGTAGTAGTCCCACTCCTTGATGCGGAACCGTGACGCTGCGACCCGCTGCCGGTCGTAGGTGCGGACCTCGGAGGTGCTCCAGCCGGCCTCGGCGAGCCTCCCGTCGTCGTCGAGCAGCGGTCCGGGCGCGAGGCGTCGTTGGCGCATATCCCGTGACAGTACCGACGGTGGTGGGCGCGACCGCCTCGCCGCGCCCACCACCGCGGTCGGTCAGTCGGTGACGCGGTGGAACCGGCCGGCATTGGCCTGATCGCGCGGCTTGACGATGATCTGGTCGAGGTTGACATGCGACGGACGCGACGCGACGAAGCCGATGATGTCGGCGATGTCCTGGGCGACCAGCGGGGTGATGCCCTCGTACACCTTGTCGGCCCGATCCTTGTCGCCCTCGAAGCGCACCAGCGAGAACTCGGTCTCGACCGCGCCCGGCGCGATCTCGGTGAGACGGACCGGCCGGCCGAGCAGTTCGCCGCGCAGCGTGCGGTGCAGCACGGCCTGCGCGTGCTTGGCCGAGGTGTAACCGGCGCCGTTGTCGTAGGCCTCGAAGGCCGCGACCGAGGTGATGGTGACGATCAGGCCGTCGCCCGAGGCGATGAGCTTGGGGATGAGCGCCTTGGTGATGCGCATGGTGCCGATGACGTTGGTCTCCCACATCCAGCGCCAGTCGTCCTCGACGGCCTCGGCCACGGGCGCGAGGCCCTTGGCGCCACCGGCATTGTTGACCAGCACGTCGACCCGCGGCAGCACCGTGGTGAAGGCCTCGACCGAATCCTCGTCGGTGACGTCGAGCTCGAGCGCGGTACCGCCGATCTCGTCGGCGAGCTTCTGCAGGCGGTCGAGTCGGCGTGCGCCCACCACGACGTGGAAGCCCTGTGCGGCAAGCGTGCGGGCGGTCGCCTCGCCGATTCCGGAGGAAGCTCCGGTGACGACGGCGACGCGGGAATCGGGAGAGATGCTCATGGGGCAATCGTAGTGTCGGGCACCGGATGCCGCCGCACGTCCCGGCCTGCGAAGTCCTCTCCGTGCGGCTACCCTGCGGCGTATGACCACCATCCGCGGTCGATACAGTTCGGGCGAACAGACCCGGATCCGGCTCGTCGAAGCCGCCGAGCGGCTCTTCGCCCGCCGTGGATACGACGGGGTCACCCTCGCCGACATCCGCAAGGCCGCCGGACAGCACAACTCGTCGGTGGTCGGTTATTACTTCGGCACCAAGGAAGGGCTGCTCGAGGCGGTCTTCTCCCACCGGTTGCCCGCCCTGAACTCCCAACGGGAAGCGCTCCTCGCCGAGATGCTGCGGACGCGGGAGACCCTCTCGGTACGCGACCTGCTGTGGGTGATCATCCGCCCCCTGGCCGGCACGCTCGGCCGCAACAACCACTACGTCGCCTTCCTCGACCGGCTGTCGAACCACGACCGATTCGCCGAGTGCTTCCGCGTCACCGGACCGACGGGAACCGAGAGCGGCCGCCGGTCCGACTCCGCGCTACGGACCCTCCTCGGGCCGTTGCCCGACGACATCGCGGGGCAGCGTCTGCGGCTGGTCTACTCCGGCACCGTCGGTGCGCTGGCGCGGTGTCACCGTGCAGGCGAATCACCCACCACGGCAGAACTCGCCGCGCTCGTCGACGCGTGGGAGGCGTTGCTGCTCGCCCCGGTGTCGGCGGAGACCGCGCACGCACGCGGGGACGTGCAGGAAGGTTTCCCACCGGATCGGTGAGGATTGGACACGACGCGGTTCGGGCGATAGTTTGATCGACATGTCAGTCGGCCACACCTCCGCACCGCGGGTCACCTATGTGACCGCCGCGCTGGGATCACGGCTGCCTCTGGCGCGCGAACTCTGTTGTCGCTGCTGCGGAAAGTAACTCCGCACCGATCCCGCCCTCGTCGTGCGGGTCCGTCTCCGATCGTGTTCTCCACGTCGGGTCTCGGTGCGTCGATCGTCTCCCGCCCGTTCTCCGGTCATCACGTCCGGATCAGCAGCCAAGGATCAGCGCCGTGTCGGTTCCCACTCTCTCGCCGTCCGTTTCCCTTCCCTCGCGGTCGTCCGCGCCTCGTCGCGCCACCGGTTCCGCCGTCCGTGGATCCACGCGTGCGACGGTCGTCCGTCCCCGCACCTCCCGTGTGTCGAGCCCGGTCAGGATCGTTCCGCCGGACCTGCGTATCGCCGACGGCACCGGGGCGTCGGTCTTCCGTGTCGCCGCCAATCGCGGCCCCGTCTCGCGCGACGTGATCGCGAAGGTCACCGGGGCGAGCATCGCCACCGTCAACCGCCAGGTGTCGGCCCTGCTCTCGGCAGGTCTGCTGCGTGAGCGCGCCGACCTGACCGAACCCGGCGCCGTCGGCCGGCCGCGTGTTCCCGTCGAGGTCGACCACGAGCGGTACCTGACGGTCGGCATCCACATCGGTGCCGTCACCACCGGTATCGTCGCCAGTGACCTGCGCGGTCGCATCATCGGCGCCGTCGAGGTCCCCACGCCCACCGGCGACCAGGACGCCGCGCTCGCGTCGATCACCGCGAGCGCCAAGGCCTTTGCCGGACGGTGGCACCGCCGCACCCCGTTGTGGGTCGGCGTCGCACTCGGCGGACGGGTGGACTCGAACACCGCCGTCGTGACGCACCCGCGACTCGGCTGGGTCGACGCCCGTGTCGGCGCGATCGTCGGTGGCGGTATGGGGCTTCCGGTCTCGGTGGCCGCGCACGTCGAGGCGATGGCCGCCTCCGAGCTGCTCCTCACCCCCGATCGCGACGCCCCCGAGGCCAAGGGCACCGGCCTGTACTTCTACGTTCGGGAGACGGCCGGTGTGGCAATCACTTTCGACGGCAAGGTGCACACCCCTGCCGGCGGTCCGGGTTCGGTGACGCATTTCCCTACCGGTTCGTCGGCCCGGTGCTCGTGCGGTGGCACGGGTTGCCTCGAAGCGACGGTGAGCGATCGGGTGGTCGTGCAGCGCGCGGTGGCCGAGGGCATCCTCGCCGACGGCGACGACACCATTCAGTCGCTCTACCGCCTCGCGCGGGACGGTTCCGAGGCCGCTCACGGTCTGCTCGTCGAGCGGGCCACCGTGCTCGGCCGCACCGTCGGGATGCTGCGCGACCTGTTCAATCCCGACCGCGTGATTCTCGGCGGACAGGCCTTCACCGAGTACCCGGCCGCGGTTCCGCACGTCGCCCGCGCGTTCGCCGTGTCGACCACCCTGCCGCGCAAGGACATCCGCATCACCGGCTTCGGCAACCGGGTGCAGGCCCACGCCGCGGGTGTCGTCTCGCTCAGCTCGTTGTTCTCGGATCCGATCGCGGCGATGAAGCGCACCGAACTCTGAGCGATCCCGTCGGATTCACACGCTCGGTGGGGCGTCCGTCGCATCCGCAGCGGCGCCCCGCCGGTCGAGTTCCGCCCGGGCCCGGTCCAGCCCGCCGTGTTCGAGTGCGGCCGAGTGCGATTCGTCGGCCCACACCAGTTTCCCGCGTTCGTGGACCGTCACGGTCATGCGACCGCCGAGATGTTCGATCGAACCGGCGACGTTCCGTCGTTCCGCGGGCAGGGGGACCGGCAGGACGTGCGCCGCTCCGAGGGGTGAACTTCCCGAGATCTCCACGCTCCAACGGGCATTGCGACCGCGCAGGTTCCAGCTCTCGTCGGTGACCGTCGTCCGGACCGGGGATGTGACGGGATTGCCCAGCCGCACGATGCGCCCGTCGGGTAGTGCGACGACGACCGCCGTGACCTCCGTGCGCAGTGGACCCGAATGCACCTGCCCGCCGGCGAACGCCACACACGCCTGCGGGTCGGCGAATCCCTGTGCCTGACCCCACCACCACGACTCGGGGAAACCGCCCTTGCCCCAGTTCTTCTCGCCGTAGACCTGGGCTCCGGTCAGATCCCACTTCTCGTCGCCGAGAATCGCGTGCCCTTCCACCCGGCCGCCGAGCAGCCAGGAATGCCAGTACTGGTTGAGGCCGGGGACGGAATGGAACACACTCGACGCGCCGAAGCGGCGTCGCGGCCAGGACCGCAGATCCGACAACCGGATGTCGAGACGGGCGTCGTCGCCGAGATCCATCCACACGCGTTCGCTGTCGCCGCAGAAGACGTCGCCGGCCGACGCGCCGAGCCGATCGGGATCGGCAGCGGCCACCGGATGCGCGGCGGTGCGCAGGAAACCCCCGGGATGGGCGGCCAGGCCGAGGGTCGCCCAGTGCGAGCCGGGCCCTCCCGAGTCGTCCGCACGGTTGACCCCGCACAGGGCGATGACGACGCGGCCGGTTCCGGGCTGGGTGAAGCGCCAGAAGTAACCCTCCATCGCGACGCCGTGCGCGGCGAGCGGATTCCCGAAGGGCAGATCCGCTCCCGACGCGCGGTAACGGGTCCACAGACTCCTCGGTGAGGGTTCCTTCGGTGAGAGCCGCCCGTGTCGTTCGTGCACCGCCATGCCCGCTCCGTTCCGTAGATCCGTCCTGTCCGTTCCCCGGATGTACCCAGCATGGCCGTTCCCGTCACGGAACGTGCGGAATCGGGCAGCGACGTCCGGAGGCCGGGAGGTACCTGCACCTCGCGTGGTCGGTCGGCCATAACGTTGACCGGACCGGATCGGACCGAAGAGAACGTGAGAAGTACGTGACAGGAGAGAAGGGCGGCTCGTACCGCGAGTTGTTCGCAGCGCCGGGTGCAGCCGCGTTCTGCCTGGCGGGATTCGTGGCGCGCCTGCCGATCGCGATGGTCGGGATCGGCATCGTCACGATGTTCTCCCAGCTCGAGGGGAACTACGCGGTCGGCGGCGCACTGTCCGCGGTGTTCGCGCTGTCGTACGCCGTGCTCACCCCGATCGTCTCCCGCGCGGTCGACCGGTACGGCCAGCGACGGGTCCTGCCCACGGCCGCGGCCGTCAGTGCGGTCGCCACCCTCGCGATGCTCGCCGGCGTCCGGTTCGAGGTGCCCACGATATGGCTGTTCGTCTGCGGGATCCCGGCAGGACTCATGCCCACGATCGGCGCGATGGTGCGGGCGCGGTGGACGCAGCTCTACGGCGGCACTCCACGACTGCGCACCGCCTTCGCGCTCGAAGCGGTGGTCGACGAGGTGTGCTTCATCGTCGGCCCCGTCCTGTCGGTGGGCCTGAGCGTGGCGGT
This sequence comes from Rhodococcus sp. 5G237, assembly GCF_053764735.1. NCBI lineage: Bacteria > Bacillati > Actinomycetota > Actinomycetes > Mycobacteriales > Nocardiaceae > Rhodococcus > Rhodococcus sp. 5G237. Next base: position 68,782 of record NZ_JBSNCD010000011.1, on the reverse strand, counting down.
CTTCCCCGAGGCCGGTCCGCTGCTCGGCGCGGTCCTGCTGCTCGTCGGGACCCTCGCCCTCGCGGCGCTGCGCAGCACGGAGCCTCCCGTGCAACCGCACACCGACGACCGTGCGCGGGCGAACATCCTGCGCATGCCCGTCCTCCTGTCGATCGTCGTGGTGATGGTCGCGATGGGTGTGGTCTTCGGGGTGATCGATGTCGCGGCCGTCGCGTTCACGGCCGAACAGAACTCTCCGGGATCGGCCACCTTCGCGCTCGCACTGTTCGCGACGGGTTCGGCGATGAGCGGCCTGATCTTCGGTAGCCGGGTGGGATCGAGTGCTCCGACCCGCCAGTTGTTCGCCGCCACCGGCACTCTCGCCGTCCTGCTGTGCCCGTTGCTGCTCGCCGGTTCGGTGCCGATGCTCACGGTGCTGTACTTCGTTGCCGGATGCGCGATCTCGCCCATCATGATCGTGGCGACGTCGCTGACGCAGCAGATCGTGCCGCCCGACCGGCTCACCGAGAGCATCACGTGGACGGTTGCGGGTCTCGGTGTCGGTGTCGCCGGGGGTTCGGCGCTGGTGGGACAGGTCATCGACCGGACCGACGCCGGCACCGGATATATCGTGGCGGTCGCCGCGGGCATCCTCGCGGTCACCTGTGCCGGCGGGATCCATGTGCGGGCACGGTTAGAGTGACGCGCATGGCAGTTCGTGAAGTGGCCGGTATCGACGGCACCTCCCTCGTCTATCGCGCATTCGGCTCCGAGACGGCACCGGTACTGGTGCTGCTCCACGGGTGGGCGCAGTCGTCGCGGTGCTGGGGCGACGGGGTTCTCGACGCGCTCGCCCGCGACTTCCGGGTGGTCGCCGTCGACCTGCGCGGACACGGTTATTCGCAGGCTCCCGAGACCGGATATGCCGATCGCGGCCTGTGGGCCGGCGACCTCGCCGCGGTGCTCGCCGCCGAGAACGTCTCCGAGACGAACCCGGCGGTGCTGCTCGGCTGGTCGTACGGCGGCCTGGTGATCTGCGACTATCTCGCCGAATACGGCGCGGGAGCCGTCGCGGGCCTGGTCCTCGTGGGTGCCATCACGAGCATCGGCCGTGGCGAGAAGGGCGGACGCGTCGGTGCCTCGATGCGTGCCGCGATCCCCGCCGCGATGTCGGAGGACCCGAAGGAAGCGGTGCGCGCGCTCGGCTCCTTCGGCAACGCCCTCACCGGTCCCGTCGTCGAGGGCAGCGCTCTCCTCGAAGGCAAGGGCGCGGTGTCGCAGGCATTGTTCGGTGCGAGCCTGTCCACCCCGCCGCGCGTCCGTGCGGCGCTGTTCGACCGGGCGGTCGGTAACGACGACCTGCTCGCCGGCCTGGACGTGCCGGTTCTCCTCCTGCACGGCGACGCCGACTCGGTCGTCGACGTCTCCGCGGCGCACCACGCGGCGTCGCTGTTGCGTCGCGCCACGACCTCGATCTGGGAGGGCGTCGACCACGGTCCGTTCGTCGAGGATCCCCACCGGTTCGTGTCGGAGGTCGGAGAGTTCGCTCGCGCCGCGACGGCGGAGGCGGCGACACGCGAAGATCGGCAGCAGGGCAGTATGGAGGGGTGACGTCCCAGCCCAGCCGCCCGCACCGCGTGGCCGTGATCTCGGTCCACACCTCGCCGCTGGCGCAGCCCGGAACCGGGGACGCAGGCGGTATGAACGTGTACGTCCTGCAGACCGCCGTCGAGCTCGCGCGTCGCGGCGTCGAAGTCGAGATCTTCACCCGCGCGACCTCGTCGGCCGATCCGGCCGTCCAGCAGGCCGCGCCCGGGGTGCTCGTCCGCAACATCGAGGCCGGTCCGTTCGAAGGACTCGACAAACACGACCTGCCGACGCAGCTGTGTGCCTTCGCCGCCGGCGTGCTGCGCGAGGAGGCACGACACCCGCAGGGTTACTACGACCTGGTGCACTCGCACTACTGGTTGTCGGGGCAGGTCGGCTGGCTCGCCCGCGACCGCTGGGGTGTGCCGCTCGTGCACACCGCCCACACTCTCGCCGCGGTGAAGAACGCGTCGCTCGCCGAGGGCGACACCCCCGAACCCGCAGCGCGGCAGATCGGGGAACAGCAGGTCGTCGCGGAGTCCGACCGCCTGGTGGCCAACACCGCCGACGAAGCGGGGCAGCTCGAACGCATCTACGGTGCCGATCCCGCGAAGATCGACGTCGTCGCACCGGGCGCCGACCTGAACCGTTACCGGCCCGGCGACCGCGCGGCCGCCCGCGCCGAGCTCGGACTCGATCCGCGCGAGACCGTCGTGGCGTTCGTGGGCCGTATCCAGCCGCTCAAGGCCCCCGACGTACTGCTCGAGGCCGCTGCGCGGGCACTCGCCGACGACCCCGGTATGCCGCTGCGGGTGCTCGTGGTGGGAGGTCCCTCGGGAACGGGTCTCGAGCGCCCCGACGCGCTCATCGAACTCGCGTCCGCACTGGGTATCGCATCGCGGGTCACCTTCCTCCCGCCGCAGCCGCCGGACCGTCTCGTCCAGGTCTACCGGGCTGCGGATCTCGTTGCGGTGCCGAGCTATTCGGAGTCGTTCGGTCTCGTCGCGATCGAGGCGCAGGCCTGCGGCACGCCCGTGCTGGCCGCGAACGTCGGTGGTCTCGGCGTCGCCGTGCGCGACGGGGAGACCGGCGTGCTCGTCGACGGGCACCGCATCGACGACTGGGCGACGGCGTTGCGGTCGCTCGTCGGCGATTCGGATCGTCTCGCCCGATTCGCGGCGACCGCGCCCGTGCATGCGGAGTCCTTCTCGTGGGAACACACCGCGGAAGGACTGCTCGACAGTTACCGACGGGCCGGGATGCGTCGCAACCGCGCCTTCGGTACCGGCGAGCACTCGCTGCGACGGCAGCGTGGAGTGTGGAAGTTGCGACGGACGAGGGGAGTCACGGCATGAGCGACCGGCTCATCGAACTGATCGAATCGACGCTGCGCGATCGCGAGCTCGAGTTCTCCGTCAAGGAGGGCGGGCACTTCGTCGTCGAGCTCCCGGGCGAGAAGAAGCTGAAGACGACCACCCTGCTCAGCGTCGGACAGCACGGTGTGCGGGTCGAGGCGTTCGTGTGCCGCAAGCCGGACGAGAACTTCGAATCGGTGTACCGCTACCTGTTGCGCCGCAACCGTCGCCTCTACGGCGTGGCGTACACGCTCGACAAGGTCGGCGACATCTATCTGGTGGGCCGCATCGCCGCGCACGCGGTGACCCCCGAGGAGATCGACGCGGTCCTCGGGCAGGTCCTCGAGGCGGCGGACCACGACTTCAACATCATCCTCGGTATCGGGTTCATCAAGTCCATCAAGCGCGAATGGGAGTGGCGGGTCTCGCGCGGCGAACCGTTGCGCAATCTCGAGCCGTTCCGTCACCTCATCGAGGAGGAGACCGGCACGCCGTTCGAGCCCGATGTGGACGACGACGAACCCGAGGATCGGCGCGAAGCGAACGGGTGACGGCGTTGCCGGGCACCGTTATCTCGCCGTGAACATGTCCGGTTGGAGAGGTCTGCACGGCCGTAGGGTGTGACCATCCCCACAATCGAAATCCGCTGGAAACGTCCGGGAAACGGTGCGTTCCCGCGACGCGACCTGGGGTTTTGTCGATCGCCGGTCCGGTTTCTCGCACAGGCGTACCGGAAAACCGACCCGTGACCTCGCCGTGATGAACCCTTACCGTCGATGTAGGCCCGATACCGACGGGCGTTACACACCGGCCCCGCAGCCGCTCGTTCCACCCCCGCGGGATTGTCGGATCCACAACCTGCCGAGGGGTGGAGCGAGAGAGCGACCGGGCGTGCGCCAGCACCGCACCGTGTTGCCGGCACCGACCGTCCAGCCCACATGTGGCGGACCCATTGCGTCGGGGGCCTCGCAAGCAGCCGGAAAGGATTCATCCACATGGCAAAGTTCACGATCAAGCGCGCCCTGGGCACCCTCGCTGCCTCCACTGCACTCGTTGCGACCCCGTTCGCTCTGGGTGCCGGTACCGCCAACGCCGCATCCGGTAACTGGGATGCCGTCGCGCAGTGCGAGAGCGGTGGAAACTGGGCGATCAACACCGGTAACGGCTACTACGGCGGTCTGCAGTTCTCGCAGAGCACCTGGGAGGCCTACGGTGGCTCGGGAACCGCGAACAACGCCTCCCGCGAGGAGCAGATCCGCGTCGCCGAGAACGTCCTCGCCGGACAGGGCGTCGGTGCATGGCCGGTCTGCGGTCAGTACCTCTGACCGCAGCGCCCTCGGGCGTAGCGAGCGCAGCTCACACGACATCGTGAGTGCAGCTCCAGCAGCTTCCGAACCCCGCGTGCGATCCGTCGCACGCGGGGTTCGTGCTCTCCGGCAGGCGAATCGCGCCGGGAACGGTATCCTCGCAATCCTCACACAGCGGGTGTGATGGGCTTCACAGCCGCTGCGGTAGTGTGAACTCGACCGAAAGTCGGCACGGCGTGCCGGCAGAGTGCTCGGAGGATGAGTAATGAGTTTCCGCAGTCCCTTTCCCGACGTCGACATCCCGGCATCGAGTGTCTACGACTTCCTGTTCGGTTCGCTCGACGAGTCCGAGCTCGATCGACCCGCGCTGATCGACGGCGCGTCCGGCACCGTGACGGACTACCGCACGCTCGTGGCCCACATCGACGCCGTCGCCGGAGCGCTGGCCGCCCGTGGCATCGGTGTGGGGAAGGTCGTCGGGCTGCTCGCACCCAACGTGCCGGCCTTCGCCTCGGTCTTCCACGGCATCCTCAGGTCCGGCGCCACCGCGACCACGATCAACGCCCTCTACACAGCCGGGGAGATCTCGAAGCAGCTCGACGACTCGGGGGCCGTCGCACTGTTCACAGTGTCCCCGTTCCTGCCGCAGGCGAAGGAGGCCGCCGAGGCCGCCGGGATCCCCGATGAGCTGCTCTTCGTGCTCGACGGCGCCGAGGGCCATCCGTCCCTGCGCGACGTACTCACCGAGGGTTCACCGGCTCCCGCCGTCGAGTTCGATCCAGCCACCCACCTTGCGGTACTGCCGTACTCCTCGGGCACGACCGGCCGGCCCAAGGGCGTGATGCTCACGCACCGCAACCTCGTCGCGAACGTCTGCCAGATCACCCCGCGGATGGGTATCGCCGCCGACGACCGTGTGCTCGCACTGCTGCCGTTCTTCCACATCTACGGCATGACGGTGCTGCTGAACGCCGCGCTGTACAACCGCGCGTCGCTGGTGACGATGCCGAAGTTCGACCTCGTCGACTTCCTCACCTACATCTCGGAACACAAGTGCACGTACGTGTTCATCGCGCCGCCGGTCGCGGTCGCGCTCGCCAAGCACCCCCTCGTCGACCAGTACGACCTGTCGAGCGTGCACACGGTCTTCTCCGGTGCCGCACCGCTCGACAAGGAACTCGCCGGATCGGTCGCGAAGCGCCTGGGCTGCAACGTCCGGCAGGGCTACGGCATGTCGGAGATGTCGCCCGTGTCGCATGCAATTCCCTTCGAGGACAACGAGACCGAACTCGATTCGGTGGGTCCGACGATCGCGAACATGGAATGCAAGATCGTCGATCCCGCGACCGGCGAGGAAGTCGAATATCCCACCGGCGACGGTGTTTCGGCGCCCGGCGAACTGTGGTGCAAGGGGCCGAACGTCATGGTCGGTTATCTCGGCAATCCCGAGGCCACGGCCGACACCCTCGACGAGGACGGCTTCCTCCACACCGGCGATATCGCCACGGTCGACGGGAAGGGTGCCGTCCGGATCGTCGACAGGCTCAAGGAACTCATCAAGTACAAGGGTTACCAGGTGCCGCCGGCCGAGCTCGAGGCTCTGCTGCTCACGCACCCGCAGATCGCCGACGCCGCGGTGATCGGCGTCCGTGACGACGAGGGCGAGGAGGTCCCGAAGGCCTTCGTCGTCCGGCAGCCGGATTCGACGATCGACGAGGACGAGGTCATCGAGTTCGTGGCCGCGCGGGTCGCGCCGCACAAGAAGGTCCGCCAGGTCGAGTTCATCGACACGGTGCCGAAATCCTCTGCGGGCAAGATCCTTCGGAAGGATCTGCGTGCCCTGAACGCCTGAGACTCGCGGAGGGCGTGGTTCCGGTGCCGTCGCATCGGAGCCGCGCCCTTCGCCGTACCGTCAGGCCAGCATGTGCGGTTGCCCTGCCCGGTACCGGTCGGCGTCGATGCGCCGCAACGGTTCCAGTTCGGACGGTTCGTGCAGCTTGTACAGTGCCGGCGGTGCGGCGGGGGAGCCGGCCGTCTGCAGCAACGCACCCACCGCCGCCCGCGCCGATTCGTTCGCGCCCTCCATCGTGGCGAGGTCGATGTCGTTGCGGACGTAGTCGCCCGCGAGGAACAGGTTCGGGATCGCGGTGTGTGCCTCGGGCCGGTTCGCGAGCGACCCGGCGGTGTTGATGAGCAGCGGGGTGTCGTTGGTGATGCCGCCGGCTCCCCACTTCACGCCGGGATCGAGGAACCACGAGACGATGTCGTTCTCGTCGATCGCGCCCGTCCCGTCCTCGAGGCAGGCCGACATCTGCGCCCACACCTCGCGGGCGATCTCCTCGGGCGTGCACTGCTTGGCGGTTCTGCCGTAGAGGATGCCGGGGGTGTCCCAGTCGGAGATGTCCACCGACAGGCAGTCGTGCGCCGAACCGTCGCCGTATCGTCGGGCGAAGTCGCCGCGCCAGAACTGGGCCTGGCTGATCGACGTGAGCGCCCACGGCGAACCGAGATAGGCGACGTGGCCCGGCGTGATGGGGGTGGGCCGGCGCAGGAAGTACTGGATGCCGACCATCCAGTCGGTGACCAGAGCGTTCATCCGTTCGAGGCCGGGATCGACCGCGAGGATCTCGGGCGACCACAGCGAGACGGCGCGTTCGGCCGGCATGGCCGCGACGAACCAGTCGGCCTCGGCGCGGGCCCGGTTGCCCGACCCGTCGACGACCCGTGCACCGGTGATCCGTTCGCCGGAGATCTCCAGAGCCTCGGCCGCCCAGCCCATCTCGAACTTCACCCCGAGGTCGCGCAGGAGCTGCGCCCACGGATCGATCCACGCCTCGTTCGTCGGTGCCGACAGCAGGCGGTCGAGATGTCCGTACTGCGGCACGGTGCCCATCGCGTTCCACACGAAGGCCTGGCCCATGATGCCGATGGTGCGGGTCGAGACCGTCTGCGGCCGTGCCGCGACGAGCTGTCGCGTCAGTGCGGAGACGAGGATCTCGCGGTACCCCTTCGACTTGCCGTCGGCCTCGAGGGTCTGCGCCCACGTCTCGTGTTCCCACTGGTCGTTGCGACGTTCGAGACTGCTGGTGAGGAACATGACGAGTTTGCGCATGAAGACAGCGAGTTCGTGTGGCGGGATCGAACCGCCGAGGGAGAAGGCCGCCGTCAGGCTCTCCTGGAGACTCAGCGGGTCGTAGATGTCGAAGCGCAGCGGTGCGATGGAGGCCGGGGCGGTGAGGTCGGGCGCGCCGGGGATCGCCATCCGGAAGCCGTGTCCCGCAACGAGGTTGTCGAACACACCGTTCGGGTTTCCGGGGAACGGGATCCGTCGCATCGTGTCGGGGATGTGCTGGTAGAAGCCGGGGAAGAAGCGGAAGCCGTGTTCGCCGGGCAGATCGAGGCGGCCGCCTGCCGCGGTGCCGGGGGAAGGGATGCTGCGCGCCTTGCCGCCGAGCGCGGTCGGCTCGAAGACGGTGACCTCGAAGCCGCGCTCGATCAACTCGTGCGCGGCGGCCAGTCCGGCCATCCCGCCGCCGAGGATCGCGACCCGGCGTCCCCCGGAGTGCACCGCCGGCGCGCGGCGGCTCGGCTGTGCGCTCGCCGTGGCCGGCAGGGCTGCGGCGGCCCCGAGGGCCCCGAGAGCGGTGAGGGCGGTGCGGCGGGACATACGTCCGTCGGGCTGCGGACCCCCATATGACTGCCGACCCCCGTGTGACATCGAACCCCCGTGTGTGTCGGTGATGACGAACTGTCGTGCGCGGCGCCGACTCCCGTGTTCCTGGCAACACGCGTTGTCAGATATAGCCCACGAAGGGGGGCGCCCGTGGCGAAATCGCCATCCGTGCATGTCAGGATTGGGTCATGACTATCGGAACACTTGTTCTGCTCCGCCACGGCGAGAGCGAATGGAATGCGATGAACCTGTTCACCGGCTGGGTGGACGTGCATCTGACCGACAAGGGGATCGCCGAGGGCAAGCGGGCTGGTGCCCTCCTCGCCGAGCACAACGTGCTTCCCGACGTCTCCTACACCTCCCTGCTGCGCCGCGCGATCAGCACCGCCAACTTCGCGCTCGACGCCGCCGACCGGCACTGGATCCCCGTCATCCGCGACTGGCGTCTCAACGAGCGCCACTACGGCGCGCTCCAGGGCAAGAACAAGTCCGAGATCAAGGACGAGTTCGGCGAGGAGCAGTTCATGCTGTGGCGTCGCAGCTACGACACCCCGCCGCCGCCGATCGAGCCGGGTTCGAAGTACAGCCAGGACACCGATCCGCGCTACGCCGACGTCGACGAGGTCCCCCTGACGGAGTGCCTGAAGGACGTCGTCGCCCGCTTCATCCCGTACTGGGAGTCGACGATCTCCAAGGATCTGCTCGCGGGCAAGACGGTGCTGGTCACCGCGCACGGCAACTCGCTGCGCGCGCTCGTCAAGCATCTCGACGGGATCTCCGACGACGACATCGCCGGACTCAACATCCCGACGGGCATCCCGCTGCGCTACGACCTCGACGAGAACCTGCGCCCGCTGAACCCGGGTGGCACCTATCTCGACCCCGAGGCCGCAGCTGCCGGTGCGGCAGCGGTCGCGAACCAGGGCGCCAAGTAGCAGCTCCACGGAAGCGAGACCCGACCCCGTTGCCGTTCGGTGACGGGGTCGGTTCGTTCGTGCAGGTCCGTCGCGAAGTGGTCGGTTCTGGGCGAACAAAGGGTGAACAACACTCCAACACCCGAAAAATGGGGTGTGACGTGCGGGAAATGCCGTCGACCCGCTGTCCGGTGGGGTACCGGTGTCATTACGATTCGAAGTGTGAGTGTTACGCAGGCCGTGTTGCTGGCCGTGGTCGCAGCGGTCCTCGGCGGGATCGTCACCGTCGCCGTCGGGAGGCTGGTGCAGCGCCGGGCCCACGGTAGCGACGAAACCGACCTCACGATGTTCGACGTGCTCGACCGGGTCGTGCACGGGGCGTCGACCGGTATCGCGGTGGTCGACAAGTTCCACGACGTCGTCCTGTCGAACCCGCGCGCCGAGGAACTCGGCCTCGTCCGCAACCGGCAGATCGACGACCGGGCCTGGGTGGCCGCCTGCCAGGTGCTCGAGACGAGGAAGTCGATCGAACTCGACCTGGGCGCGAAGGCATTGCTCGGCCGCGAGCCCGTCGCGGTGCGCTGCACCGTCCGGCCGCTGCTCGACCAGGACCCGCGCTTCGTCGTGCTCTACGCCTTCGACGACTCCGAACACGTCCGCATGGAGGCCACCCGGCGCGATTTCGTGGCCAACATCAGCCACGAACTGAAGACCCCCGTCGGCGCGATGGCGTTGCTCGCGGAGGCGCTGCTCGAATCCGTCGACGATCCCGAGACCGTCCGTCACTTCGGCGAACGGGTCCAACGCGAGGCGACGCGCCTCGGCAACATGGTGACCGAACTGATCGCCCTCTCCAAGCTCCAGGGCGCCGAGAAACTGCCCGATCTCGAGGTCGTGGACGTCGACGCCGTCGTCGACGAGGCACTCGACCGCACGCGCCTGACCGCCGAGAACGCCTCGATCACCATCAGCACCGACCGGCCGAGCGGCCTCGAGATCCTCGGCGACCGGACGCTGCTCGTCAGCGCCCTCACCAACCTCATCGAGAACGCGATCGCCTACTCGCCGGCCGGCTCACCGGTGACGATCAGCAGGTCGCTGCGCGACGGGAAGGTCGCGATGGCCGTCACCGACCGGGGGATCGGTATCGCCAAGGAGGACCAGGAACGGGTCTTCGAGCGCTTCTTCCGCGTCGACAAGGCCCGGTCGCGGGCCACCGGAGGCACCGGCCTCGGGCTGGCCATCGTCAAGCACGTCGCCGCGAACCATCACGGCGAGATCACCCTGTGGAGCAAGCCCGGTACCGGCTCCACCTTCACCCTCCTCGTCCCGGCCCACGTCGAGGACGCCGAGGACGACGAGAACCACACCGCCGACCGCACCGAGAAGGTGGTCGGATCGTGACGCAGACCCCACCCGGGCTCCCGGGCGGACGGATATCGAGAAACAGACGGAGGACCAGCTCGTGACGCGTGTGCTGATCGTCGAGGACGAGGAATCGTTGGCGGATCCGCTCGCCTTCCTGCTGCGGAAGGAGGGGTTCGAGACGACCATCGCCGGCGACGGCCCCTCGGCCCTCGCCGAGTTCGACCGGGAGGGCGCCGACATCGTCCTGCTCGATCTGATGCTCCCCGGGATGAGCGGCACCGACGTGTGCAAGCAGTTGCGGACCCGCTCGGGTGTGCCGGTCATCATGGTCACCGCTCGCGACAGCGAGATCGACAAGGTCGTCGGGCTCGAACTCGGCGCCGACGACTACGTCACCAAGCCGTACTCGGCGCGCGAACTCATCGCCCGCATCCGCGCGGTCCTGCGACGCGGGGCCGACACCGAGAGCGAGGTAGCGGCGGACGACGGACTACTCGAGGCCGGGCCCGTGCGGATGGACGTCGACCGTCACGTCGTGCACGTCAACGGTGAGCCGGTTGCCATGCCGCTCAAGGAATTCGACCTGCTCGAATATCTCCTGCGGAACTCCGGGCGGGTGCTCACCCGCGGACAGCTCATCGACCGGGTGTGGGGCGCCGACTACGTCGGCGACACCAAGACCCTCGACGTCCACGTCAAGCGTCTGCGCTCGAAGATCGAGGAGGATCCTGCCAAGCCACGTCACCTCGTGACGGTGCGCGGCCTGGGTTACAAGCTCGAGGCCTGATCGGAACCGGCACCGGAGCCCGCCTGTGCTGCCGACGTCGCGGGATGGATCGCGATCAGCCCCAGCCCCTGGCGTCGCCGGCACAGGCGCGCGAGCTCGTCGTAGGCCGCCGCACCGAGGAGTTCGGTGAGCTCGGGGGCGTACGACTGCCAGACCGGACGCTCGCCGACGTGCGCGTCGGGAGAGCCGGAGCAGTACCAGTCGAGGTCGTGGCCACCCTCACCCCAGCCGCGCCGGTCGTACTCGGTGATGACCGTGCGCAGGATCTCGGTGCCGTCGGGACGCTCGACCCAGTCCTGGGTGCGCCGGATCGGGAGCTGCCAGCACACGTCGGGCTTCATCTCGAGCGGTTCGATGCCGCGTCGCAACGCCATGGTGTGGAGGGCGCAGCCCTGGCCGCCCTCGAATCCGGGACGGTTCAGGAAGATGCACGCACCCTTGTAGCGGCGGGTGCGCAGGGCGGGCTCGTCGTCGATCTCGTCCTCTTCGAGGTAGCCCTTCTTGCCCAGGCCCTTGTCCATGAACTGCCAATCGGCCGGCGTGAGGTGTTTCACTGCCTTCGCCAGCTTCTTGCGATCGTCGTCGTCGGACAGGAACGCACCGTGCGAGCAGCACCCGTCGTCGGGTCGCTCGGCGATGATGCCCTGGCACGCCGGAGTGCCGAACACGCAGGTCCACCGCGAGAGCAGCCATGTCATGTCTGCAGCGATGACGTGTTCGTCGTTGTCGGGGTCGGTGAACTCCACCCATTCCCGAGGAAAGTCGAGAGGGACTTCGGGGGCCGGGTCGAGTTTGTGTGGGGCATGGGACATACCTGCTGTCACAGGTCCCGACGGTAGACCCAGTACCGTATTGATGTGCGCTTAGGGGTACTCGACGTCGGAAGCAACACCGTTCACCTGTTGGTGGTGGACGCCCATCGTGGTGGGCACCCCACGCCGATGAGTTCGACGAAGGCCACGTTGAGGCTGTCCGAGAACATGGACGACAACGGCGACATCACCTCCAAGGGGGCCGAGCGGCTCGTCGAGACCACCGCCGAATTCGCCAGCATCGCCCGCACCTCGGGATGCGGTGAGCTCATGGCGTTCGCGACGTCCGCGGTGCGCGACGCCGGCAACTCCGAGGCCGTCCTCGAGCGGGTGCGCCGGGAGGCCGGGGTGTCGCTGGACGTGCTCTCCGGCGAGGACGAGGCGCGGCTGACCTTCCTGGCCGTGCGCCGGTGGTACGGCTGGAGCGCCGGGAACATCCTCGACCTCGACATCGGCGGTGGTTCGCTCGAGCTCACCTTCGGCGGCGACGAGGACCCCGAGATCGCCTACTCGCTCCAGCTCGGTGCTGGACGGCTCACCCGTGACTGGTTCCGTGAGGACCCGCCCGGCAAGCGCCGGATCTCGGCGCTGCGCGACTGGCTCGACGCCGAACTCGCCGAGCCGGCGAAGGTCATACGCAACGCGGGCGACCCCGACCTGTGTGTGGGTACCTCCAAGACCTTCCGGACCCTCGCCCGCCTGACCGGCGCGGCCCCCTCGTCCGCCGGCCTGCGGGTACAACGGACCCTGACGGCCAGCGGCCTGCGCCAGCTCATCGCCTTCATCTCCCGGATGACCATGGCGGACCGGGCAGAACTCGAAGGTGTCAGCTCGGACCGGTCCGAGCAACTCGTCGCCGGCGCCCTCGTCGCGGAGGCGAGCATGCGTGCCCTCGGAGTGGAGACGCTGCAGATCTGCCCGTGGGCGTTGCGCGAAGGCCTGATTCTTCGGAAGCTCGATACGGATATGGGTGGCGAACTGGTGGTGGCAACCGGATGAGCGAGAATCGCAGCAACGACACGGGGCAGATCTCCGTGGCCGAGCTGTTGGCGCGTAACGGCCAGAAGGTGGGAACGCGGGCCGGGGGACGACGCCGACGAGGCGCGAGCGGCGGCATCTCCGTCGCCGAACTGACGGGCGAGATCCCGATCACGCGCGCGGCCGACGACCGCGCAGACAGCAAGGGCGAGCGGCACACCGCCGCCGACGCGGAAAGTGCTGCCGGACAGTCGGATTCGGCTTCCTCTGCCGCGGCTACCGATGTGAGGACCCCGCCGAAGGTCGCCCCGGCGCCGCGCAAGGCCGAGACCCCGAACAGCGAGACACCGAAGCTCGAGACGCCGAAGACGGCGACTTTCGCGCTGTCCGACATCGAGAAGACCACCGTGACCCCGCGGGTCGCCGTCGAGACGAAGACGCCCCCGCCGAAGGCCGGAACGGGCACGCCTGCCGTCACGAAGGCGCCGTCCGTCCCGAAGACGCCCGCCGCGAAGACACCGCCCGCCGCGAAGACACCGCCGGGCCCGGCCTCGAAGGCGCCCGCATCGACGGACGCAGTGTCGAAGGCGCCCGCATCGACGGATGCAGTGTCGAAGGCGGGTGCAACGTCCAAGGCGGCTGCGTCGACGGAGACAGCGTCCAAGGCGGCCGCGGCGGCTCCACCCAAGATCGAGTCGCCGACCGAGGTCATCCGCCCCGAGGCGCTTCCGCGGCGTGCGCGGGCGCATCTCGGAGCGGTCGCGACGGGCTCGCCGTCCGGTGAGGGAGCGGCGGTCGCCGACAAGAAGTCCGAGAAGGCGAGCGCCCCTGCGGTGTCGGTGCGCAAGGCCGACGTCGCCGAACCTCGACTGCTGTCCGGCCCGGCCAGCGACCTGCAGGGCACCGGTTCCGACGCCGACGACTCCACCGACACCATCGGTGCTGCGGATGCCGCGTCCGACGCTTCCGAGGGATCGGCATCGTCGCGGTCGCGGAAGTCCCGCGGCAAGGGCGGGAAGGCGACGTCCGACGCCGCCGACGACTCGGCACGGAAGAGTGCGGACGACGAGTCCACCGATGCAGAGCAGGGCAGTGGCCTCAAGCAGTGGGCGTTGCTGATCGGCGAGAGCGTCGCCGCGATCGTCGCGGGCGGATTGCTCTTCAAGGGCTTCGAGCGGTTGTGGGACCTCATGCCGTGGGTCGCCTTCGCACTCGCGCTGCTGGTGATCGTGGGCCTGGTCGCGCTGGTGCGTGTCCTGCGGCGCACCGACGACATCACGAGTCAGCTCATCGCGCTCGCGGTGGGAGCATTCGTGGCCTTCGGGCCGCTGTTGTTCCTGCTGCCCGGGTGAGCCGATGCCGACCGCGCAGGGAATCCGGGTAGGGCTGTCCACCGCTTCGGTCTATCCGGAGAACACCGAAGCGGCGTTCCGCTTCGCGGCCGATCTCGGTTTCGACGGGGTCGAGCTGATGGTGTGGGCCGAACCGGTGAGCCAGGACCCCACCTCGGTGGAGCGCCTGGTCCGCGAGTACGGCGTGCCGGTGCTCGCCGTACACGTGCCGTGCCTGCTGATCTCGCAGCGCGTGTGGGGATCCGATCCCGCCGCCAAACTCGACCGTTCGGTGCGTGTCGCCGAGATCCTCGGTGCGGAGACCGTCGTGGTCCATCCGCCCTTCCGGTGGCAGCGTCGCTATGCGGAGGGATTCTCCGACCAGGTCGCGGCGCTCGAGGCCGACAGCCACGTGGTGGTCGCGGTCGAGAACATGTACCCGATGAGGGCCGACGTCGTCTTCGGCGGTCGTGATCGCGGCGCCGAACGTCTGCGCCGACGCGGTCCCGGCCGCGCGGTCTCGGCCTACAGTCCGTCACTCGACCCCACCGACACCGGTTTCGCGCACTACACGCTCGACCTGTCGCACACCGCGACCGCGGGGGCCGACGCCCTCGCGCTCGCGGATCGGATGGGGGAGGGGCTCGCCCACCTCCATCTCGCCGACGGCCGGGGCTCCTCGCTCGACGAACACCTCGTCCCGGGAACGGGCACGCAGCCGTGTGCGGACGTGTGCCGCCGGCTCGCCGCGAGCGACTTCGGCGGTCACGTGGTGCTCGAGATCAGCACCCAGAGCGCACGGACGCGTGCGGAGCGCGCCGGGATGCTGGCGCGTTCGCTGGCCTTCGCGCGCACGCACCTGGATCGCTCGGCGACGCGCGCGATCACCGCCGGCCCCGAGAGTCCCCGGCACACGGACATCGCGCGCGTCCCCGCCTCAGAGGGCAGCGATTCCGGCGGCGAGCACGGCGACACCTGAGATCAGCACACCCGCGGTGAGGGAGACGGCGCCGAGCCGGACCGCCGCGAACATCCGGCCGGGCCGCGTCGGATCGGGCCCGAGAACCGACAGGAAGAAGCCTGCCGGGATCAGGATCGCGGCGACGAGCACGGCGATGGCGCCGGCCGCCGACCAACCGGGTGATGCGCCCACGACGTGCGTGAGAACGGCGATGAGCAGCCCCAGCGTGACGAGTACTCCCGCGTGGGCGTGACCGGCACGGAAGAACGTCTTCTGCAGGTCGTTGGTGGGTACGCCGCCCGCGGCGACGCGTAGCAGGAAGGTGCCTCCGAAGGCGATGCCTGCGACGGTGAGCACGGTGCTCCCGAGAACGATGGTCACGATCGGATGCATGAGGGCCTCCTCGGCCGGTACTCCGTGACTGACGGTTCCACTGTCCGTTGCTGGATAGCTTCACTATCCAATACTGGATAGTTGTAGTATCCGGCGTCAAGGACGGAGGTGATCGGTGCGTATCTCGGAACTCGCCGAGCGTTGCGGCATACCGCTGCCGACGGTGAAGTACTACCTGCGCGAGGGGTTGCTCATGCCGGGCGTGGCGACGAGCGTCACCTCGGCGACCTACGACGACCGGCACGTGCGGCGCCTGGGCCTGGTCCGGGCACTTGCCGCGCAGGGTCTGCCTCTCGAGAAGATCAAGACCGTCGTGGATCTCGTCGACAACCCCCGCGACGACCTGTTCGTCGAACTCGGCCACGCCATCGCCGCGCTGCCGCCCTACGTCGAGGACTCGGCCGGTCTCGACTATCCCCGCGCCCGCCGCGTGCTCGAGCACCTCGGCCAGATCTACGACCCCCGGTTCGCGGCCGTGGCGCAACTCGAACACGCGCTCACGGCACTCGAAGCCGCCGGCCTGCGGATGGACGACCGCCGGATCGACGCCTACGGCCGTCACGTCCGCGCCATCGCCGAACTCGACCTCGAACTGCTGCCGACGCACTCCCGGGAGGCCACCGTGGAAGCGGCCGTGCTCGGGACGGCTCTGTACGAACCGGTCCTCACGGCCATGCGCCGACTGGCCCATCAGCATCTCGCCGCCCGCATGTTCGGGTCCGGTGAACTCCCCACCACCGGCGCCGATCCGGCCCCGAACGACGACCAGGAGCAGCAGTGACCCCCACCGACCAGCCCTTCCTCGACCTGACCTCGGTCACCCGAGTGCCGGGGGAGCACCCGGATGGCACCGATGCCTGGCAGGCGCACATCGATCCGGTGTGGACCATCGGACCCAAGGTGCACGGCGGATGCATGCTCGCGGTCTGCGCGTCCGCGGCGCGCAGGTCGGTGCTCGACGCCGGCGTCGACCCGCTCACCCAGCCGCTCGCCGTGAGTGCCTCGTTCGTCGCCGCGCCCGACCCCGGTGACGTCGAACTCACCACCCTCCTGCGCAAGCAGGGCAAGCAGATCACCCTTGTGGACGTCGAACTGTCCCAGGCCGGACGTGTGGCGGTGCGGGCGAGTGTCACCCTCGGTACGCCGGACTCCGAGGAGCCCTTCCACACGGTGCCGCACCGCGCGACCACCATGCCCGTCGACCCGCCGGCCGAGTCGGTGCTCGTCACCCCCGAGCACCCCATGGGGCAGATCGTGAAGTTCGCCGCCACCTCCCGGCTCCGGATCGACGCCTCGACCGCGCGTTTCCTCGACGGGCAGCAGGGTGAACCGCTCGTGTCGATGTGGACGCGGCCGTCGCCGGGCGACGAGGCCGACGTCGACACCTCGGTGCTGTTCGCGCTCATGTGCGGCGACGTGTCGGCTCCCGTCGCGATGAACCTCGGCCGATTCGGCTGGGCGCCGACGGTGCAGCTCACCGCCTATCTGCGGCGGGTTCCGGCTCCGGGATGGCTGCGGGTCATCGCGGAGAGCAGCGTGCTCGGCAACACCTGGTTCGAGGAGGACCACACCGTCGTCGACTCGACCGGCCAGGTGGTCGTGCAATCGCGTCAGCTGGCCATGATGCCGCGCTGATGCGCCGGAGCGCGGCAGGTTCCGACAGGCGGTGACCGTGGTGTAGGCCGCACGGGCGGTCGTGGCAGGCTGTCCCCATGACGAGAATCGCAGTGATCGGTGGCGGCAGGATCGGCGAGGCGCTGGTCTCGGGTCTGCTGAAGAACGGCTTCGCGACCAAGGATCTCGTGGTCGCCGAGAAGTTCGAGGAACGGCGTGAGGAACTGTCCCGGGCCTACTCGATCCGGGTCACCGACAGCACCGCCGACGCCGCGGAAGGCGCCGACGTGGTGGTCGTGGCCGTCAAGCCCAACGACGTGGACGTCGTCGTCACCGCTCTCGCGGCGGTCGACGCCGGGAACGACGACGAGCAGATCCTGGTGTCGCTGGCCGCGGGCATCCCGACGGTCCGCTACGAGACCAAGCTCCCGGCCGGCTTCCCCGTCGTGCGCGTGATGCCGAACACCCCGATGCTCGTCGGGGAGGGCGCGAGCGTGCTGTCCGCCGGTCGGTACGTCAAGCAGCAGCATCTCGACACGGTCCGCGAGATCCTCGCGAGCGTGGGAACGGTCTCGGTGGTCCCGGAATCGCAGATCGACGCGGTCACCGCGGTCTCCGGATCCGGCCCCGCCTACTTCTTCCTCGTCGCGGAGGCGATGATCGACGCGGGTGTCTCGCTCGGCCTGACGCGGGCGGTGGCCACCGATCTGGTGGTGCAGACGATGACCGGCTCGGCCGCGATGCTCGCGCGTTCGGGGGACAACGCTGCCGACCTGCGCGCCGCGGTCACCTCGCCGGGTGGCACCACGGCGGCCGCGATCCGCGAACTCGAGCGTGGAGGCCTGCGTACGGCCTTCTACGAGGCGCTCGACGCCGCGAAGCGCCGCTCCGCGCAACTCGGGGCGGCATCGGATCAGCCGTCGCCCGCGGCCCGCGAGGGGCTCTCCGGGACGGCCTGACAGGGCATCCACCCGAGGCTCTCGCAGGTGTCCCTGCGGAACGCCGACAGGTGTCACTGCGGAACGCTCACAGACGTCCCTGCGGAACGCTGACAGACGTCACTGCGGGGCGTAGCGTGGCGACGAACAGCCGCCCGCCGGAAATTCCCCGGCTGCATCGTCGCACAGGAACCATTCGTCACGCTAAGCTCGAATCAGCACGTGCGTGTCTGTTCCGCCGGAGGGGAAGCCGGCGGCGCGGGCGTGCCGGAGGTGTGTAATGGTTTCAGGAAACACGCCGTCGAAGGGTCAACCTCAAGACGGACAGTCGGTTCTCGCCGGTACCCAGTTCCTGACGGTTGCCGAAGTGGCAGCTCTCATGCGGGTGTCGAAGATGACCGTGTACAGGCTGGTGCACAGTGGCGAACTACCCGCAGTGCGCGTGGGACGCTCGTTCCGCGTGCATGCGAAGGCCGTCCACGACTACCTCGAGACGTCGTACTTCGACGTCGGATAGAGGTCGGACAGGGACGATCGGCGCGTCGTCGGGGGACGACGGTACGACGAACGGATCCGGTGCGCGAGGGAAGTCGCGTTCCGGGGCGGACCTCGGTTTCACGCCGGGTGGGCCGCCCCGGTAGGATTGCTTGTCGTCGTACCGGCCAGCCGGTGTCGTGAGGCGCTGTTACTCGTCGCCACGAGGCCCAGCGTCGACATACATCAGGCGTACGTCACCGGCGTGCGCAGGAACGCTACAAGGAACGTGAGGGATGCCCACATGGGATCTGTGATCAAGAAGCGCCGTAAGCGCATGTCGAAGAAGAAGCACCGCAAGCTGCTCCGCCGCACCCGAGTGCAGCGTCGTAAACTCGGCAAGTAAGCCCTGCGCCTGTCCGATGCCCGTCACCTTCCATGGTGGCGGGCATCGTTCGTCTGCGCATCCCCACACCCGAAAGTTCACCCGCGAGTCGTGCGATGGCAGCGAAGTGGCCGTATTGTGGGACGGCATACCGCGTCGGGGCGAATGTGACCGATGACGCGTGTGGTGCAGCAGGGGGTTTCACGAGTGGTTTCGCAGGGGCACGAAGTGGCACGTCCACGAGTCGTGCTGGTCACCGGAGCGAGTCGGTTCCTGGGTGGTTTCCTCGTCACCAGGCTCGCCCAGAATCCGGACATCGAGCGGGTGATCGGCGTCGACACCCAGTCGCCGTCGAAGGACATGCTCCGACGCATGGGCCGGGCCGAATTCGTGCTCGCCGACATCCGCAACCCTCTCATCGGCAAGATCATCCGCAACATGGACGTCGACACCGTCGTCCACGCGTCCGCCGTCACGAAGGCCCCGAAGTCCGGGAGCCGCACGGCGATGAAGGACATGAACGTCCTCGGCGCGATGCAACTGTTCGCGGTGTGCCAGAAGGCGCCCTCGGTGCGCAGGATCGTGCTGCGCTCGTCGTCCGTCGTCTACGGCTCGAGTGCCAAGGACCCCGCGAAGTTCACGGAGGAGATGAGCGCCCGCCGCCGGCCCACGGGCGCTTTCGCCCGCGACATGATGGAAGTCGAGGGGTATCTGCGCGGCGTCGCCCGGCGGCGCACCGACCTCGCGACCACCATCCTCCGGCTCGCCCCCACCGTGGGGACCCGGCTGCCCGGCTCGGTGTCGAGTTATCTCACCTCCCCGCTCGTCCCCAACGTGCTCGGCCGCGACGCGCGACTGCAGTTGCTGCACGAGGAGGACGCGCTCGGTGCGCTCGAACACGCGGTCGTCGCCGGACCGCCCGGGACGTACAACATCGCCGGTGAAGGGATCGTCATGATGACCCAGGCAGTACGCCGGGCCGGGGGCATGACGGTGCCGATGCCCTATGCGCTGTTCCGCACGGTCGGGCACGCACTCATGGGTTCGGTGATGAACTCCTTCACCAAGGAAGAACTCGACTATTTCCATTTCGGATGCGGACTCGACACCACGCGCATGCGCAACGAGTTCGGATTCGAACCACGCTGGACCACGAGAGAAGCGCTCGACGATTTCGCCCGGGGCCTCGCCCTCACCCGCATCGTGAAGACCGAATGGGTGGACAAGGCCGAGTCGATGGCGCTCTCCGTGCTCGGAGAGACGAGGGAGACGCGATGACGGAGGTCGCGAAGGTCATCCCGTTGCACGCCGGCAACCGCCGTCCCGGCGAACGGGTCACACGCACACCCCATCCGTCGATGGGGCCACCGCCCACCCCCGAGCAGATGAGCCGCACCGACCGGTTCCTCGACGACCTGCGCGGCACCCTCGCGCACCAGGTCACCGCCACCGCCGAGTTCGTCCGCCGCCGGATGACCGGCGACTACGAGGTCGACGACTTCGGTTTCGACCCGCACTTCACCGAGAACGTCGTCCTGCCGGTGCTGCGACCCCTGTTCGACAAATGGTTCCGCGTCGAGGTCCGCGGCGTGGAGAACATCCCCGCCGAGGGCAGCGCACTCGTCGTCGCCAACCACGCCGGCACGCTCCCCGTCGACGCACTGATGACCTCCGTCGCCGTGCACGACCATGCGGATCGTCACCTGCGGATGCTCGCCGCCGACCTCGCCTTCGGTCTGCCCGTGGTGGGGACGGTGACCCGCAAGGCGGGCCACACCCTCGCGTGCCATCCCGACGCCGAACGACTCCTCCGCCAGGACCAGGTGGTCGCGGTCTTCCCCGAGGGCTACAAGGGCCTCGGCAAACCGTTCAAGGAGCGCTACAAACTGCAGCGGTTCGGCCGCGGCGGTTTCGTGTCGGCGGCTCTGCGCACCCAGGCGCCCATCGTGCCGTGCTCGATCGTCGGCTCCGAGGAGATCTACCCGAACATCGCCGACCTCACCTCGCTCGCGCGCCTGCTCGGACTGCCCTACTTCCCGATCACCCCGCTGTTCCCGGCGCTCGGCCCGCTCGGGATCGTGCCGTTGCCGTCGAAGTGGTACATCGAGTTCGGCACCCCCATCGTCACCGACGTGTACGACGACGCCTCGGCGGAGGATCCGATGGTGTTGTTCGAGGTCACCGACCACGTGCGCGAGACGATCCAGCAGACCCTCTACAAGCTGCTCACACGCAGGCGGAACGTCTTCCTCGGCTGAGCACCTCGAAAATCGAGCCGCTCGGTCGCGGCTGTACTGTCAGGCCGCTCGATCGCGACTGTACTGTCAGGCCGCTCGATCGCGACTGTACTGTCAGGCCGCTCGGTCGCGGCGGCGACCCACGAGGACCGCGACGGCACCACCCGCGGCACCCAGACCGAGCGCCGTCGGCACCCCGACCTTCGCGGCCTTGCGCGCCGTCCGGAAGTCGCGGATCTCCCACCCGCGTGTGCGGGCGACCTGCCGTAGATCCGGATCGGGATTGATCGCGACGGCCGTGCCGACCACCGAGAGCATCGGCACGTCGTTGTGGCTGTCCGAATAGGCCGTACACCGCTTGAGATTCAGACCCTCGCGGATCGCGAGGGCCCGCACTGCGTGCGCCTTGCCGAGACCGTGCAGGATGTCGCCGACGAGGCGGCCGGTGAAGACGCCGTCCTCCGACTCGGCGACGGTGCCGAGCGCACCGGTGAGGCCGAGGCGTTCGGCGATGACGTCGGCCAGTTCGACCGGCGTCGCGGTCACGAGCCACACCTGCTGGCCCGCGTCGAGGTGCATCTGCGCGAGCGCGCGGGTGCCCGGCCAGATCTTGTCGGCGATGATGTCGTCGTAGATCTGCTCGCCGAGCCGGCGCAGTTCTTCGGTGGAGCGGCCCTGCACGAACGACAGCGCCTTGTCGCGACCGGACGCGACGTCGTTCATGTTCTCCTTGCCCGTCAGGCGGAACTTGACCTGCTGCCAGGCGAACTCGAACAGGTCGGACTTGTCGAAGTAGTCCCGGGCGACGAGGCCGCGGGCGAAGTGGATGATCGACGCGCCCTGCACCATCGTGTTGTCGACATCGAAGAACGCCGCCGCGGTCAGATCACGCGGGACGGGAGCGGTGTCGGGGGAGGGCTCGGGCTCGACGCGTGATTCCTGCAACGCGAGGGCGGCATCGGCGCTCGCCTCACCTGCGAGATTGGCGCGGACCTCTTCCTCGCTGGGCCCGAACTTGCGAGAGAAGAGCCGACGTCCGGGACGGATGATGCGCGCCCACGTCTCACCCATGCCCCATCCGTAGGGAAACGAACGTCCTGGCACTCGCACCTCCGGTGTCGTAACGGGCGGGGCTGTCGAAACGGGCGGGCTCCGTGTGACCCCAGCGCTCCGGGCGCCGCCCACACGACGACCGCATGCACGGGCGACCCGCGCCAAGCCTAGCCCGCGATACCGCCCCTCACCGGGAGGCCGTCGCCCCCGTGACCGGGTGTGACGTTCATCTCGACAGGCCGTGCCGCACAGTGGAGGCATGAGTGAGCAATCGTCATCGGCAACGAGCGGCTCCGCGAGCCGTCATCACCTGACCCTTCTCGTGCGCGCCGGGTGCGGTGCGTGCGGTCCGGCGCGCGAGCAGCTCGAGGCGCTCGCGGAGGAGCTCGGCGTCGAGGTCACCTGCATCGACGTGGATGTCGCTGCCGCAACCGATCCCGATCTGCGGGCCGAATTCGGGGACCGTCTGCCCGTCGTTCTGCTCGACGGACGCGAGCACAGCTACTGGGAGGTCGACGAGCCGCGACTGCGCGCAGATCTCGCTCGCTGAGTCGGCAGGTCCTCGTCGTACAGCAGGTGGGAAGCACATTCGGGGTGCTTCGAGCAACTTTGTGCATGGCTTCACAAGCGGTTACCGTGGTGTGAACGAATTCCCGGATCACCGTGAGGCCAGGCGTGTATCCACCGGCCGGACGAGGAGCCACGTACCGTGACGCAGTTGCACCCACCGCAGGGCGAGGACGCTCGCGGCACCGCCGAGTCCGGCGAGGGTGCCACTCCCACCCCTCCGGTCCGCGATATCCCACAGGCTACTGTGACGCGTCTCGCGACCTACCTCCGGGTCCTCGGTGCGTTCGCCGAAGCGGGCACGCTCATCGTCTCCAGTGAGGAACTCGCGGCCGCCGCCGGGGTCGGTTCGGCCAAACTGCGCAAGGATCTGTCCTTCCTCGGACCCAACGGAGTGCGCGGCGTCGGCTACGACGTCCTGCGCCTCCAGTCCCGCATCGAAGCAGCGCTCGGACTCGACCGGGGCCATCGCGTCGTGCTCGTCGGAGTGGGCAGTCTCGGACGCGCCCTCGCCCGATATCCCGGCTTCGACCGCCGCGGTTTCACGATGGCCGGCCTCTTCGATTCCGATCCCGACGTGGTGGGCACACGTGTGGGCGATCTCGTCGTGCGTCACGTCGACGATCTCGAGAACGGAGCCCGTGAACTCGGCGCGACCATCGGTGTCGTCGCCACCCCCGACGAGGCAGCGCAGCAGGTGTGCGATCGGCTCGTGCTCGCAGGAGTGCGCAGCATCCTGAGCTTCGCTCCCGTCGAACTCGATGTCCCCGACCACGTCGAGATCCGACGCGTCGATCTGTCCGTCGAGATGCAGGTCCTGTCCTTCAACAGCACGCGTAACGGGGAGACCCCCCGCGCCGCGACGGCTGACGTTCGTCCTGCTGCCGGCGACGTACGCCCCGCCGGCATCCCGCGGGTGTCCACCCGAAGCTCTGCTCGGCATACCACAACAGGAAAGGCGGGTCCGATGGGCTCGGCCGCGACCAGAAACGGATCGGTGATCGCACCGTGAGTGTTCTCCTCGTCGGGATATCGCATAGGAGCGCACCGGTCCCGGTGCTCGAGAAGGTGGCGGTCACGGACACCGACCGCCCCAAGCTCACCGACAAGATGCTGGCGTCGGACAAGATCTCCGAAGCGATGATCGTCTCCACCTGCAACCGGGTGGAGATCTACGCGGTGGTCGACGCCTTCCACGGCGCACTCGCCGCGGTCAGCGAACTGCTCGCCGAGCACTCGGGTCTGCCCGTCACCGAACTGCACAAGCACGCTTACGTCCGGTACAGCGAGGCCGCTGCCGAACACCTCTTCTCCGTCGCCAGCGGACTCGACTCGATGGTCGTGGGGGAGCAGCAGATCCTCGGCCAGATCCGCACCGCCTACGCCGCCGCCGACGCCCAGCAGGCCGCCGGCCGCACCCTGCACGAACTCGCCCAGCAGGCGCTGCGCGTCGGCAAGCGGGTGCACACGGAGACCGGCATCGACGCCGCCGGTGCGTCCGTCGTGTCGGTCGCGCTCGACAAGGCCGCGAACTTCCTCGGAGGCGACCTCCGTGGCCGCACCGCCGCGGTGATCGGTGCCGGGGCCATGGGCGGCCTCGCCGTCGCGCATCTCGTCCGGGCCGAGGTCGGCTCGATCGTCGTCGCCAACCGCACCCGCGACCGCGCCGAGCGACTCGCCGAGACCGCACGGGCCGCCGGTGTCGACGCCGAGGTCGTCGGATTCGACGATCTCGCGACCGCGCTGAGCCGCGCCGACGTCGCCGTCACCTGCACCGGAGCGGTGGGGGCCGTCGTCACCCTCGCCGACGCGCACCGCGCACTCGCGCAGCCCGGCCGCGGCGAACGCCCCCTCGCGATCTGCGATCTCGGTCTGCCGCGCGACGTCGACACCGCCGTGGCCGGTCTTCCCGGCGTGCAGGTCTTCGACATGGAGTCGCTGCAGCGCGATCCGTCGGCCGGCGCCGCCGCGACCGACGCGGAGGCCGCCCGCAAGATCGTCGCCGCCGAACTGTCGCAGTACCTCACCGCGCAGCGACTCGCCGAGGTCACCCCCACCGTGACGGCACTGCGTCAGCGCGCCGCCGAGGTGGTCGAGGGCGAACTGATGCGCCTCGAATCGCGACTGCCCGATCTCGACGACGGTCAGCGCGGCGAGGTCGCCCGCACCGTGCGCCGGGTCGTCGACAAGCTCCTCCACGCACCGACGGTGCGCGTCAAGCAACTCGCGTCGACGCCGGGAGGCGACCAGTACGCCGAGGCTCTGCGCGAACTCTTCGAGCTGAGCCCGGGTTCGGCCGAAGCGGTCGCGACACCCACCAAGGATTTGGAACTGAGCACGCTGACCGATCCCACCCTCTCGGGGGATCTGTCCGCCGCACTGGATCCCGCTGTCACCACCGAACTCCAGGCCTCACGAAAGGACGGCACCGCATGAGCACCGAAGCCGCATCGGTTTCCCGCGACGACGTTGCTCGGCAGGATCGTCCCCTGCGGATCGGTACCCGCGGCAGCGTGCTCGCCACGACCCAGGCCGGTACCGTGCGCGACGCACTCATCGCCGCCGGTCGCCCGGCAGAGCTCGTCATCATCACCACCAAGGGCGACGTGACGCCCGGCCCGGTGCAGCGCATCGGTGTCGGCGTGTTCACAGCCGAGCTGCGCGAGGCGCTGCTCGCAGGTGAGGTCGACGTCGCCGTGCACTCCTACAAGGACCTGCCGACCTTCCAGGATCCGCGCCTCGTCGTCGCGGCCGTCCCCGAGCGGGAGGACCCGCGCGACGCGCTCGTCGCCCGCGACGGACTCGTCCTCGGCGAGCTGCCGCCCGGCTCGAAGGTCGGTACCTCGGCGCCGCGCCGGCGGGCACAACTCGCCGCGCTCGGTCTGGGACTGCAGATCGAACCGCTGCGCGGCAACATCGACACCCGCATCGGCAAGGTCGACTCCGGCGAACTCGACGCGATCGTCATCGCGCGTGCCGGACTGTCGCGCATCGGACGCCTGGACCGCGTCACCGAGTCCCTCGAACCGGTGCAGATGCTGCCCGCGCCGTCGCAGGGTGCGCTCGCCGTCGAGTGCCGGTCGGACGATCCCGAGATGATCGAGCTGCTCGCCGGACTCGACCATGCGCCGAGCCGCGCCGCCGTCGTCGCGGAGCGCTCGCTGCTCGCCGAACTCGAAGCCGGATGCACCGCACCGGTGGGGGCGATCGCCGAGGTCGTCGAATCGCTCGACGACGACGGCCGGGTGATCGAGGAACTGTCGGTGCGCGGATGCGCCGCCGCCCTGGACGGATCGGATGTGCTGCGAGCGAGCGCGGTGGGGGCGCCGGAGAGGGCCGAGGAACTCGGTCGCCGTATCGCCCGCGAACTGCTCGACCTCGGTGCGCGCGAGCTCATGGTCGAGCACGGCGTCGTCCCCGAGACGAGACCTGCCGATGATTGACCCAGCCGTCACCGTCACCCGATTTGCCCTTACCGCTGATTTGACCGCACTGGAGAATGACCGATGAGCCGAGTCCGTAAGCACAACCCCGGGCGCATCCTGTTCGTGGGATCGGGTCCGGGCGATCCTGCGCTGCTCACCGTGCGCGCGCGTGACGTGCTGGCGGGCGCCACGATCGCCTTCACCGACCCCGATGTCGACAAGGGTGTCGTGGCCCTCGTCGGTGTCGACCACGGCACCGACCCGGAGACCGGTGAGCCCGTCGCCGAGGTCCGTCCCGCGCTCGGCGAGCCCGCCGAGGTCGCCAAGACGCTCGTCGCCGAGGCGAAGGCCGGACGCGACGTGGTGCGCCTCGTCGCCGGCGACCCCCTCACCACCGACTCGGTGATCGCCGAGGTCAACGCCGTCGCCCGCACCCAGGTGGTCTTCGAGGTCCTGCCGGGCCTGCCCGCCGGGTCGTCGGTGCCGAGCTACGCCGGTATGGCGCTCGGCTCGTGCCACACCGAGGTCGACGTGCGCGGAGAGGTCGACTGGGCCGCGCTCGCCGCAGCCCCCGGCCCCCTCGTCCTCCACGCGACCTCCGGTCACCTCGCCGAGACCGCCAGCGCGCTCGTCGAACACGGCCTGGCGCCGCAGACCCCCGCCGCGATCACCGTGCGCGGCACCACCCGTCAGCAGCGCACCGTCGAGGCCACCCTCGCGACGCTGAACGATGCGGGTTCCGAGCTCGTCGGGCCGCTCGTCGTCACCGTCGGCAAGGTCGTCTCGCACCGCAACAAGATGTCGTGGTGGGAGTCGCGCGCCCTGTACGGCTGGACCGTGCTCGTGCCCCGCACCAAGGATCAGGCCGGCGAGATGAGCGAGCGGCTCGTCACCCACGGCGCGATCCCGATGGAGGTGCCGACCATCGCGGTCGAGCCGCCGCGCAGCCCCGCGCAGATGGAACGTGCGGTCAAGGGCCTGGTCGACGGCCGGTACCAGTGGGTGGTGTTCACCTCCACCAACGCGGTGCGTGCGGTGTGGGAGAAGTTCGAGGCGTTCGGTCTCGACGCGCGTGCGTTCTCCGGCGTCAAGATCGCGTGCGTCGGTGAGGCCACCGCCGCGAAGGTGCGCTCGTTCGGCATCATCCCCGAGCTCGTGCCCAGCGGCGAACAGTCCAGCCTCGGCCTGCTCGCCGAGTTCGCCCCGTACGACGACGTCTTCGACCCGGTCAACCGGGTGCTGCTGCCGCGCGCCGACATCGCCACCGAGACCCTCGCCGAGGGCCTGCGCGAGCGCGGCTGGGAGATCGACGACGTCACCGCCTACCGCACCGTGCGTGCCGCTCCGCCGCCGGCCGCGACCCGCGAGATGATCAAGACCGGTGGCTTCGACGCGGTGTGCTTCACCTCGTCGTCGACCGTCCGCAATCTCGTGGGTATCGCCGGCAAGCCCCACGCCCGCACGATCGTCGCGTGCATCGGCCCGAAGACGGCCGAGACGGCGATCGAGTTCGGCCTGCGGGTGGACGTGCAGCCCGAGACCGCGCAGATCGGGCCCCTGGTCGACGCGCTCGCCGAGCACGCGGCCCGGCTCCGCGCGGAAGGCGCACTGCCTCCGCCGCGGAAGAAGTCCCGCGCCCGCCGCTGATCTCTCGTGATCCGATGATCCGTGCGCGGTCCCGGTAGTCGCCACTACCGGGGCCGCGCACGACCCGTATGGAAGGTGTTCTCCCCATGTTTCCCGACATCCGTCCCCGCCGGCTGCGCAGCACACCCGCCATCCGACGGCTCGTGGCAGAAACCTCCCTCGAACCCCGCCACCTCGTGCTCCCCATGTTCGTGGCCGACGGCCTCGACGAGCCGCGCGAGATCGCGTCGATGCCCGGGGTGTACCAGCACACCGCCGATTCGCTGCGCAAGGCCGCGGCCGAGGCCGTGTCCGCCGGTGTCGGCGGCCTGATGCTCTTCGGTGTGCCCCGCCCCGAGGACAAGGACGCCCGCGGTTCCGCGGCGAGCGATCCCGACGGTGTGCTCAACCGCGCGCTGCGGTCGCTGCGCAGCGAACTCGGCGACTCCACGGTGATCATGGCCGACACCTGCCTCGACGAGTTCACCGATCACGGCCACTGCGGTGTGCTCACCGACACCGGCATCGTCGACAACGACGCGACCCTCGAGCGTTACGCCGAGATGGCCGTCGCGCAGGCCGAGGCCGGGGCGCACCTGCTCGGCCCGAGCGGCATGATGGACGGCCAGATCGGTTTCATCCGGTCCGCGCTCGACGAGGCGGGGCACACCGAGGTCGGTCAGCTCGCCTACTCCGCGAAGTACGCCTCGGCGTTCTACGGTCCCTTCCGCGACGCCGTCGGCTCGTCCCTCGAGGGAGATCGCCGCACCTACCAGCAGGATCCGGCGAACCGTCGCGAGTCGCTGCACGAGGTGGATCTCGACCTCGCCGAGGGCGCCGACATGGTGATGGTCAAGCCGGCGATGTCGTATCTCGACGTGCTGCGCGAGGTCGCCGACCGCTCGCCCGTCCCGGTGGCCGCCTACCAGATCTCGGGGGAGTACTCGATGATCACCGCGGCCGCGCAGAAGGGCTGGATCGATCGCGATGCGGCGATCCTCGAATCGCTGGTCGGCATCCGGCGAGCCGGTGCGGACGTCGTCCTCACCTACTGGGCCGCCGAGGTCGCGGGTCGCCTGTGATGAGCTTCCCCGCGCCTCCTGTCGGGCCCGGCCCCGCGGCGAATCGTCCCGTTCCCGGAGACGTCACGACGGCCTACCAATTGTGGTGCGGGGTACTCGCTCTCGCCGTCGTGAGTTTGGCGGCAAGTCTCGCCGACCTGCTGAGCCGACGCGACGAACTGCTCGATCTCATGACCACGATGGCCGCCGATCAGGCCGTCGAGGGTGTCAGCACGGAGCAACTCGAGTCGGCGGTACCGGTGCTGGTGGCGCTGACCGCCGGCATCGGCCTGGTGATCGTCGGACTGCTGTATCTGGTGGTCAGGCAGCTGTTGAAGGCCAAGAACTGGGCCCGGATGCTGCTGACCCTGCTCGGGGTGTTCATGTCGCTGTCGACGCTGCCCACCGTCTTCGGTGTGGGCGTCGGGGAGGGCGGGGCGGGCTGGATACTCGGTGTGGTGGGCATTCTGCAAGCCGTCGCGACCGTCGGAGCGATCGTGCTGATGCACCGGCGGGATGCCAATCGCTTCTTCCTGCGACTGCCGGAAGAATAGACGTACCACTCGGTTTCGTCCGGCGCGACGGAAGAGTACGGTGGGCTCACCATGTGGGCCGCAAGGCCCTTCCCGTCGAGCGAAAAGGACGTCATGCAGGTGGAACCGCGGCCCTATGGGCGCCGTCGCGAATTGGTGTTGATCGCTCTTATCGCCCTCCTCGGCCTGGTGACCACCGTGCTACTGGTGATCCCCGGCGCGTTCGCCGCTTGACCGACCCGACGGTCCCCGATCCGGCGATCCCTGATCCGATGGGCACCGATCCGATGGGCACCGATCCGATGGGTACCGACCCGGCCGGGCCGCTGTTCCACGAACCCGGAGCGCGCCGGCGCACGGTCGCCATCGGCCCGCTGGTCTGCGTCGTGGCCCTCGTCGTCGAACTGCTCACCGGCCCTGTCGTGCACTGGGTCGCGCTGCCGATCATCGCGATCGTGCTCGCCGGTTTCTCCTACGTGATGGTCGTGGCTGCTCGTCGGCACGTCAGCGTCGAGCTCACCTCCACGGTCCTGCGGCAGGGCACCGAGGAACTGCCGGTCGCCGAGATCGAGGCGGTGCTGCCGCCGCCACCGGACGACCGGCGCGATCCGGAACGCTGGGAGACCGCCCGGAGCCTCGGCGAGCTGGCGGATGTGCCGCGCGGCCGCAAACCCGTCGGACTGCGGCTCATCGGAGGAACGTTCGTGCGGGCGTGGGCGAAGGACGCCGACGAGCTGCGAGCACGGCTCGGCGAGCTCGTCGGCGACCCCGGTCAGACCGCGACGTCCTGAGGCGGGACGACCGCTCCCTCACGTTCGAGCATGGCCGAGCCGAGCAGGTAGTCGGGCACACCCAGCCCGTCCACGAGAGTCAGCGCGTGCGGACGCAGGCTGCGGCACCGCTCGTTGATCCCGCGCGTGACGGCCTTGGCGCGTTCGACCGACAGCAGGCGGTGCTCCATGAACCACGCCTTGTCCTCGTCGATGATCGTCAGCGCGTAGAGATCGCACAGCTCCGACAGCAGGTCGCGGGCGGTTTCGTCCTTGCAGTCCTCGATCGCGGCGACGAACGCCTCGAGCACGACCCGGTCGATGTGCGCGCGGGCGGCGTGCAGAACGTGGTCCTGCACGAAGTTGAAGGCGTCGAACGGGTTGTCCTCGCGCTTCATCGCGGCCTGCAGGCGCCGGGCCGCAGTGGACAGCAGGTACTGCTCCCGGTCCTCGAACATCGTCACCTGGGTGCCGCGGTCGAAGAGGCTGCCGTCCTCCTCGTTGTCCTGGCGGGTGTCGACGATCGTCTGGATGATCTGCTGCGCTGCGGTGCGCTTCTTGACGATGTCGGAGATGGTGGTCGCGGCGAAGCGCATCCACTCCACCGGGCTCATGCCCTGCACCTCGTCGGCGTAGGCCGTGAGCAGTTCCTTCGCGACCAGCTGGGTCAGGACGTGGTTGTCGCCCTCGAAGGTCGTGAACACGTCGACGTCCGCGCGCAGCGCCGTCAGCCGGTTCTCGGCCATGTAGCCGGCACCACCGCACGCCTCGCGGCACTCCTGGATCGCTCGCGACGCGTGCCAGGTGTTGGCGACCTTGAGACCGGCCGCGCGGCCCTCGAGTTCGCGCTGTTCCTGCGCGTCGAGTTCCTGCAACGACGTCGACTGCAGCCGGTGCATCGTGGTGAGCAGCTCGTTCTGGGCGAAACCGAGCGCGTACGAGCGGGCGATCAGCGGGAGCAGGCGCCGCTGGTGGACGAGATAGTCCATGATCGGCACCTCGCCGTCGCGTCCGGGGGCGTCGAACTGGCGACGCTTCTCGGCGTAGCGAGTGGCGATGCTCAGCGCGACCCGCGCCGCCGCACCCGCCGAGCCGCCGACGGTGATGCGCCCGCGGACCAGTGTGCCGAGCATCGTGAAGAACCGTCGGCTCGGGTTGTCGATGTCCGAGGCGTAGGTGCCGTCCGGTTCGACGTCCGCGTACTTGTTGAGCAGGTTCTCCCGGGGGATGCGCACCTGGTCGAAGACGATGCGGCCGTTGTCGACACCCGGCAGGCCGCCCTTGTAACCGCAGTCGGAGGTCGTCACACCCGGCAGGTCGTTGCCGCTCTCGTCGCGGATCGGGACGACGAAACAGTGCACGCCGTGCGTCTCGCCCTGCGTGACGAGCTGCGCGAAGACGGCCGCGAACCGGGCGTGCTGCGCCGCGCCCCCGATGTAGTCCTTGCGGGACGACGGGGTGGGGGAGTGGATCACGAACTCCTGGGTGTCCGGATCGTAGGTCGCCGTGGTCTCGAGCGACTGCACGTCGCTGCCGTGACCCGTCTCGGTCATCGCGAAGCAACCCAGCACGTCGAGATCGATGAGCCGCTTGACGTACTTTTCGTGATGCCGCTCGGTGCCGAGGTTCTCGACGGCACCGCCGAACAGGCCCCACTGCACGCCGGCCTTGACCATGAGCGACAGGTCGGACATCGCGAGCATCTCGATGGAGGCGACCGCACCGCCCGCGTCGCCTGTGCCACCGGACTCGACGGAGAAACCCGACGCGGCGTAGCCGTGCTCGGCGAGGATGCGCATCTGCTCGAGCGTGATGGCGCGGGCCTTGTCGGTCTCGGGAGTGTAGTGCGGCGCGAACTTCTCGTGCGCGAGATCCTTGCGGGCGCGTTCGCGGGCTTCGTGCCACGCACCGTCGAGTGCGATGCGCAGGTGTTCGGCTGTCGTCGGCATGCCTCAGACGATAGGTGCGACAAGTCACTCACGGTGTCCCTTTTTCCTGGTAAGGGAGAAAAAACACAGGAGGTTTGGGGACCGCTGTTTTTGGCAAATCTCGCGAAACTACGGACACTGGAAGTCGTGACTGCGACCCCCGATGCTTCGTCCACCCACGACACTCGATCCGCCGCACTCTTCCACCGGGCATCGAAGGTGACACCGGGGGGCGTCAACTCTCCGGTCCGCGCGTTCGGATCGGTCGGCGGCAATCCTCCTTTCTTCGCATCGGGATCGGGTCCGCTGCTCACCGACGTCGACGGAAAAACCTACGTCGACCTGGTGTGTTCCTGGGGTCCGATGATTCTCGGGCACGCGCATCCGGCGGTCGTCGAGGCCGTCCGATCCACCGCCGTGGCGGGTCTGTCGTTCGGTGCCCCCACCGAGGGTGAGGTCGAACTCGCGGAGAAGATCGTCGCCCGCATCGCGCCGGTGGAGCAGGTCCGGCTCGTCAACTCCGGCACCGAGGCGACGATGAGCGCCGTCCGTCTCGCGCGCGGATTCACCGGACGGTCGAAGATCGTGAAGTTCGCGGGCTGTTATCACGGTCACGTCGACGCGCTGCTCGCCGACGCCGGTTCCGGCGTCGCCACCTTCGGTCTGCCCACCTCGCCCGGCGTCACGGGCGCCCAGGCGGGCGACACCATCGTCGTCCCCTACAACGACCTCGCCGCCGTGCGTGCCGCCTTCGAGGCGAACCCCGGCGAGATCGCTGCGGTCATCACCGAGGCCGCCGCCGGCAACATGGGCACCGTCCCCCCGGTGCCCGGCTTCAACGAGGGCCTGCGCGACCTCACCCGTGAGCACGGCGCGCTGCTGATCATGGACGAGGTGATGACCGGCTTCCGCGCGAGCGCGACCGGCTGGCACGGCATCGACGGGGTCTCCGGAGACCTGATGACCTTCGGCAAGGTCATGAGCGGTGGTCTGCCCGCCGCGGCCTTCGGTGGTCGCGCCGACGTCATGGCCCATCTCGCCCCGAGCGGACCGGTCTACCAGGCCGGCACCCTGTCCGGTAATCCCGTCGCCGTCGCCGCCGGCCTCGCGAGCCTGCGTGCCGCCGACGCCGAGGTCTACGCCGCACTGGACCGCAACGCCGAGACCCTCGGGCGTCTGCTCGGCGATGCACTCGCCGCCGAAGGGGTGCCGCACCGCGTCCAGAACGCCGGCACGCTGCTGAGCGTCTTCTTCACCGCCGAGCCGGTGACGAACTACGAGCAGGCCAAGGCCGCGCAGACCTGGCGCTTCCCGGCCTTCTTCCACGCGCTGCTCGAGCGCGGCGTCTACGCGCCCCCGAGCGCCTTCGAGACGTGGTTCGTCTCGTCCGCGCTCGACGACGACGCGTTCTCGAGGATCGCCGACGCGCTGCCGCACGCCGCTCGCGCGGCCGCCGCGGCGACCGCGCCGTAACACCGCTCTTCTGCCTGCCCAGCCCGACCCGCCCCTCCCACACCCCTCGAGGAACATCGACGTGACCGACGCCGCCCCGTCCGAGACCCGCACGATCGTGCACGTGCTCCGCCACGGAGAGGTCCACAACCCCTCCGGAATCCTCTACGGTCGCCTGTCCGGCTTCAAGCTGTCGGTGACCGGTGAGGCCCAGGCACGGGCGGTCGCGGCGTCACTCGCCGACCACGACATCGCTCACGTGGTCGCGTCCCCGCTCGAACGGGCCCAGCAGACGGCCGCTCCGATCGCGGAGAAGCACGGGCTGCAGATCCGCACCGACGAGAACCTCATCGAGGCGGCCAACGACTTCGAGGGCCTGAAGGTCTCGGTCGGTGACGGTGCGCTCAGCCGCCCGCGCCACTGGTGGAAACTGCGCGATCCGTTCACCCCCTCCTGGGGCGAGCCCTACCTGCAGATCGCCCACCGCATGCTCGCCGCCGTCAACGCGGCCCGCGTGGCCGCAGTGGGACGGGAAGCGGTGTGCGTGAGCCACCAGCTCCCGGTGTGGACGCTGCGCCGCTTCCTCGAGGGCGAGCGACTGTGGCACGACCCGCGTCGCCGCCAGTGCAGCCTCGCCTCGCTGACCTCCCTGGTCTACGAGGGCGACACCCTCGTCGACCTGGTCTACTCCGAGCCGGCCGGCGCCTCCGACCCGAACGTCCACGGCGCATGAGAAAGGTGTTCCGGGCGACGGTCGCCGCGATCTGCGGTGCCGTCCTTCTCACCTCCTGCGCCACCGGGGACGACGCCGTCGCCACCGGGGGAACGTTCGACTTCGTCTCGCCCGGCGGGCAGACCCGCATCTTCTACGACCCCCCGGCCGACCGGGGCACCCTCGGTGAACTCACCGGCGAGGACCTCATGAACGAGGGCGAGACCATCTCCCTCGACGACTACGAGGGCCAGGTCGTCGTGCTCAACGTGTGGGGCCAGTGGTGCGCCCCCTGCCGCAGCGAAGCCGACGATCTCGAAAAGGTCTACGAGGCCACCAAGGACCTCGGTGTGCAGTTCCTCGGCATCAACGTCCGCGACAACCAACGCGACAAGGCCCAGGACTTCGTCACCGACCAGCAGATCGGCTACCCGTCGATCTACGACCCGCCGATGCGTTCGCTGCTCGCCCTCGGCCGGAACTACCCGACCTCGGTCGTGCCGACGACGGTCGTCCTCGACCGGGAGCACCGCGTGGCTGCGGTCTATCTGACCGAACTGCTCGCCGACGACCTGCAACCGGTCGTCGAGCGGGTCGCGGCGGAACCGGATTCGGAGCAGTAACAGTGATCCTTGCGTCGGGTGTCGGGGAGACCTTCCAGAACGCGGCCCTCTCGGGTCCGCTGCTGCTGGCGATGGGTGCGTGCCTGCTCGCCGGTCTCGTCTCCTTCGCATCGCCGTGCGTCGTGCCGCTCGTTCCCGGCTATCTGTCCTATCTCGCCGGAGTGGTGGGAGCCGAGGCCCCCGCCGTCACCGCCGAGCAGGCCGGTGCCCGCACCACGACCGTCCGCAGCGACGGCCGCCTCCGGGTGGCCGGTGCCGCCGGGCTGTTCGTCCTCGGATTCACCGTCGTGTTCGTCCTCGCGACGGCCTCGGTGTTCGGGGCGATCTCCGCGCTCGCCGTGAACCGAGAACTGCTCATGCGGATCGGCGGTGTCGTCACCATCGTGATGGGCCTGGTCTTCATCGGTCTCATCCCGGCCCTGCAGCGCGACACGCGTCCGGCGCCCCGGCGCATCTCGAACCTCGCGGGAGCCCCGCTGCTCGGCGCGGTCTTCGCGCTCGGGTGGACCCCGTGCCTCGGCCCCACCCTCGCCGGCGTCATCTCGCTCGCGGCGGGCACCGAGGGCACCACCGCGGCACGCGGGGTGACGCTGATCGTCGCCTACTGCCTCGGCCTCGGGTTGCCGTTCGTCGTGCTCGCGCTCGGTTCGGCGCGGGCGCTGCGCGGGGTGGGCTGGTTGCGCACACACGCGCGGACCGTGCAAATCGTCGGTGGCCTGATGCTCATGGCCGTCGGCATCGCTCTCGTCACCGGTGCGTGGGACCTGTTCGTGTCCTGGGTCCGTGACTCGTTCATCTCGGAAGTGACTCTGCCCGTATGACCGCGACACACACCCCGACCCCCGCACCGCAGCCGTCGCCTCCGCCGCGACAGGGCGCGCTCGGACGTGCCACGGCCTTCGTGCGGAACACCTGGCGCGGCCTGACGTCGATGCGGACCGCACTGGTCCTGCTGTTCCTGCTCGCGCTCGCCGCGATCCCGGGCGCACTCCTGCCGCAGCGCAGCCTCAACACCCAGAAGGTCGAGGAGTACATCGCGGCCCGCCCGACGCTCGGACCGATCATGGACCGGTTCGAACTGTTCGACGTCTTCGGCAGCTTCTGGTTCACCGCCGTCTACGTGCTGCTGTTCGTCTCGCTGGTCGGCTGCATCCTGCCGCGCTGCGTCGAGCACTTCCACGCCCTGCGCACCCCGCCGGTCCCCGCGCCGCGCAACCTGCAGCGCCTGCCGCACCACACGCAGACGACCGTGGCCGAGGCCCCCGCCGACGCCCTCGACCGCATCCAGAAAGAGTTGCGCGGGTGGAAGGTCGTGCGCCGCGAGGGCGGTGCCCGCGGGCGTGACGGCGAGGTGACCCTGTCCGCCGAGAAGGGTTATCTGCGCGAGGCCGGCAACCTGGTCTTCCACATCTCTCTCGTGGGGCTGCTCGTCGCCGTCGCCGCCGGCAAGCTCTTCGGTTACGAGGGGCAGCGCATCCTCGTCGCGAACGGCGAGGAGTTCTGCACCACCTCGCCCGCCTCCTTCGACTCGTTCCGCGCCGGCAGCACGCTCGACGGCACCGGCCTGAACCCCATGTGCGTGCGGGTGAACACCTTCGTCGCCGACTATCTCGACAACGGTCAGGCCGAGATGTTCACCTCCGACATCGAGTACCAGTACGGCGACGACCTCCTCACGAACACCTGGCGCGACGCGCAGTTGAAGGTCAACCATCCACTGCGGGTCGGTAGCGATCGCGTGTATCTGCAGGGTCACGGTTACGCCCCGACCTTCACGGTCACCTGGCCGAACGGCGAGACCCGCACCGAGACGTTGCAGTGGGCACCCGACGATGCGACGACCTTCCTCAGCAGCGGCGCCATGCGCTTCGACCCGCCCGGCGGCATGTACCCCGACGCCGACGAGCGCCGGAAGAACCAGATCGCGCTCGAGGGACTGTTCGCGCCGACGGCGTCCTTCCACGGCACGCTGCTCACATCGATCTTCCCGTCGATGATGGACCCCGCCGTCGCCATCGACGTCTACAAGGGCGACTCCGGTCTCGACACCGGCAGCCCACAGTCGCTGTTCTCGCTCAACAAGGAACTGATCAACCAGGGCCGCCTCGTGAAGCAGGACCGCGTGAACCTGCGTCCGGGGGAGAGCGTGACGCTCGCCGACGGCACCGAGGTGCGGTTCGACAAGGCCACCGACTTCGTCAACCTGCAGGTCTCGCACGACCCGGCGCAGCAGTGGGTGCTCGTCGCGGCGATCGCGATGATGGCCGGTCTGCTCGTGTCGCTGCTGGTCAAGCGACGCAGAGTGTGGGCGCGTGCGTACCCGAGCGGTACAGTGAACGACGGTGAACGACGAACCGTAGTAGAACTCGGTGGTCTCGCACGGACCGATCAGGCCGGATGGGGAGACGAGTTCGACCGACTGGTCGAGCGTCTTCTCGGTGACGATGCACCCTCCGCCCCGGCGGCACAGGAGAAGAAGAACTGATGACAGAGAACGACACCCTGGCGCGGTACAGCGACTGGGCCTTCGAATCGGCGTTCGCGGTGCTCGTACTGGCGCTGGTGCTGCTCGTCGCCGAATATGCGACCCACCGCGCCGACGTCGTGGCCGAGCGGGAACGCGAACTCGTCGCCGCCGGCCGCCGAGCGGCCTCCGGCACCGTCGACCGCACCGCCGGCCCGGGTCGTGTCGAGGAGGCGCCGAAGCGCGCCCTGTCGCAGCGCCTCGGCAACATGGGCCGCGCGCTCGTCGTCGTGGTCGCCGGACTGCAGGTCGCCTCGATCGTGCTGCGCGGCCTGGCCACCGAGCGGTTCCCCCTCGGCAACATGTACGAGTTCGTCGCGATGGCGTGCGCCGCCGCCGTGATCTTCGGCCTGATCGTCCTGCGCAAGCCGGCCTACCGGACCATGTGGGTGTACCTGTTGGTCCCCGTCCTGATCCTCATGTTCCTCGCGGCGACCGTGCTCTACGCCGACGCCGCTCCCGTGGTTCCCGCACTGCGCTCGTTCTGGCTGCCGATCCACGTGACGATCATCAGCGTCGGCAGTGGCATCTTCCTCGTCTCGGGTGTCGCGAGCCTGCTGTTCCTGCTGCGCATCCGCTTCCCCAAGGGTGAGGAGCGCAGCGGCGTCTTCGCGGCGCTCGCCGAGCGTCTGCCCGACGCCCAGACCCTCGACCGGCTCGCCTACCGCACCACGATCATCGGTTTCCCGCTGTTCGGTGCCGGCATCATCCTCGGTGCCATCTGGGCCGAGGCGGCCTGGGGACGCTTCTGGGGTTGGGATCCCAAGGAGACGGTCTCGTTCATCACGTGGGTCGTCTACGCCGCCTACCTGCACGCACGTGCGACCTCCGGTTGGCGCAACACCCGCGCGGCCTGGATCAACATCGCCGGTTTCGTCGCGATGCTGTTCAACCTGTTCATCATCAACATGGTCGTCTCGGGCCTGCACTCGTACGCCGGGCTCAATTGAGGCTGCTATCGTCGCGCCGTCGTCCGTGACAGTCGACGGGGGGAACGCGGTGGATGGGGCCGGTAACGGTTCGTCGGGGCTCGACGGACACGCATTGGACGCGACGGCGCTGGACTCGTCGCTACTGGTACGCCCGGTCGCCGCGCCGCCGCGGAAGGGCTGGCGGCGGGTCGTCTACCGGGCGACGGGTGGTCGGGTCCACGTGGGGGAGAGTTCCCGGCAGCAGCGCAAGGAGGAAACGGCCGAGCGGGTGCGTGCACCGCTGCACGGCTGCCACCGGATCGCCCTGCTGAGTCTCAAGGGCGGGGTGGGCAAGACGACCACCACGGTCACGCTCGGCTCGACCTTCGCGGAGCTGCGTGGCGATCGGATCGTCGCGGTCGACGCGAATCCGGACCGCGGGACGTTGAGTCAGAAGGTGGCCGAACAGACGCCGGCCACGGTGCGCACGCTGCTGCGCGATCAGAAGCTTCTCGAGACCTACGCGGACGTGCGCGCCTACACCTCGCAGAACACGCATCGTCTCGAGGTACTCGCCTCGGACACCGATCCGGCGGTCTCGGAGGCCTTCAGCGCCGACGACTACGAACGGACGCTGGGTCTGCTCGAACGGTTCTACAGCATCGTGCTCACCGATTGCGGGACCGGGCTCATGCACTCCGCTATGAGCGCGATCCTCGAGAACGCCGACACGCTGGTCGTCATCAGTTCCGGTTCGGTCGACGGCGCCCGCAGCGCGTCGGCCACGCTCGACTGGCTCGACGCGCACGGCTATCGCGAACTCGTCGAGCGGTCGGTGGCCGTCGTCAACGCGGTGCGGCCGAGGTCGGGCAAGGTCGATCTCGACCTCGTGGTGCGGCACTTCGAACAGCGGTGCCGCGCGGTCCACGTCCTACCCTTCGACCCCCACCTCGAAGAGGGGGCGGAGATCGATCTGGACCGATTGCAGTCGGGTACGCGGCGCGCCCTGCTCGGACTCGCCGCCGATATCGCCGACGGTTTCGCCGCGCGGTGACAGACCGCTCGGCGTGACGCGCACGGTCAGTCGCCCTGCTCCTGATCGGACTCGCCGGTGCCGTCGCCACTGCGGCGGCGGTGCACCTCGCGATCGACCTTCCACAGGAAGTCGGGATCGTCGTCCGGACCCATCACGCGGCTCGGCGGACGAGATGTGGGACCGTACGCCTTCCACAGCAGGACGGCGAGTGTCACCGCACCGATGAGTGCCAACAGATAGAGCACGTTGCACCTCCTGACCGTGGCGGTGCCGGACGAGGACGTGCCCTCGCCGTGCACCTCCGGGCCGCGGCGACCGCAGACCGGTTCGTCCACATTCTAGGTGGGCGGAACCCGGTCCGGCACGTGGGCTCCGCGGGTGGTCGGCCGGGGTCCGGCAGGTGCACGCCGGAAGTGCGGATTCTGCTGTCTCGGATCAGCGCGTCGCTTCGGTCGTGAGGGAGCGGAGAAGCGCCAGGACCTCGGACTCACGGAAGCGGCGATGGCCACCGGGGGTCCGCAGCGAGCCCAATCGGCCGGCGTGGGCCCACCGGGTGACGGTCTTGGGATCCACATGGAACAGTGCCGCCACCTGGCCCGGGGTCAGCAGGGATTCCTTCGCGCCGTTGAAAGTGGGTGCGCTCATTGCGAATGTCCTCCCGGTTGTCGTGATCGTGTTGTTCGACGCGATCGAGTTGTTCGATCGGGATGTCCAAGCCCATGGTGGCACCGATACCCCTGGTTGCTCGAACGGTCTACGGTTGGTAAAGCGGAAGTAATAGACAAAACGGACGGATGTCCGACTTCCGGAAATCGTCGCGGGGCTCGTCGTCCGGGCCGCCGGTTAACCTGGAGTGGTGAACGACGAACGCCGGAACGAACCCTCGGATACCCCCTCCCAGCGCACTCCACACCCTCACGGTGAGGGCGCCACGGCCGCCGGCGGTCAGGCGGGGACCGGGTCCCTGATCCGGGACGTCGCGTTGTACTCGGTGGCGCGACTCGCCCTCGTGGTCGTGCTCACCCTGCTCATTCTCTACGTTCCTCGGGCATTCGGGGTGGAAATCCCCCTCCTCGTCGCGGCCCTGTTCGCCGTGCTCATCGCCCTGCCCGTCTCGCTCGTGCTCTTCGCGTCGCTGCGGCGTCGCGTCAACGAGGGCATCGCCGCGGTCGACGAGCGTCGGCGCACCGAACGCGCCGACCTCGAGAAGCGCATGCGCGGCGAGAACGGGCGGTGACGGCGACCGGCGCGGTCGTCGACCGCAGTGCACCCCGGGACTGGGTCGACAACGCGGTCCGGCTCATCGAGGCCGACGCCCAGCGCAGCGCCGACACCCACCTGCTCCGCTACCCGCTCCCCGCGGATTGGGGCATCGACCTGTACTTGAAGGACGAGTCGACGCACATCACGGGCAGCCTCAAGCACCGTCTTGCGCGCTCGCTGTTCCTCTACGCCCTGTGCAACGGCTGGATCCGTGAAGGGACCCCGATCATCGAGGCGTCGTCCGGGTCCACCGCGGTCAGTGAGGCGTACTTCGCGCGACTCCTCGGCCTCGACTTCGTGGCCGTCGTACCGCGCCGCACCTCGCCGGCGAAGGTCGCGCTCATCGAGGCCCAGGGCGGCCGGTGCCATTACATCGACCGCCCACCCGAGATCTACACCGAGGCGCAGCGGCTCGCCGACGAGCTCGGCGGCTGCTTCATGGACCAGTTCACGAACGCCGAGCGGGTCACCGACTGGCGGGGCAACAACAACATCGCCGAGAGCATCTACTCGCAGATGCGTCTCGAGCGTCATCCCGTGCCGGAGTGGATCGTCGTCGGCGCCGGGACCGGCGGCACGAGCGCGACCCTCGGCCGCTACATCCGCTATCGCCGTCACCGGACGCGGTTGGCCGTCGTCGACCCGGAGAACTCGGCGTTCTTCGGCGGGTTCGAGACGGGATCGGCCGACTACGCGACCGGCATGCCCTCGCGCATCGAGGGGATCGGGCGTCCGCGCGTCGAGCCGTCCTTCGTGCCCGAGGTCGTCGACCGGATGGTGCGGGTGCCCGACGCGGCGTCCATCGCCGCCATGCGGCACGCGAGTACCGCGCTCGGACGTCAGGTGGGCGGCTCGACCGGCACGAACCTCTGGGGAGCCTTCGGCCTGATCGCCGAGATGCTCGCGGAGGGCCGGGAGGGCAGCGTCGTGACGCTGCTGTGCGATGGCGGCGAGCGCTACGCCGACACCTATTTCTCCGACGAGTGGGTCGCTGCGGAGGGGATGGACCTCACCGGGCCGCTCGCGGTGCTGGAGAAGTTCGCGACCACCGGCGGCTGGCCCCGGTAGAGCCCTCACCACCTGCGCAGATTCCGTTTCTGTCAATTTTCGTCGACGCGCTCTCGGTGTCAACCTATATTGACAACATGAGTGAAGCCACCACCCTCGCCGCTGCCGCCGCGAGCTCCGATCCCGCAGTGGGCCTGCGCGCCGTGCGTGCCCTGCGCCGGCTGCTGGAACGGCTCGAGGAGGTCCAGGTCGCGAATGCCCGCGAGCGGGGTTGGTCCTGGCAGGCCATCGCCGACGAACTCGGCGTCAGCCGCCAGGCGGTCCATCAGAAGCACAATCGGAAGCGCAGGTGATCGTCATGTTCGAACGATTCGCCGACGGTGCCAGATCCGCCGTCGTCGCAGCGCAACAGGAGGCGATCCGGGTGCGCGATCCCCGGATCGAGGCATCGCACCTGCTCATCGGGGCCGCTGTCGCCGCGGACGAACCGCTGCGGGTCCTGCTCGCGGAGGAAGGTCTCACGGTCGACGGGCTCCGCTCCGACCGGGCCGCCCGCACCGCCGACGCCCCGCTCGGTGACAAGGACGCCGCGGCGCTCGAAGCGATCGGGATCGATCTCGACGAGGTCCGGAGCCGTCTCGAAGCCGCCTTCGGCAAGGGGGTGCTCGACGGGAAGAGCACCGATCGGCGGGGCATCGCGAACCGCCTCGGTCACATCCCGTTCGACCGGGCAGCGAAGAAATCGCTCGAGCTCGCGCTGCGGGAGGCGGTCGCACGCCGCGAACGGGTCATCCGCCCCGAGCACATCCTGCTCGGACTGCTGCGCAGCGACGACCCGGCGACCGGAGCCCTCGTGGAAGCACACGTGCCGCGCGAGCAGCTCCGTCAGCGCCTGAACGGCCACCTCGACGCCGCAGCCTGATCCTTCGGGCGGCTACCGGGTCGGCTGTGCGGGAGCGACGGCGAGTGGGCGCCCGGCGACGAGCGGGACGACCGCCGCCGCGACGAGCAGCAGCGTGCCGGCCGCGATCGTCGCGAACGGCCACCACTGACGATCCGACGTGGCCACGGCTTCCGCTGCCTGCGTGTCCGGAGCAGCCGGCGCGGTGCGCGGCAGCGCTTCGGTGGCCGACCGGACGTTGTCGGCGATGCCACCCACGACATCGGCCACCGGCCCGACGCCGTCGACCAGCTGTCCGGTGCCGTCCGTCAGGGCCCGGCCACCGTCGTCGAGGAGAACGAGGCCGTCGCGGAGCTGTCGCGAGCCGTCGGCGGCCTGCGCCATGCCCACGACGAACTGCGCGTTCGGATCGGTGAGTTCGTAGGCGAGCTGCCGTGCACCGTCGCGCAACTGCCCGAGCTGATCGAGGGTGTCCGGCCCGAGGCCCTGCGTGTCGAGGGTCTCGACGAGTCCGCGCAACTGGCCGGCCGCGCCCAGCGAGACCGGATCCGCGGACGCGCCGAGCGTGTCGGCGACGGCCGTGAGCCGCGCCGTGACGTCGCCCTGCATCTCCCCGAAACCGGAGAGACGGTCGACCACCTCGTCGACGCCACCGCTCACCTGGCGAGCACCGTCGCCGAGCATGTCGACACCGCCGTCGAGTTGCCCGAGGCCGTCGGCGAGCTGCTCCCCACCGTCACGGGCCTGCCGGAGGCCGTCCGAGAGCTGGTGGGCACCGTCGTCGAGCTGGGTGCTGCCCTCCGTCAGCTGCCCGACCCCGCCGTCGAGCACCGACAGCGGCAGTCCGGCCCGCTGCAGATTGCTCCGCGCCTCGTCGACGCCGTCCGCCGAGGGACTCGGCTCTTCCGCGACGGTTGCGACCGTCGTCTCGGGGCGGTCGAGCCAGGCGAAGACCGAACCCGTGCCCACGAGGAGCAGTCCGGCTACAGCGAGAAACAGGGGGAGAAGACGTGAACGCACGCCGGCCGACGCTACCGTCCGTCGCTGAGAGGCCCCTGAGGGGGAGGGGCGACATCGGAGGGGTCCGATTTGCCCGTTACGAGACCGGGTTCCGTGTGCCACAGTGGCACCATGATTTCTCTGATACTGCGGTTGATCATCAACGCGGTCGGTCTGTGGCTCGCGGTCGAGCTCGTCGACGGAATCGACTTCACCGATCCCGCGGGCACCTCCGACACGACCCGCAAGGTCATCTCGCTCGTCGTGCTGGCCGCCATCTTCACCGTCGTCAACGCACTCGTGAAGCCGCTGGTGAAACTGCTGTCGCTGCCGTTGGTGATTCTCACCCTCGGGCTGTTCCTGCTCGTCGTCAACGCGCTGATGCTCATGCTCACCGCGTGGCTGAGCGGCTTCACCGAGTACGGCCTCACGATCGACGGTTTCTGGGCGGCCCTGTGGGGCGGCGTGATTATCGCGATCGTCAACTTCATCCTCGGCCTGGTCGTCCCGGACCGCGACTGAGCTCGTCCGCCCGCGACCGGTTCCGCCGCGCCCGCGTCATGGTCAGCCGAAGGCCAACGCGGGCGCGGTGGCCACCGCCCACACGAGCATCGCGACACCCGAATCGCTGAGCGCCGGGATCAGCGCGAGCCCGAGGGCACCGGCCCGCACCGGCTTGTGCGCGCGGACCGCGAACGGTGCGGCGAGGAAGCCGGCGAGCGCCCACGGCGTCGCCGCGACCAGCACGAGCGACATCACGAACGGCACCACGACCAGCACCAGGTGCAGCGTGCGGGTACTCGGGTCGCCCAGTTTGACCGCCAGAGTCCGCTTGCCGGTCTCCGCGTCGGTCGCGATGTCGCGGAGATTGTTCGTCACCAGCACGGCCGTCGAGATCGAGCCGACGGCGACCGCGCAGGCCAGACCCACCCAGTCGACGCGACCGGCCTGCACGAACTGGGTGCCGAGCACCGCGACCAGCCCGAAGAAGACGAAGACGCCGATCTCCCCGAAGCCGCTGTAGCCGTACGGATTCTTCCCGCCGGTGTAGTACCAGGCCCCGGCGATGCAGACCGCGCCGACGAGCACGAGCCACCAGGCGGTCGTGACGGCGAGGGCGAGTCC
Source organism: Rhodococcus sp. 5G237 (assembly GCF_053764735.1). NCBI lineage: Bacteria > Bacillati > Actinomycetota > Actinomycetes > Mycobacteriales > Nocardiaceae > Rhodococcus > Rhodococcus sp. 5G237. Next base: position 24,172 of record NZ_JBSNCD010000011.1, on the reverse strand, counting down.
CGCGACGGCCGCGATGCCGAAGCACACGAACGCCGCGCGCTTGACGGCGCCGGGGCTCGCAGCCCCCGAACCGACCAGCCGCATCGGGCCGACCCGCTCGTCGTCGGTGCCGCGGATGCCGTCGGAGTAGTCGTTGGCGAAGTTCACGCCGATGATCAGGCCCAGCGCGACGACCAGTGCCAGCAGCGCCTTCCACCACACGGCCTCACCGAGCCACGCCGCAGCGCCCGTGCCTGCCAGGACGGGTGCGATCGCGTTGGGGAGGGTGCGCGGACGAGCGCCTTCGAGCCATTGACCAGCCGTTGCCATGGATCGATCTTCGCACCCGGGGCTGCCCGCCGCGTCGTGCGCACCCGTCAGGAGAAGCGCGAGACGAGGGCGCGGCGATCCACCTTGCCCGGCCCACGCAGCGGCAACGCGTCGACGACCTGCAGCTCACGCGGCGCAGCAGTGGGATCGAGCGTGGCCTCGACGTGGTCGCGGAGTTCGGCGAGCGTCGGCGTCGCACCGGGGACGGGCACGACGACCGCCGCGACGCGCTGACCGAGCCGGGCGTCGGGCAGACCCACCACCGCGACCTCCCGAACGGCCGGGTGCTCGACGAGTACGGCCTCGACCACCTGCGGGACCACGGTGAGTCCACCGGTCGAGATGGCCTCGTCGAGCCGTCCCAGGATGCGCAGGATCCCGTCGTCGAGCGTGCCCGCGTCGTCGGTGCGGAACCAGCCGGGTTCGGCGAAGGCGGGATGCTCGGGCAGGTTGCGGTAGCCCGAGGCGAGCGTGGCGCCGCCGAGCCACACTCGCGAGTCGCCGTCGACGCGCACGTGTACCCCGTCGAGCGGCACGCCGTCGTAGACGCAGCCGCCGCAGGTCTCGCTCATGCCGTAGGTGCGCACGACGGTGATGCCGCTCGCGCGGGCGCGGTCGAGGACCGGCACGGGAGTCGCGGCCCCACCGAGCAGGATCGCGTCGAGGCGGGCGAGCGCCGCGGTGGCGTCGGGATGATCGAGGGCCTTGATCAGCTGGATGGGGACCATCGAGCTGTACCGGCGGGGGCCCGGCATGGCGTCCACCGCCGCCGGCAGATCCGCGGGGTCGAAACCGGCGGACACGTCGACGACGACGGGCTCGGTTCCGGAGAGCAGGCTGCGCAGCAGGACCTGCATGCCCGCGATGTGATGGGCGGGCAGGGTGAGCAGCCACGAGCCCGTCCCGCCCAGCCGGGTGTGGGTGGCGTCGCCGCTCGCGCGCAGCGCCTGCGCGGAGAGCAGGGCGCCCTTGGGGGTCCCGGTCGTGCCGGAGGTCGCGACCACCAGTCCCACACCGTCCGCGACGGGTTCGCCGGGGCTCAGGGCGCTGGTGAGCCGGAGCGTCTCCCGCTCGTCCCCGGCGGGGACGGGGAGCAGTGCCGGTCCGTCACCGTCGAGCATGCGCTGCAGGGCGGGCAGCACGGAGCGGACGGCGGACCCGGCGGGGACGGGAAGAAGGGCGAGTGTGGTCACAGATCGTATTGTGTCGTGTCCCATCCGCCCGCCTCGAGCTGGCGGCGGACCCGGTCCACGTCGTCGGGCGACGGCATGTTGTTGGTGATCTTGCTGATCAGGACCGCGATGTCGATGCGGTTGATCGAGAGGTCACCGTCCTCGATCAGAGTGTCGGCGACCTGGGCGACCTCCTCGTCGGACAGGCGCCGCGCGAGAAGTGCGAAAAGGGGTACGTAGTCCTGTTCCGGCACCCCTTCGGGGTAACCGGCACGGAGCCACTCGACGATGGAAGCGAGAAACGGCGGGAGGGCCACCCGTCACTCCGATCAGAAGATGTCGATGCCGAACGTTCCGGCGAGGAAATCGGACGCCAGCAGGAGAATTCCCGCCAGGATCGCGCAGGCGACCACGGCGAAGCACAGCACCGCGGCGGTCCGTGCCACCGGATTCGGTGTGCCGTCGCTGCCGCGACCGGTGTCGAGTGCGCGGACTCCGAGGGCGAACAGGGAGGGCAGGCCGGCGCCGAGCAGCAGGCCCACGAGAACGACCTGCCACAGGGAGTCGAGGGTGTGCGTCAACAGGTTCACGAGCGTCCTTCCCCGCCGACCGTTTCGGAGGCACCCGGTGCCGGGGCGCGCTTGTCGTCCCAGTCGGCGGTGACGTTGGAGGCGTCGACTGGCTGCCGGCGCGAGCGCAGCCACATGAGCAGGGCCAGGGCGCACAGGATCGCGAACACGACGAGCACGCCGGACATGCCGCCGATGAGGTGGGCGAGCGCCCAGCAGATCGCTCCGACGACCGCGGCGCACGGCAGGGTGATGACCCACGCGACGACCATCCGACGTGCCACCGACCAGCGCACTTCGGCGCCCTTGGTGCCCAGTCCCGTGCCGAGGATCGATCCCGTGGCGACGTGCGTGGTCGACAGCGGCAGACCGAAATGGCTCGAGGTGAGGATGATGGCGGCCGACGACGACTCGGCGGCCAGGCCCTGCGGCGGGGCGATCTCGACGAGGCCCTTGCCCAGCGTGCGGATGATGCGCCAGCCACCGAGATAGGTGCCGAGTGCGATCGCGACGGCACAGGCGACCTTCACCCAGAACGGCATTTCGGTGTCGGCGGTGATGGTGCCGTGGGCGACGAGGGCCAGGAAGATCACGCCCATGGTCTTCTGCGCGTCGTTGGTGCCGTGGGCGAGCGACATCAGGGATGCGGTGCCGATCTGGCCCATCCGGAAGCCGCGATCGCGGTGCTCGGTGGAGACGGACCGGGTCAGGCGGTGCATCGACCAGATGCCCACCGTGGACACCAGCGCCGCGATGACGGGCGCGAGCACGGCGGGAAGCAGGACCTTGCCCAGCACTCCGTCCCACACGACGCCCTGGACGCCGATCGACGCGAGTGCCGCGCCGACCAGGCCACCGAACAGGGCATGCGACGAACTGGACGGCAGGCCGAACAGCCAGGTTGCGATGTTCCAGAGGATCGCTCCGACCAGGCCGGCGAAGACGATGAGCAACAGATCGGTACCGCCGACGGTGTCGAGGTCGACGACACCCTTCGCGACGGTGGCGGCGACTTCCACGGACAGGAAGGCGCCGACGAGGTTGAGGGTCGCGGACAAAGTGACCGCGGTCTTGGGTTTGAGGGCGCCGGTGGCGATGGATGTCGCCATGGCATTGCCGGTGTCGTGGAAGCCGTTGGTGAAATCGAATGCGAGGGCAGTGACGACCACCACCAGGAGCACGACGAACTCTGCGGTCACGTCTGTCGATTGTGGGGTAGCGGGCAGGTGAATGTACAGCGACGGGGGTGTGAATTCTGCGTCTCGCCGTGATGCCCGACCGGTTCTTTCGGACTCCGACCATGAGCGGAGTGCAGAGCAGACCGCGCGGCTTGTGTGCAAGATCACCGGCGCCGCGCGACTGCCTCCTGCCGTGCCCGGGTACCTCCGTTCGTCAACGGAGGTCGCGCCGCAAGGGATGGTCCTCGGGGATCTGCACCAGGACGATCGGAATCCCGTCGGGATCGGCGATCCACAGCTCGTGCAGTCCCCACGGCTCCTGCTTCGCGCCCCGGACGATGCGCACGCCCTTCAGCGCCAGTTCGGCCTCGGCGTCGTAGACGTCGCGCACCTGGAGCCACAGGGCCCCGTGGAACACCTCGTCGCTGTCGTCGGATCGGCCGTGCGCGGCGACCTCGATGAGCGACTGCCCCGCGAAGAAGACGGTTCCGCCGGGATACTCGCGGGCGATCGCCAGTCCCAGCGTCGAGCCGTAGAACTCGAGGGCGGCCCCGTGGTCGCGCGGACGGAGGATGGTGCGGCTGCTGAGGATCTCCACCGTCACTGCTCCTCGGCCGGGCAGGCCTCGTGATGGCGGCGGCCGTGTGTGCGCCGCGATTCCTTCATCTCGGCTTCGAAAAGGTGACGTCGTCCCTGCACGAGTTCGTCGCGCACCTGCTTCTCGAAAGTGCGGAAGTCCGACCAGTAGCCGTCGTCGAACTCCTCGACGAGCTGGAAGGTCCAGCGACCCTCGGCGATGTTACGTCCGATGATCTCGGTACCGAGACGCTCGGCGATCTCGTCGTGCCCGGCCTCGCGGAACAACTCCTCGGCGTCGCCGGTGAGCAGATCGGCGCGACCCATCAGCTGATGGAAGGCATAGAGATGGCCCCGCGCCTGCTCGACGGTCTCGAGGGCCTCGGACAATTTGCCGGTCGCTTTCACAGTGGCGTCGGAGACGCCTTCCGGGCGGGTGTGGGCGGTTCGCGGACTCTGGCGATCGGTCATGTCCCACAGTGTGCCCGAGAGCACACGGTTCGAACGTAACTGGACATATGTGTTTGACGAAGCTTCCGGTGGGACATTACTGACGGCAACGGTGCCCATGACAGCGCCGGCCTGCCACAGCGGGTCCGACGCAGCCGCGACCCGCGGCTGCGCGGCACCGCCGACAACGAGTGAGGAGAACTGCCATGGCGACCGACTACGACGCTCCCCGCACCACCGACATCCTGGGCGGCGGTGGCACTGCCCTGGACGAGCTGGACATCAAGCCCATCGCGGCCGCCGACACCGACGAGGGCGAGATCCTCGAGACCCTCGACCTGCCCGGCGCCGACCTCTCGGCACTGTCGGCGGAGGAGCTCTCGGTCCAGGTCCTGCCGAAGCAGTCGGACGAGTTCACCTGCATGGGCTGCTTCCTCGTCCAGCACCACAGCCGTCGCGCGACGGGCGACGGCGAGCAGGCCTACTGCCGCGACTGCGTCTGACCTTCCGTCCGACGACCCTCCTTGCGCGGCGAACCGGGCCTTGCACCTGCTGTAGCAGGGGCGAAGCCCGGTTCGCCGCGTCAGGATCAGTAGTAGTGCGGGTAGGGCGACCAGTCGGGCTCGCGCTTCTCGAGGAAGGCGTCGCGACCCTCGATCGCTTCGTCGGTCATGTAGGCCAGACGCGTGGCCTCGCCCGCGAACAACTGCTGACCGACGAGGCCGTCGTCCTGCAGGTTGAAGGCGTACTTGAGCATGCGCTGCGCCTGCGGCGACTTGCCGTTGATCTTCTGCGCCCACTCCAGCGCGACGTTCTCGAGCTCGTCGTGGTCGACGACCTTGTTCACCGCACCCATGTGGTGCATCTCCTCGGCCGTGTAGGTGTCGCCGAGGAAGAAGATCTCCCGCGCGAACTTCTGGCCGACCATCTTGGCCAGGTAGGCGCTGCCGTAGCCGCCGTCGAAGCTGCCCACGTCGGCGTCGGTCTGCTTGAAGCGGGCGTGCTCGCGGGAGGCGAGCGTCAGGTCGCACGTGACGTGCAGGCTGTGCCCGCCACCGGCGGCCCAGCCGTTGACCAGAGCGATGACGACCTTCGGCATGAACCGGATCAGCCGCTGGACCTCGAGGATGTGCAGCCGGCCGGCGCGGGCCTTGTCGACGGTGTCGGCGGTCTCGCCGCTCGCGTACTGGTAGCCGCTGCGGCCACGGATCCGCTGGTCGCCGCCGGAGCAGAACGCCCATCCGCCGTCCTTCGGGCTCGGGCCGTTGCCCGTGAGCAGCACGACGCCGACGTCGGAGGTGGTCCGCGCATGGTCGAGCACGCGGTAGAGCTCGTCGACGGTGTGCGGACGGAAGGCGTTGCGCACCTCGGGACGATCGAACGCGACGCGGACCGTGCCCTGCGTGACGTGTCGGTGATAGGTGATGTCGGTGAGGTTCTCGAACCCGGGTACCGGGCGCCACAATTCTGGATCGAAGGTCACCTCGTCACCATAAAGGGCCGGGCATCGCGGCGACGTGCGCTGCCGCCCGATAACGTGCACAACCATGAGCGAGCAGACCGATCCCCGCGACGACTACGAACACCACGGCGGATTCCCGGTCTACGAACCGGTGAAGGCGGGGCCGAACTACGGTCGCTTCGTCGAGACCTTCCGGCGTCTGCAGGATCTGATGGTCTCCACGAACCCGCCGGACGAAGTCGTCGACCGAGCGATCGAGCAGACCGAGGCCCTCGTCGACCTGCTCGCCGAGCACGCCGTGCCCGAGGGCCGCTCGCCCGCCGGATTCAACGTCGACCTGCCCGGACGCGGCAGCGCGCTGCTGCTGCCGTGGACGATCGAGAAGTACGGACCGGACGGTGTCCGTGAGCGCGGCGTCTTCCGTCGCTACCACCTCGGAGGCAACGGGGCCGCGCACGGCGGCACGCTGCCGCTGCTGTTCGACGACCTGTTCGGCATGGTCATCCACGCCAACGGCCGGCCGATCGCCCGCACCGCCTATCTTCACGTCAACTATCGCAGGATCACCCCGATCGAGACCGAACTCGTCGTCGACGGCTGGGTCGAGCGGGTGGACGGACGCAAGGCCTTCTGCAAGGCCGAACTGCGCGATGTCGACGGCAACCTCCTCGCCGACTGCGAGGCACTGATGGTCCAGTTGCTGCCGGGCCAACCGTGATCTCGCTGCCCCTCCCGTCCTCGCTGCCCCTCCCGTCCGCGGACGAATTGCTCGACGGGGCAGTCGTTATCTCGCTGCCCATGCGCGTCCGGTTCCGCGGCATCACCGAACGCGAGGTGCTGTTGCTGCGCGGACCCGCCGGGTGGGGTGAGTTCGGGCCGTTCCCCGAATACGGCGACGACGAGGCGGCGCACTGGTTGCAGTCGGCGATCGAAGCGGCCTGGCAGGGGCATCCGGCCCCGCGCCGCGCCCGGATCGCGGTCAACGCGACCGTGCCCGCCATCGGCCCGGAGCGCGTCCCCGAGGTCCTCGCCCGGTTCCCCGGCGCGCGCACCGCGAAGGTGAAGGTCGCCGAACCGGGCCAGGATCTCGCGCAGGATGTCGCTCGTGTCCGGGCCGTGCGCGAACACGTGCCCAATGTCCGGATCGACGCGAACGGAGGCTGGAGCGTGGCCGAGGCGGTCCGCGCGCTCACGGCACTCACGGCCGACGGTCCGCTCGAATACGCCGAGCAGCCGTGCGCGACCGTCCCCGAACTCGTCGAGGTTCGCCGCCGCCTGCCCGGGGTGCGCATCGCGGCGGACGAGAGCATCCGCCGCGCCGAGGATCCCCTGCGGGTCGTGCGGGCCGGGGGAGCGGACGTCGCCGTCGTGAAGGTCGCACCGCTCGGCGGGGTCCGACGTCTCGTCGCGCTCGCCGACGAACTCGCCGGGCACGGCGTCGAGGTGGTCGTCTCGAGCGCTCTCGACTCCGCGGTGGGGATCGCCACCGGTCTCGCGGCGGCCGCGGCCCTACCCGACCTCCCGTACGCCTGCGGCCTGGGCACGGGCGGCTTCTTCGAGGCCGACGTCGCGCCGGCTCTGCACATGTCCGACGGAGCGCTCGATGTCGTCGCGGTCGAGCCCGAACCCGGGCGGCTCGATGCGCTGCGGGCCGAACCCGACCGAGTCGAGTGGTGGTGCGAGCGGGTGCGTCGGTGCCGTACGGTGCTGGCCGGACGCGGACTGTGATGAGGCGGAATCGTCGTATATCGTTCCCCGCGTCCCAACGGTCACAAGTGTCACATCTACGGAGGCAGTGAAAGTGGTTGCAGCTCTGGGCGATGCCCTCCTCGGCGCCGACAAGTTCCCGGCGGTCAAGGCAGACGTCGAAGCCCTGATCGATGCTGAGGTGTCGGACAAGAAGGGTGCGTCCGGTCTCGCCCTCAAGGGTGGCTACGCAGCAGTGAAGAAGGTCGGCCCGGGCATCGTGCCGGGTGCCGTCGAAGGTCTGCTGCCCGAATTCGTCGAGAAGCTCCAGCCGTTCTGGGTGGAGTACGCAGGCAACGGTTCGTTCGCGGACTTCCTGGTCGCCCGCGGCGACGTCGTCGCCGACGCTCTCCTCGGCGTGACCGACGAGCGCATCGCCGGCACGTCGAAGACCGCAGTGAAGCGGGCCTACGACTCGCTGCGCCCCTCGGCCAAGAAGCACGTCGTCGAGGCCCTACCGCGCCTGGGTGATCTCATCCAGAAGCACGCCGGCTGAGCCGACACCAGCGACGTCCGTCGTTCCGGGGAAGTTCGGGCCGTCAGTAGACGGGCTCGCCGTACTTCCAGTAGCCGATGAAGGTCACCGCCGACCGGTCCCAGCCGCACTCGCGCACGAGATAACGGCGCACACCGGTCGCGAGCGACGACTCGCCCGCGACGAACGCGTGGGCGGAATCCGACGACGGGGTCGACTCCCGCACCGCGTCGGCGACGAGACTGCCCGGAACCGCCTCGCCATCCGTCCTGATCACCGGATGCACCCGTACGTTCTCGCCCGTCCGCAGGGCCTGGGCGGTGAGGTCGTCGGGGTGCGGAACCTCGACGAAGACCTCCACGGCCGCAAGCGGGTCGAGAGCAAGAATCGAGTCGAGGATGCCCGCTACGGCGGGCACCGCGCTCTCGTCGCCGACGAGCAGCCACGACCGTGCCTCGTCGAGAGGCAGGTTGCTGATGCCCTCGTCGAGGATGCCGATCTCGTCACCGGGCTGCGCCCGCTCCGCCCACGCCGAGGCCGGGCCCAGATCGCCGTGCGACGCGAAATCGATCTCGATCTCGGAGGTCGGGCCGAACAGCCCGGTGCCCGCAGGTCGCACGCGGCGGAACGTGTAGTTCCGCAGCACCGGACGCCGATCCTCGGGTAGCTCCTGGTATTCGGGCCACCAACGGTCGTCGGTCGCACCGGGGAGGGTCAGTTCCTGCTGCTCCGGGGTGGGGAAGAACATGCGGAACCAGTGGTCGAAGCCCATCGGTGCGATCGAGTCGACGTCGTCGCCACCGACGGTGATGCGCACGAAGGTCGGGCTGATCCGTTCGGCGGCGAGTACCTGCGCGCGCACCATCCGCCGCGACTCGGGCTTGAGATAGGGATTGCGCCGTGCGGTTCCGGTGCTCTTCGCCATACGGCCCTCCGAGGTTGCTCGGATGCCACCACTGACGACGTGCAGCATCCCGACGATCGTTCAGCGGAGCCTAACCTGTGTCCTCACCCGGGAGTGCCGGGCCGTTGCAGTCTCCGCACCGCGGGCGTCAGTCCCCATTCCGTCCGCCCCAACCGGCTCACCGCGCCGAGCGCCGCGAAGTCGGGGGCACTGTCCTCCGCCAGCACCTCCGAATCGACGGTCACGGCGAGGACGTCGCCCATCACGACGAACGAGTCGCCGATCTCGATCACACGGTGCAACCGGCACTCGATCGAGGCGGGTGCCTCCGCGACCCGCGGGGGCCGCACCCGCTCGCTCGGCTCGGCGTGCAGACCCACCTCGGTGAACTCGTCGATGTCGTGCGGGAACGCCGCCGACGAGGCGTTGACCTTCTCCATCAACGACACGGTCGCGATGTTGATCACGAACTCGCCCGTCTGCTCGATGTTCCGCAGACTGTCCTTCCGGCCCACGGACGTGAACTGCACGACCGGCGGGGCCGTACTCGCCACCGTGAAGAAGCTGTACGGAGCGAGATTGAACACACCGTCCTCGGCCTCGGTGGACACCCACGCGATCGGTCTCGGCACGATTGTCGCGGTGAGAAGGCGGTAGAAGCGGCCGGGACTCGACTCGTCGGGATCGAAGACTGTGCGCACGGCCTCCATTCTGACCGCACCTCTACCCGGCCACATTTCCGGCGCAATTACCCTGGACTCCGTGAATCCGTCCACTGCCCAGGCCACTGCTGTCGTCGACGAACTCGCCCGGGGCGGTGTTCGGGACGTCGTGCTGTGCCCGGGCTCGCGCAACGCGCCGCTCGCCTTCGCGCTCCAGGCCGCCGACAGCGCAGGACGTCTGCGCCTGCACATGCGTATCGACGAGCGCACCGCCGGATTCCTCGCGATCGGCCTGGCCCTCGCCTCGGGGCGTCCCGTCCCGGTCGTCATGACCTCCGGTACCGCCGTGGCCAACCTCGCGCCGGCCGTGCTCGAGGCGAACTATGCTCGCGTCCCATTGGTCGTGCTCAGCGCCAATCGCCCCTACGAACTGCTCGGATCCGGTGCGAACCAGACCGTCGAACAACTCGGGTTGTTCGGCAGCCAGGTGCGCGCCACCATCAGCCTCGGCCTCGCCGAAGGCATCGAACAGAACAGCCAGTGGCGTTCGGCGGTCTCCCGGGTTCTCGCCGCCGCCCGCGGAACCCGCTCGGGCAACGCAGGCCCGGTCCACTTCGACATCCCGCTGCGCGAACCGCTCGTGCCCGAGCTCGACGCGAAGGGCCCGGTGCCCGAGGGCCGTCCCGACGGCAAGGCCTGGACCACCACGGTGCACGCCACCCTCGACGTCCCGCTCGAGATCGACCTGACCCCCGACACGATCGTCGTCTCCGGTCACGGTTCCGCCCACCGCCCCGAACTGTCCGGGCTGCCGACCGTCGCCGAACCCACCGCACCGTTGCACGGCATCCCGGTGCATCCGATGGCGCTGCCGCACCTGAAGCCGCGCCAGGCGATCATCACCGGACGGCCCACCCTGCACCGCCCGGTGTCGAACCTGCTCGCCGACCCCGCCGTCACCGTGTACGCGCTGACCACCGGCCCGCGTTGGCCCGACGTCTCGGGCAACGTCATCGCGACCGGCACCCGCGCCGTGGTGTCGGGAACACCCGACGAGGCGTGGCTCGAACGATGCCGCCAGCTGTCGGCGCACACCGACAAGGCTGTGCGCGCCCAGCTCGACGGGCACCCGAAGGCCACCGGACTGCACGTCGCCGCGGTGGTCACGGATTCGCTGAAGCCCGGCGACCAGCTGCTGCTCGGGGCGTCGAACCCGGTGCGCGACGCGGCGCTCGTGAGCTACCCGAAGCCCGACGTGAAGGTGCTGTCCAACCGCGGTGTCGCCGGGATCGACGGCACGGTCTCCACCGCCGTCGGTGCCGCACTCGCCTACGAGCAGGGACGGACCGTCGCGCTGCTCGGCGACCTGACCTTCCTGCACGACGCATCGGGCCTGCTCATCGGGCCGTCGGAGCCGCGGCCGCAGAACCTCACCATCGTCGTCGCGAACGACGACGGCGGCGGAATCTTCGAACTGCTCGAACAGGGCGACCCGCAGTACGCAGGTGTCTTCGAGCGTGTTTTCGGCACCCCGCACGGCATGGACCTCGCGGCACTGTGCGCGGCCTACCGCGTTCCGCACGAGCGGGTGGATCTGCAGGGACTCGCGCTCGTCCTTGCGGACGACGCTGCGCCGCCCGCGGGCATCCGTGTGGTCGAGGTCACCACGGATCGGGCCGGGCTGCGCGAACTGCACGCGGCGGTGCGAGCGCAGCTGTGAGCGGACCCGAGCGCGCGCGGCGCGCGGTTGTCATCGTCGCGGCGGCGATCTCCGCCCTCGCGGTGATCCTGTTCCTCGGCGCCCTCCGCAACGACCTCACCATCCGCTCCGACACGGGCACGGCCGTCGCCGAGGTGCTCTCGGCCGGCTCCCTGCGGTCCGCCGTGAGTTTCGTCACTCCCGATGGTGTGACGCACAATCCCGAGCTCGGTGTTCTGTATCCGACGGGGTTGACCGCCGGGCAGCGGATCGCCGTGGAGTACGCCCGGAGTGATCCCGATCTCGTTCGTGTGACCGGTCGCGACGCCCGCGTCGCCCTGATCCCCACCGGGTCGGTGATCGTCGTCACATGGCTGATCGCCACGCCGGTGCTGATGTGGCTGCGGCGGAGGGCGACCGCCGCACCCGCTGTCGCTCCCGACGTGAAGGATCGACACCTGCAGATGTGACGAACGAAACGTTCGTCGCGACTTCGTCCCTCGGTCACCGGGCTCGCACCTGCTCGACTCGCAGGCTCGCCACGCTGTCGGCGTGCGAGTAGCCATCGTCGCGGAATCCTTCCTCCCGAACGTCAACGGCGTCACCAACTCGGTGCTCCGCGTCCTCGAGCACCTCGACCGCACCGGACACGACGCGCTGGTCGTCGCACCCGACACGATCGCAGGCCGGCCACCCGCTCCGTCCGACCATCGCGGGACACCCGTCCACCGTGTACCGGCGGTGCGCGTACCGAGGATCAGCTCCCTCCCGGTGGGCGTGCCAGGACCGGAACTCCTTCCGGTGCTGCGCACCTTCGCGCCGGACGTGGTGCACCTCGCGTCCCCGTTCGTGCTCGGTGCCGGCGGTCTCGCCGCCGCGGGACGCCTCGACGTTCCGACGGTCGCGATCTATCAGACGGACGTGGCCGGATTCGCCTCCAGCTACGGGCTCGGCCTCGCGGCGCGTGCGTCCTGGCGGTGGACTCGTCGCCTGCACCGCGGCTGCGATCTCACCCTCGCCCCCTCGACCGCCGCCGTGGACGACCTCGTGGCCCACGGCATCCCGCGCGTGCGGCGCTGGTCGCGGGGCGTCGACACCGACCGCTTCGCGCCGTCCCAGCGGGACGAGGACCTGCGCGCCCGCTGGTCGCCGGACGGCCGCCCGATCGTCGGTTTCGTGGGACGCCTCGCGCCCGAGAAGCACGTCGAGCGGCTCGCGATCCTCGCCCACGACCCGCGGCTGCAGCTCGTCGTCGTCGGCGACGGTCCCGAACGGTCGCGGCTCGAACGACAGTTGCCGTCGGCCGTGTTCACCGGGCAGCTCGGGGGAGAGGAACTGGCCCGCGCCCACGCGAGCCTCGACGTCTTCGTCCATCCCGGTGAACACGAGACCTTCTGCCAGGCCGTGCAGGAAGCCCTGGCGAGCGGGGTCCCGGCGATCGTGCCGGACGCGGGCGGACCACGCGATCTCGTCGCCCACTGCCGCAACGGTTACCGACTGCCGGTGGACCGCTTCGTCGAACTGCTGCCCCGAGCCGTCGCTGCGCTGCTCGCTCCCGGGATCCGGGACGAGTTCGGTGGTGCGGCACGCCGTGGAGTGCTCGGACGCACCTGGCCCGTGCTGTGCGACGAGTTGCTCGCCCATTACCGGCGGGTGCAGGGACTGCCCGCGCACGCGCTCCGCCGCGCCGCGTGAGCGCCGGCGTCCACTAGGGGAGCGGGTAACGTTTCGGCCGTGGCAACAACTCACGGATCGCGCGCGTCGCTCGACAAGGACCCGCGTGAGGTCGCGTCCATGTTCGACGGGGTCGCTGCACGCTACGACCTGACCAACACCGTCCTGTCGTTCGGGCAGGACCGCGGGTGGCGTCGCGCGACCCGTGCGGCTCTCGACCTGAAGCCGGGCGAGCGGGTGCTCGACCTGGCCGCCGGCACCGGGGTCTCCACCGTCGAACTCGGGCGGTCCGGCGCGTGGGTCGTCGCCACCGATTTCTCCAAGGGCATGTTGCACGCCGGTGAGTTCCGCAACGTCCCGATGGTCGCGGGCGACGCGATGAAACTGCCGTTCGCCGACGCGGTCTTCGACGCCGCGACCATCTCCTTCGGCCTGCGCAACGTCGCCGACCCGGACGAGGGACTGCGCGAGATCGCCCGGGTGGTCAAGCCGGGTGGACGCCTCGTGGTGTGCGAATTCTCCACGCCGGTCCGGGAACCGCTGCGCACCGTCTACATGGAGTACCTGATGCGGACGCTGCCGCGGGTCGCGCGGGCGGTCAGCAGCAATCCCGACGCCTACGTCTACCTCGCCGAATCGATCCGGGCCTGGCCCGATCAGGAACAGCTCGCCCGACGCATCGAGGCCGCGGGCTGGAGCGACGTGAAGTGGCGCAATCTCACCGGGGGAATCACCGCCCTGCACCGCGCGGTACGCAAGTAGCCGCAGTAGTCGCGCGGCACTCAGGCGAAGAGCGGTTGCCGATCCCAGCGCATCGAGAGATGACCGCTCGTCCGCCACACCCGGGCCACGAGGTCGGCGTCCTCGTCGGTGACGAGATTGCCCATCACCCGCACCGCGACCGACATCATCGTCCGCGACCGCATCGCGATCGGGCCGGTCGCCGGCAGGAACTTCGGGATCGTGAGCAGGCTCGCGAGGCGACGCGCGGTGGAGAACGCGCGGCCGTAGTGGGAGCGCAGCGTCGTAGGCCACAGGTCGGTGAGGTCGTCGGAGTCGAGCAGCCCGGCGATCAGCCGACCACCTTCGAGTCCGTAGTCGATGCCCTCGCCGTTGAGCGGATTGACGCACGCCGCGGCGTCGCCGATCAGCGCCCAGTTCCTGCCCGCGACCCCCGACACGGCTCCGCCCATGGGCAGCAGCGCCGACGCCACGCGCGTCACCTCGCCGAGCTCCCATTCGGTGCGGCGTTGCCGCGCGTAGAGGTCGATGAGCGGTCGCAGCGATCCGCTCGCGGGTCGCGAGGCGGTCGCGAGGGTTCCCACTCCCAGGTTCACCTCGCCGGTGCCGAGCGGGAACACCCAGCCGTAGCCCGGCTGGACGGCGCCCGCGTCGTCGCGCAGTTCGAGGTGCGAGGTGATCCACGGATCGTCGCTGCGCGGGGAGGTGGCGTAGGCCCGCGCGGCCACGCCGTAGGTGGTGGCGCGGTGCCAGCGACGACCGAGCACCTTACCGAGGGGAGAGCGCACCCCGTCCGCGACGATCAGCATGCGGCAGCGGACGGTCCGCGGTCCGTCGGCGGTGCGGAAGATCACGGCCGAGACCCGGTCGCCCTCGCGTTCGACGTCGACGGCCTTCGTTCCGTCCACGGCGCGGGCACCCGAGTCGAGCGCGACCTGCCGGATCCGGGCGTCGAGTTCGGTGCGCGGCACGGCGCTGCCCACGACCGGGAACGACGAGTCGGGCCAGGGGAGTTCGAAGCGGCCACCGAAGCCCTCGAGACGCAGACCGCGGTTGACGGTGCGGGTGCGCAGCCAGTCGCCGAGGCCGAGTTCGTCGAGTTCGGCGACGGCGCGTGGGGTCAGTCCGTCACCGCAGGTCTTGTCGCGAGGGAAGGTCGCGGCATCGACGAGCAACACCTCACGGCCGGCGCGGGCAGCCCACGCTGCGGCGGCGGAACCGGCTGGACCGGCACCGACGACGAGAACATCGGTACTGTCGGGAACGCAGGACTGGGATTGCCGCGGATCTCGCGCGGAGTGTTCGGCCACCACCGCTCCATCTTCTCAGGCCGCGATCGGCCGCCTCGACGAGGTGGATCGGCGAACGAACGGCTAGGTTCACTACGGTGAAGTCGAGGCGACAGAACAGGATGGGTACGTCATCGTGAGCACTGAGGGGGCGGCTCGGACCGCCGGTTCGGCCGATGCGGCGCCGAGCACCGTCGTGGCCGGTGTGGAACTCGGCGATCCGGTCCTCGCCGCGACAGTCGGGGACGGCCTCGCGAGCGTCGAGAAACTCCTGGTCGAGGAACTGTCCGACGGTGAGGACTTCCTGACGGAGGCCGCGCTGCACCTGGCGAAGGCGGGTGGCAAGCGATTCCGGCCGCTGTTCACGATCCTCACCGCGCAGCTCGGGCCGAAACCCACCGATCCCGCCGTGGTGACGGCGGCGACCGTCGTCGAGCTCGTGCACCTCGCGACGCTCTACCACGACGACGTGATGGACGAGGCGACGATGCGTCGCGGTGCCCCGAGCGCCAACGTGCGCTGGGGCAACAGCGTCGCGATCCTCGCCGGCGACTATCTGTTCGCGCACGCCTCACGGCTGGTGTCGACCCTGGGTCCGTCGGCCGTGCAGATCATCGCGGAGACGTTCGCCGAGTTGGTCACCGGTCAGATGCGCGAGACCATCGGTGCGCGCACCAACGACGACCCGGTCGAGCACTACCTGCGGGTGATCTGGGAGAAGACCGGTTCTCTAATTGCCGCCAGCGGTCGCTTCGGCGGAACGTTCTCGGGTGCCGATGCCGAGCACGTCGAGCGTCTCGAACGGCTCGGCGACGCCGTCGGCACCGCCTTCCAGATCGTCGACGACATCATCGACATCGCGTCCGACACCACGGAGTCGGGCAAGACCCCCGGAACCGATCTCCGCGAGGGTGTGTACACCCTGCCGGTGCTCTACGCGCTGCGGGAGACCGGACCGGAAGCAGATCGCCTGCGCGAACTGCTCGTCGGTCCCATCGAGGACGAAGCACACGTCGCCGAGGCGCTCGAACTGCTCGTCCGCTCGCCGGGGATGGATGCGGCGAAGGCGACCCTCGCGACCTACGCCGCCCGCGCCCACGCCGAACTCGACGCCCTGCCGCAGGGCCCGGCGAACGAGGCGCTGCGTCGCCTCGTGGATTTCACCGTCGCCCGCGTCGGCTGACGGACCGTCGTGTCGTCCCGCCCCGATCGGGGCGGGAACCTCGCCGTGCGCTCGTTCGTTGGACGAACGAGTGGGGAATCGTGGTGCGGAAGGGGTGCGACGTGCACGGATACTCGAACCGTCTCAAGACGGCCGGTCTGTTGATCGGAATGTCCGCGCTGATCGTGTTCGTCGGAGCGTTGTTCGGCAATTCGACGATCCTGCTGATATCGATCGTGCTCGCGGTCGGCATGAACGGTTACGCGTACTTCAACAGCGACAAGCTCGCCCTCCGAGCGATGCACGCCCAGCCGGTCACGGAGGTGCAGGCACCGGCGATGTACCGGATCGTGCGCGAACTCGCGACCGCGGCGCATCAGCCCATGCCGCGGCTCTACATCAGCCCCACCAACGCCCCCAACGCCTTCGCCACGGGACGTAACCCGCGCAACGCCGCCGTGTGCTGCACGACGGGCATCCTGGAGATCCTGAACGAACGGGAACTGCGCGCGGTGCTCGGCCACGAACTCGCGCACGTCTACAACCGCGACATCCTCATCTCGTCGGTCGCCGGCGCGATGGCCGCCGTCATCTCGGGTCTGGCGAACTTCGCGTTCTTCGCGTCGGCCTTCGGCAACCGGGAGGGTGGCGCGAATCCACTGGCGCTGCTGCTGGTTTCCCTGCTCGGCCCCATCGCGGCATCGGTCGTCAAGCTCGCCGTGTCGAGGTCGCGGGAGTACCAGGCCGACCAGTCCGGTGCCGAGCTCACCGGCGATCCGCTGGCCCTCGCGTCGGCGCTGCGCAAGCTCGCTCTCGGCACGCAGGCCGCGCCGCTGCCGCCCGAACCGAAGCTCGCGGCCCAGTCGCACCTGATGATCGCCAACCCGTTCCGGGCGGGCGACAAGATGAGCCGGTTGTTCTCGACGCATCCGCCGATGGCCGACCGCATCGAACGACTCGAGCGCATGGCCGGGATCCGCTGACGGACGGCACCCCACAGACGACACCTCAGACGACTCCGCCCACGACGAAGGTCGCGGGCGGAGTCGTAGGGAGGGCTTCGTCGGCCGCGGCCGACGAACTAGCGGTAGTTGACGAACTGTAGGGCGATGTCGAGGTCGGCGTTCTTGAGCAGCGAGATGACGGCCTGCAGGTCGTCGCGCTTCTTGCTGCTCACGCGCAGCTCCTCGCCCTGGATCTGCGCCTTGACGCCCTTCGGGCCCTCGTCACGGATGAGCTTGGAGATCTTCTTGGCATTCTCCTGGCTGATGCCCTGCACCAGCGTGCCGGTGATCTTGTAGACCTTGCCGGACTGGGTCGGCTCACCGGCGTCGAAGGACTTGAGCGACAGGTCGCGGCGGATCAGCTTCTCCTTGAAGACCTCCAGCGCGGCGAGCGCGCGGTCCTCGGTCTCGGCCGAGATCGTGATGGCTTCGTCGCCCGACCACTCGATGTGCGCCCCGGTGTTCCGGAAATCGAAGCGGTTGGCGATCTCCTTCGCCGCCTGGTTCAGCGCGTTGTCCACTTCCTGGCGGTCGACCTTGCTCACCACATCGAACGACGAATCAGCCACGTCTCACTCCACTTCCGGGTTGGTCTGTAAGGGTTCTGTCCACCCGACGCTATCGGGTCGCGCGGGGCTGTGACCACTCGGTTTGCGTTTCGGGGGGGTATGCGTTGTATTCTTCCAAACGCATCGAGGACGCGGTCCCGATCGCACCCGGCAGGTTGCCCGAGCGGCCAATGGGAGCGGACTGTAAATCCGTCGGCTTACGCCTACGTAGGTTCGAATCCTACACCTGCCACCGGAACGGCCCCGGTTCTTCGGAACCGGGGCCGTTCTGCATTCCGGGGCCCTTACGGTGCGGGCTCCGGAATGTGGGTCCTGCTCTCCCCGAGGTTCCGGGCGGCTCGGCACGCCGTGCCGTTCCGCCTCGCGCCCGGTGCCCGCCGCCGGCCCGCCGCGCACGTACGTGTGGGCACGGGTGCGTGCCGGTGTGCAGCGCTCGGAGGGGAGCGGCGTTTATGGGCCTCTACCAGCGGATTTTGCACCAGGACCGAGTGTGTGTAATCTTTTGGAGGCCGCAGCGAGCAGAGATGCTCCGGAGGCCACGCCCCCTTAGCTCAGTCGGCAGAGCGTTTCCATGGTAAGGAAAAGGTCGACGGTTCGATTCCGTCAGGGGGCTCGCTGGATTGAGGTGCCGCCTTCGTAGCGACACTCGGCACCGAGGCGGTGTAGCTCAGTTGGTAGAGCAAACGACTCATAATCGTTGCGTCGCCGGTTCAAGTCCGGTCACCGCTACCAAAAGTTCATTGATCCACCCTGATCGATACTGATCGGATTGACGCGAAAGAAGGCATCCCGTGGCCTCCTCTACTGACGTTCGGCCGAAGATCACCTTGGCCTGCGAGGTGTGCAAGCACCGCAACTACATCACGAAGAAGAACCGTCGCAACGACCCCGACCGGCTCGAACTGAAGAAGTTCTGCCCGAACTGCGGTACGCACCAGTCGCACCGCGAGTCCAAGTAGCCGGTCGGAACGACGTCGACGCGTAAGGTCTCCGCAATACCGACCGTGCCAGTTGGCGTCGTCGGAATTGCGGAGGTTTTGCGTATGACGAACGTACTCGAGAACCAGGAATCGGTGGACGCGACCGAACAGGCCGGGATCCCGTTCGATGCCGCCGCGCACGCCAAGTCCATGGTCGGTCACCACTACCGGGTGGACGACTACTACGAGGTCGGTCGCGAGAAGATCCGCGAGTACGCCCGTGCCGTGCGCGATTCGCATCCGGCCCATCACGACGACGACGCAGCCCGCGGGCTGGGATACGACGGAGTGATCGCGCCGTTGACCTTCGTCTCGATCGTCGGCATGATCGCGCAGCGCAAGCTGTTCGAAGAGGTCGTCACCGGTTACGACCTGAGCCAGATCATGCAGACCGACCAGCGGATGGTCTACCACCGCCCGATCCAGGCCGGCGACAGGCTGTTCTGCGACGTCTACCTCGACGACTTCCGCCAGGCGGCCGGCAGCGACATCATCACCACCAAGAACGTGATCACGGATCAGTACGACAATCTCGTGCTCACCTCGTGGACGACGCTCGTCGCCCGTTCCGGTGGCGAGGTCGACGACAACATCGCGCACGCGGTCAAGGATGTGGTGATGCACAGTGACACCGGTGATGCACAGTGACACTCCGTAGTTTCGCGGATGTCGCGGTAGGGGACGAGCTTCCGTCGAAGGTCGTCACGCTCACGCGCGGAAATCTGGTCAACTATGCAGGTGTGTCGGGTGATCCCAACCCGATCCACTGGAGCGACAAGGTGGCCGAACTGGCCGGCTTGCGCGACGTCGTCGGGCACGGCATGCTCTCGATGGGCATCGCGGCCGGCTTCGTCACGGAGTGGCTGGGAGACCCCGGCGCGGTGACCGAATACAACGTTCGGTTCACCAGTCCGGTATATGTGGAGGCCGACAAGGCCGCCGAGATCGAGTTCACCGGCAAGATCAAGTCGGTGGACGCGGAGAGCAAGACAGCAGTGGTCGCTATCGTGGCGAAGTCCGACGGTCGTAAGATCTTCGGTCGCGCCACGGCAACGGTCCGTTTGGCCTGACGGCCGAGCGGATTGGGTTTGTCCCGGGGCAATGCAGTACACTTAGGCTTCTGGGATCGCATAGCAGCGCGCTGCTCTACGAAGGCCGTAACGGCCCGACGGGGTAGCGCGCGTGTCATGTGGTCGCAGATGGGTCGGTTCCGGACACTCGCTTCGTACGAGTGTGGATGTCCGACCAGAGGGGCGTAGCTCAATTGGCAGAGCAGCGGTCTCCAAAACCGCAGGTTGCAGGTTCAAGTCCTGTCGCCCCTGCCCCCGGACTGCCAGCGACCGAGAGGAACGATGTGAGCGAGGAGCGCGGTCAGCGCCACAGCGGCACCGCAGGGAACATCCCCGGCGACGCTGGAACGGCTACCGGCGCGACCCCCGACGGTTCCTCCGCGGCTGCTCGGCCGACCGGCAAGCGGGCCACCCGTCGTGGTGCAGCCGATTCCTCGGCATCCACGACGAGCGCGGTGTCCATGAAGAAGACGTCGCGTTCGGCCACGGCCGTGAGCGATCGTCCCGCCGCGAAGTCCGAGAACATCTTCAAGCGACTCGTGCGCTTCTTCCGTGAGGTCGTCGCCGAGCTCCGCAAGGTGATCTGGCCCAACCGCAAGCAGTTGACCACCTACACACTCGTGGTCCTTGCGTTCGTGACCGTCATGACGGCGTTCATCTTCGGATTGGATCTGGCGTTCGTACAGGGCGTCAGCTGGTTGTTCGGTTAGCGCCTGTCCGCGCGAGACGAAAAATGTGATCGACGAGAGGAAAGTGCCCGGTGAGCACCCCCGAGAACGACTCGTACGAGGCTTCGGCCGAGGAGCACGTTTCGGACGAGGCCTTGGTTGACGACGTGACGGCCGAGTCGGCGGATGCGGACACCGAGGTCTCCGAGTCCGACGCTGCTGTCGAGTCCGGCACCGATGCCGAGACCGAGGTCGAGGTCTCCGACGCAGCGGAGGGCACCGACGCCGCCGCCGAAGAGGACGAGGTCGACCCGGCCGAGGCCCTCGAGAAGCAGCTGCGGCGCGAGCCCGGCGACTGGTACGTCGTGCACTCCTACGCCGGCTACGAGAACAAGGTCAAGACCAACCTCGAGACTCGCGTCCAGAACCTCGACCTCGCCGATTACATCTTCCAGGTCGAGGTGCCGACCGAAGAGGTCACCGAGATCAAGAACGGTCAGCGCAAGCAGGTCAACCGCAAGGTCCTGCCCGGCTACATCCTCGTCCGGATGGAACTCAACGACGAGTCGTGGGGCGCCGTCCGGAACACGCCCGGCGTGACCGGCTTCGTCGGAGCCACGTCGCGTCCGTCGCCGCTGACGATCAAGGAGGTCGTGAAGTTCCTCCTCCCGCAGCAGGCGAAGAAGAAGCCGGCGGCCGGTGCTCCGACCGCAGGCGAGCAGGCTCCCGCCGCCGCTGCGAAGCCCGCCATCGAGGTGGACTTCGAGGTCGGCGAGTCCGTCACCGTGATGGACGGCCCGTTCGCGACGCTGCCCGCCTCCATCAGCGAGGTCAACGCCGAGCAGCAGAAGCTCAAGGTCCTGGTGTCGATCTTCGGCCGTGAGACTCCCGTGGAGTTGTCGTTCAACCAGGTGTCGAAGATCTGACGATCCCCAGGATCCGACGGCGCCGGCATCCGGCGCGCACAAGCTTGCAGTAGCAGTACGCAAGAACCACACCGAGCAAGAAACTAGGAATAGAGATGCCCCCCAAGAAGAAGAAGATCGCCGGGCTCATCAAGCTCCAGATCCAGGCCGGCCAGGCCAACCCGGCTCCGCCGGTCGGCCCCGCGCTGGGTCAGCACGGCGTCAACATCATGGAGTTCTGCAAGGCGTACAACGCGGCGACCGAGTCGCAGCGTGGCAACGTCGTGCCGGTCGAGATCACGGTCTACGAGGACCGCTCGTTCGACTTCAAGCTGAAGACCCCGCCGGCCGCGAAGCTCCTGCTCAAGGCCGCAGGCGTGCAGAAGGGCTCCGGCGAGCCGCACAAGACCAAGGTCGCCAAGGTGACCATGGATCAGGTGCGCGAGATCGCCAAGACCAAGCAGGAAGACCTGAACGCCAACGACATCGAGGCTGCCGCGAAGATCATCGCCGGCACCGCTCGGTCGATGGGCATCACGGTCGAGGGCTGAGCCCCTCGCTGTTCCGGGGCTCCGTCCCCGGGCCTGCAGTAGCACTCGTGGGAGGGCCGGCCAGGCCCGCTACCACGCCCGAACCATTCACCTGCCGGTGAGAAGTTAGGAAAGAACATGGCAAAGCGCAGCAAGGCATACCTCGCCGCGGCCGAGAAGATCGACTCGGACAACCTGTACAGCCCCCTCGCAGCTGCGAAGCTCGCGAAGGAGACCACCTCGAAGAACTACGACGCCACCGTCGAGGTCGCGATGCGACTCGGTGTGGATCCCCGCAAGGCGGACCAGATGGTGCGCGGCACGGTCAACCTGCCGCACGGCACGGGTAAGACCGCTCGCGTCATCGTCTTCGCGGTGGGCGAGAAGGCTGCCGAGGCCGAGGCCGCAGGTGCCGACGTCGTGGGCGCCGAGGATCTGATCGAGCGCATCCAGGGCGGCTGGCTGGACTTCGACGCCGCGATCGCGACCCCCGACCAGATGGCGAAGGTCGGTCGTATCGCCCGCGTCCTCGGTCCCCGTGGTCTGATGCCGAACCCGAAGACGGGCACGGTCACCCCGGACGTCGCGAAGGCCGTCACCGACATCAAGGGTGGCAAGATCAGCTTCCGCGTCGACAAGAACGCCAACCTGCACTTCGTGATCGGCAAGGCCTCGTTCGACGAGACCAAGCTGGTCGAGAACTACGCTGCTGCTCTGGACGAGGTGCTCCGCGCCAAGCCGTCCAGCGCGAAGGGCCGCTACATCAAGAAGGTCACGATCGCTACGACCACCGGCCCGGGCATCCCGGTGGACCCGCAGCGCACCCGCAACCTCCTCGAGACCGCGGAGTAATTCGCACTGCACGCAATGGATTTGCGTCCTGAGGCGGCCGGTACAGCATCGCTGTGCCGGCCGTTTTGCATTTCGCGGACATCGTCCGCTACAGTGGTCGGGTAGTTCGGCGTGCGCCGATCTTCACCCCGATCATGTTCTACCCAAGACCGTTGGTCACCGAATCCGCGTGCGGATCGGTTGAAGGTCCGGAGTTGTCCGGCGGCCCACGCAGGAGGACGAGGTTAGGGGAGATGTGAACCGCGATGTGCCTTCCGGGTGCATTCGAGTTCCTCCTCCTTGTACGCCCCGTGTGCCCTGCGCCGGGGCGTTCGTCGTTTTCCGGTCCCGGCGGTCGTCCGGTGGGGCGTCCCACTCGGGACACCGGGAAAACGACTGTTACTGAGAGGAGGCGAAGTATGGCAAAGCCCGAGAAGGTTTCCGCAGTTGCGGAGATCACCGAGCAGTTCAAGACCTCCACCGCTGCCGTGATCACGGAATACCGTGGTCTGTCGGTGGGAAGTCTGACCGAGCTGCGTCGCGCTCTCGGAGAGGGTGCCACCTACTCCGTCGCCAAGAACACCCTGGTCAAGCGTGCCGCCGCTGAGGCGGGCGTCGAGGGTCTCGACGACCTGTTCGTCGGTCCGACCGCCATCGCGTTCGTCAAGGGCGAAGCGGTGGACGCTGCGAAGGCTCTGAAGAACTTCGCGAAGGACAACAAGGCTCTCGTCATCAAGGGCGGCTACATGGACGGCGCTGCGCTGTCCGTGGAGCAGGTCAACCAGATCGCGGACCTCGAGTCCCGCGAGGTGCTGTTGGCCAAGCTCGCCGGCGCGATGAAGGGCAACTTGGCAAAGGCCGCAGGCCTGTTCAACGCCCCCGCTTCTCAGGTGGCCCGCCTCGCGGCCGCTCTGCAGGAGAAGAAGGCGGGCGAAGAAGCCGCCTGACGCTGATCCGCATCACTGCGAATCTGCATCACCGCGAAAGATACATCCACGCGTGCTCCGGCACGCACCATCCCATCCGGTCGCGGATCAGCGACATGGGACTTATCAGGAAGGACCGCCACCATGGCGAAGCTCACCACCGAAGAGCTGCTCGACGCGTTCAAGGAACTGACCCTGCTCGAGCTCTCGGAGTTCGTTAAGGCATTCGAGGAGACCTTCGAGGTCACCGCTGCTGCTCCGGTTGCCGTCGCTGCCGCCGGTGCTCCGGCCGCTGCTGCCGAGGCCGAGTCCGAGCAGGACGAGTTCGACGTCATCCTCGAGGGTGCCGGCGAGAAGAAGATCCAGGTCATCAAGGTCGTTCGCGAGATCGTCTCCGGCCTGGGCCTGAAGGAAGCCAAGGACCTCGTCGAGGGTGCTCCGAAGCCGATCCTCGAGAAGGTCGCCAAGGACGCTGCCGACGCTGCCAAGGCCAAGCTCGAAGAGGCCGGCGCCAAGGTCACCGTCAAGTAAGACGGTTTCCGACCTTCCCCGTCGAGCGTTCCGACGCTCTCCGGGACGGTTCCGCAGAAGGGACGTTTCCACAAATTCACCTCGCAGAAA
>NZ_JBSNCD010000010.1:0-234060 GCF_053764735.1 Rhodococcus sp. 5G237 | reverse complement strand
CAACCGGCAGGCACCCGCACCTGCCGCGTGCCGGCCACCCGTCTGCTGTCCGGGTGCGTCGGTGCGCGCGAGCACGGCGGCGATCGCCGTGGTGAGCGGCACCGACAACATCAGCGCGATACCGCCGACGCATGCGCGGACCACCTCGATGGCCACGGCGTCGCCGGTGATCACATCGGTGATCGACCGCCCGGCCACCGAGAACAGCAGCAGTAGCGGCAGCGCGCCGCCCGCGTAGGCGAGGACGAGCGTGTAGACGGTGCTGGCGATGTGGTCGCGGCCCACACGCATCGCCGCCGAGAAGATCTCCCGGCGCGACGACTCGGGATCGAGCCCCGCGAGTTCGAATGCCGACGACGCCTGCGTGATGGTGACGTCGTTGAGCACACCGAGCGAGCCGATGATGAATCCGGCCAGCAGCAGGCCCGAGATCGACACGTGCCCGATGTACAGCTGCACGTCGGTGTTCTGTTCCTCCGACAGACCGGTCAGGTGCGTCATCCGGATCGCCACGTAGGACAGCAGGGCTGCCACGACCATCGAGGCGAGTGTGCCGAGCAACGCCGAACTGGTCCTCAGATTCACGCCGTGCGCCAGATACAGCACCGCGTAGAGGATGAGCGCACCGCCGACGAGCGCGACCGGCACGGCGGGTTTGCCGTCCAGTAGCGCCGGGAGCATGAACACCACCAGCACACCGAACGCGACGCCCAGGCCGATCAGGGCCCGCAGACCGCGCCAGCGGGCGATCGCGACCACCACGACGGCGAACGCCGCGACCACCAGGGCGAGCGGGAAGCCGCGGGCGTAGTCGTAGAAGGAGTACTGGGTGGCGCCCGCCGGATCGGTCTGGCGGACGAGGCGGATCTCGTCGCCGGCCTGCAGTTCGGGCTGACCCGGGCCGGGGATCACCTCGAGGAGGGTCCGGGCGCCGTCGTCGGGACCGGATTCGATGGCGACGATGCTGCGTTCGCAGTCGAAGGTGTTGCTCGAGGGAGGGGACGGCTCACCGGTGAAGACGCGCCCGAAGGACGGGCTGCCGCACGGTCCGGTGTTCTGTTCGACGACCGTCCCGGCCTCGGTGACGACTGCGCCACCGCCGCTGGTCTGGAAGGGGGCGGGGATGTCCACGGAACGGCTGCTCGGCCACAGCAGGGCGGTGCCGAAGAGCACCAGGAGACCGATTGCGGCCAGTAGGCCGACGACGATCTTCGCGGCGATGGGGCCGAGCGGGATGGGACTTTCGGCCTGCCCGTGGCCGTGACCGTGTCCGTGGCTGAAATGGCCGTGTCCGTGATTCACCCGGACAGGCTAGCCAAGAAGCGAGGAGATTTGGGCTGGTGGTGGCGGGGAGCAGGGGGGGTGTCCCCGCCACCGTCACCTGATCTCGCACAGGGGGGATGGCGATCGATCAGGGAGCCCGGCACATTGCGTAGTGCTTAGTGCCATAAGACAAATTACTGGTTCCGGCCCCGGCTTGGGGAGGGGTTGGCGTGTGGCGATGGTCACGAACCCGACAAACTGTCCGTTCGGGTAGGTAGCGCGTGCCTCCAAACAGGGACTTTGGTCCCGAAAACCGCAAAGTAACTGTTCGGTAACGATGATCTTCCCGAGGTCGGAGCCGCCCTCCTACTGCTTGTAGGAGGACAGGAAGTTGCCGATCCGCTCGATCGCCACCGCCAGATCGCGTGCCCACGGCAGCGTGACGATCCGCAGATGGTCGTGGTTCGGCCAGTTGAAGCCCGTGCCCTGGGTGACGAGGATGCGCTCCTGCAGCAGCAGATCCTGCACGAGCTTCTCGTCGTCGTGGATGTCGTAGACCTCCGGATCCAGACGCGGGAAGGCGTACAGCGCACCGCGTGGCTTCACGCAGCTCACGCCCGGGATGGCGTTGAGCCGTTCCCAGGCGACGTCGCGCTGCTCGAGCAGGCGCCCGCCGGGCAGGACGAGATCCTCGATGCTCTGATAGCCACCGAGCGCCACCTGGATCGCGTGCTGGGCCGGCACGTTGGGGCACAGGCGCGTCGAGGCGAGCAGGTCGATGCCTTCCAGGAAGCCTGCCGCGTGCTCCTTCGGGCCGGTGATGACCATCCAGCCCGACCGGTAGCCGGCGACGCGGTACGCCTTCGACAGGCCGTTGTAGGTCAGGCAGAGCAGGTCGGGGGCCAGCGAGGCGAGGGAGATGTGCTTGGCGTCGTCGTAGAGGATCTTGTCGTAGATCTCGTCGGCGAGCAGCAGCAGCTGGTGCTTGCGCGCGAGGCGCACGATCCCCTCGAGCACCTCCTGCGAGTACACGGCGCCCGTCGGGTTGTTCGGGTTGATCACCACGATCGCCTTGGTGCGCTCGGTGATCCGGGACTCGATGTCGTCGAGGTCCGGGTTCCAGTCGTTGGTCTCGTCGCACAGGTAGTGCACCGGGGTGCCACCGGCCAGCGAGGTCATCGCCGTCCACAACGGGTAGTCGGGTGCCGGAATGAGCACCTCGTCGCCGTCGTCGAGTAGGGCCTGCATCGTGATGGTGATGAGCTCGGAGACACCGTTGCCCAGGTAGACGTCGTTGATGTCGAACTTCGGGAAGCGAGGCACGAGTTCGTAGCGCGTGACGATCGCGCGACGGGCGGAGGCGATGCCCTTGGACTCCGAGTAGCCCTGCGCGTGGGGCAGCGCCGCGATCATGTCCTGCACGATCGTGTCGGGCGCCTCGAACCCGAACGGTGCGGGGTTGCCGATGTTGAGCTTGAGGATGCGATGCCCCTCGGCCTCGAGCCGCGCGGCGTGGGCGTGCACCGGCCCGCGAATCTCGTAGAGCACGTTCTGCAGCTTCGACGACTGCTCGAGCCGACGGCTGATGTGATGGTGAAGTTGGCCTTGCTCCTCGGTAGTCACGGGTTACATGGTGCCACCGTGCTGCAACACGATTTCATCCGCGTTTTCTCGGTTGCGGTAACGACTCGGGAAACAAGGCGCGACGAATGTCCGGATCAATGCGATGATCGAGGTCCATCTAGGCCGCACGTCGGGGTGACGTGGGGGAATGCAAGGAGCAAGTGGTATGGCGCAGGGCACTGTCAAGTGGTTCAACGCGGAAAAGGGCTTCGGCTTCATCGAGCAGGATGGTGGGGGAGCAGACGTTTTCGTCCATTACTCCGAGATCCAGGGGTCGGGCTTCAAGACCCTGGACGAGGGGGCACGAGTCGAGTTCGAGATCGGTCAGGGGCAGAAGGGCCCGCAGGCTCAGGGCGTGCGCATCATCTAGATCGCACCCTTTCGAGAATTCCGCGTTCGACGGCGTCGCATCTTCCGGTGCGGCGCCGTCGTCGTGTGCTCTCCACCACAACAGGAAGGTATGGACCTACCTGTCGGTAAGTACGGCTTGTAAGGTATATCCGAGTCGTGGGGTAACAGTTTGTTTTCTCCGGTGCGGGGGGATTCGTACCGGACGGTTTTTCCTTCGTGGGGGAATGGGTGTTTGTGGATTCGGCTACTCCTCGCAGTGCGACACACGATCGATGGACCGACCCCAAGAAGCGCCTCTGGCTGTACGGACTCGTCGTCCCCCTGAGCCCGTTCATCGCCTACTTCCTCGTCGAATATCTGCACCTCGGTGTCTTCTGGGCCACCGGTGCACTGGTCATCGCCATCATCTGCCCGCTGGTCGACGCGTTCGCGAAACTCGACACGAGCAATCCGCCCGAGAGCATGATGCGGACCCTCGAGAACGACCGGTACTACCGCTACTGCACCTATCTCTATCTCCCGCTCCAATACGCGGGCCTGGCCTTCGGGTGCTGGATGTGGGTGTCGCAGCCCATGGGCGGCGCCGAACGATTCGCGATGGCCGCCACGCTCGGCATCGTCGGCGGTGTCGGCATCAATGCGGCGCACGAACTCGGCCACAAACGCACCACCCTCGAGCGGCGTCTCGCGAAGATCGCCCTCGCCCAGTCGTTCTACGGCCACTTCTACGTCGAACACAATCGTGGACACCACGCGCGCGTCGCGACCCCGGAGGACCCGGCCACCGCCCGCATGGGCGAGAGCTACTGGCGGTTCCTGCCGCGCTCGGTGTTCGGCAGCCTCCGCTCGGCGATCCGCTACGAGAAGGGCCGCCTCGAGCGTCGCGGTACGTCCTTCTGGAACGTGCGGCACAACGACATCCTCAACGCATGGGCGCTGAGCGTCGTTCTCTACGCCGTGCTCATCGCGGTGTTCGGCTGGTCGATCGCTCCGTGGCTCGTCGTCCAGGCCGTCATGGCGATCATGTTCCTCGAGGGCGCCAACTATCTCGAGCACTACGGTCTGTTGCGCGAGAAGCGACCGGACGGCGGCTACGAACGGGTTCAACCCCAGCACAGCTGGAACAGCAACCACGTGTGTTCCAACCTGTTCCTCTACAACCTGCAGCGGCACAGCGACCACCACGCCAATCCCCTGCGCCGTTACCAGACCCTGCGGTCCATGCCGCAGGCGCCGCAGCTGCCGGCCGGCTACGCGGTATTGATCATCCTGGCGCTGTTCCCGCCCCTGTGGCGGCGGATAATGGACCCGCGACTGCTCGAGCACTACGGACACGATCTGTCGCGAATCAACATTCGGCCTGAGAAACGAACGGCGATTCAGGCACGATACGGTGGTCGGAATTAGGCGCCGTGTCGGGGAGACAGCGCCGTTTCTGTGATGCGCACACCCGTGCGGATCGTGCGCGCCCGGGGAGATAAGTGGAACAGCAGCATGTGCCTGCATCGTCGCAGGTAGGGGAGGACGGCGACGGTTTCCCGCTCTCGTCGGCACAGCGCGGAATCTGGTTCGCCCAGCATCTGCTTGGCGACATTCCACTGACCATCGCCCAGTACGTCGACGTCCGTGGCGACTTCGATCCCGAGATCTTCGCCGACGCCGGCGCCGCCACCGCCCGCGAACTCGGCACCGGCATGCTCCGCATCTTCGAGGTCGACGGCCACCCTCGTCAGGTCATCGACCACACCCTCGAGGACCGCGCCACCATCCTCGACCTGCGCGACGAGGACGATCCCGAGGCGGCGGCCCTCGCCTGGATGCGAGCCGAGTACCGCACGCCCCTCGACATGCTCGAAGACCGTTTGATCGTGTGCGCGGTCCTGCGCATCGCCGACGACCGCCATTTCGTCTACACCCGGATCCACCACATCGCCCTCGACGGCTACGGGGCGACGACCTTCGACACCCGCACCGCCGAGCGCTACAGCGCCGCGGTGCAGCACCGCGAGCCCGCCCGCTTCGACGTGAGCCCGCTGCCGGAGATCGTCGAAGACGAACAGCGCTACCGCGACTCGGCCCGATTCGTCAGCGACCGCGACTACTGGGCCGACCGCATCCGCGATCTGCCGCACCCCATCAGCCTCGCCGGTCGCGCCGCGCCCGTCGGCCCGCACCCCGTCCGGTTCAGCGCGCCGCTGCCCGAGCGGGTCGAGGCCGCGGTCGACCGGATGATCGCCGAGCGCGAGAAGACCACGACCTTCGCGACCGTGGTCGCCGCAGCGTTCGCGGCCTTCCTCGCTCGCGTCACCGGCGAGACCGACGTGGTGCTCAGCCTCCCGGTCTCGGCCCGCACCACCGTCCGCCTGCGTCGTTCCGGCGGCATGGTCTCCAACGTCGTCCCGATCCGCGTGGCCGTCGAACCGGACGGCAGCCGCGACGATCTGATCGACCGGATGCAGCTCGAATTCACCGGGGCACTGCGTCACCAGCGGTACCGGCACGAGGACATGCGCCGCGACACCGGCTACGGCAGTGCCGACCGCGGATTCTTCGGACCCGCGGTCAACATCATGATGTTCGACCACGAGATCCGCTACGGCGATTCGGTCGGCCGCCGGCACGTGCTGAGCACCGGACCGGTCGACGACCTCTCGCTCAACATCTACCCGAGCGCACCGGGACAGCCCGCCCACATCGACCTCGAGGCCAACCCCCACCTGTACACGGTCGACGAACTGCGCTCGCACCACACACGATTCGTCGAGTATCTCGGCGAGTTCGCCGACTCCGACCGCACCATCGGCACGCTACCTGTCCTGCACGACGACGAATACGAGCGCCTCGTCCCGTATCGCGGACTGCCCGCGCAGCCCGTGCGCCTGTTCGCCGACTTCCTCGCCGACGGCGTGCGCCGCAATCCCGACGGTGTCGCGATCATCGACGGCGACCGGCAGGTCACCTACCGCGAACTCGACGACCTCTCGAACCGTCTCGCCGCACAGCTCGTCGAGGCCGGGGCTGCCCCCGAGACCTTCGTGGCGCTGAGCATGGACCGCGGCGCCGACGCGCTGATTGCGGTGTGGGCAGTGGCGAAGACCGGCGCGGCCTTCGTCCCGATCGACCCGGCGCTCCCGGCCGACCGGATCGCCTACATGGTGGGTGATTCCGGTGCGCAGCTCGGGCTTACCGTGCGCAGCCGGATCGCGGAGCTGCCGTCCGGACCCCGCTGGATCGCTGTGGATGACCCGCTCCCCTCGGGTACAGACGTCGAGACGGTGCGCTCGCGGGCCGTGCCGGAGAACTCGGCGTACATGATCTACACCTCGGGCTCCACCGGCACCCCGAAGGGCGTGGTCGTCACCCATCTCGGGCTCGCGACCTTCGCCGCCGACGCCCGCCCCGAACTCGCGCTCGGCACGAGCTCGCGGATGCTCCGGTTCTCGTCGGCGAGCTTCGACGCGTCGATCTTCGAGATGCTGCAGGCCTTCAGCGCCGGTGCCTCCATGGTCGTGGCGCCGCCGCACGTCCTCGGCGGCGACGAGCTCGTCGACGTCCTGCGCACCCACCGGGTCACGCACATCGTCTCGGCGCCCACCGTGCTCAACACCGTCGACCCCGCGGGTCTGCCGGACCTCGAGGCCGTCGTCGTCGGCGGCGACGTGTGCACCGCCGACCTTGTCGAACGCTTCGCTCCCACCTGCCGGTTCACCAACAGTTACGGGCCCACCGAGACCACCATCGTCGTCACCGCCGGCGACCCATTGGCCCCCGGCGACCCGATCACCATCGGACGTCCCCTCGACGGGGTCGTCGCCGTCGTGCTCGACCGTCGCCTGCGGCCGGTGCCCGTCGGCTTCGTCGGCGAGCTGTATCTCGGCGGACCGGCACTGGCGCGTGGTTACCATCGCCGTCCCGGGCAGACCGCGGATCGGTTCGTGGCCAATCCTTTCGAGCCCGGAACGCGCCTGTACCGCACCGGCGACGAGGTGCGGTGGACACCCGATCACCAGCTCGACTTCGTGGGCCGCTCCGACTTCCAGGTGAAGATCCGCGGCTTCCGCATCGAACTGGGCGAGATCGACAACGCCCTGCTCGATCAGGACGGCGTCGACTTCGCGACGACCGTCGTGCACGACAGTGGCAGCTCCGTCGTGCCCGTGTCGTACGTACGTATGGAATCCGGCGCGACCTTCGATATGCAGGCGTTGCTCGACGGCGTCGCTCGCGTCCTCCCGTCGCACATGGTGCCCGCCGCCGTTGTCGAACTCACCGAGATCCCGGTGACCCCCGCCGGCAAACTCGACCGCGCCGCCCTCCCGGCACCGCAGTTCGCCACTGCCGAGTTCCGCGCCCCCGAAACCGAATCCGAACGCCTCCTCGCCGAGATCGCCACCGGACTGCTCGACGTCGAGCGCATCGGCGTCGACGACTCGCTGTTCGCCCTCGGCGCCGACAGCATCGTCGCGATGCAGTTCGCCGCCCGCGCCAAGGCCGCCGGACTGCACATCACCGCCCGGCAGATCTTCGAACACAAGACCATCGCGGCGCTCGCGCGGGTCGCGACCGCCGTCCCCACCGCACTCGTCCTCGACGAACTGCCCGGCGGAGGCGTGGGCGACATCCCGATCACGCCCATCGTGCACGAGATGCTCGGGCGCGGCGACTATTCCACCTTCGCGCAGGCCGTCCTCGTCTCCACTCCCGCGGATCTGACCTACGACGACCTGCGGGCCGCGCTCGCGGCCGTCGTCGCCCGGCACGACATCCTGCGCTCCACACTGCGCGACGGGCAGTGGCGCACGCACGCCGCACTGCCGGATCTCGACGCGTGGATCACCCGCATCCCGGTCGCCGACACCGTCTCGGCGGACGCTTACGTCGACGACGAATGCGACGCTGCTGCCCACGATCTGGATCCGGAATCCGGTCTCGTGCTGCGCGTCGTGTGGTTCGACGTCGCCGAACCCGGCGAGCAGGGCCGATTGCTGCTCGTTGCGCACCACCTGGTGGTCGACGGCGTGTCGTGGCGGGTGCTGTTGCCCGATCTCGGTCAGGCGTGGATGCAGGTCGCGGCAGGACAAACGCCGTCGCTTCCCGAGGTGGGCACCTCCTACCGTCGCTGGGCGCACGCCCTGCACGACACTGCCCGCGACCACGCGGGCGAACTCGACTACTGGACCGAAACCCTCAGTGGTGCAGCACTACTCGCCGGAGTCGCACCGCTCGACCCGGAGATCGACACCCTCGCGACTACCGCGACCGTCCGCATCGATCTCGACCCGAGCGTGACCGACGCGGTGCTCACCCGACTGCCCGAGCTGTACGGCAGCGGCACCGCCGACGGACTGCTCACCGCCCTCGCGCTCGCCGCTGCCCAGGACGGGCATCGCTCGCTACTGCTCACCCTCGAAGGGCACGGCCGCGACCTCGACGCCACCGGCACCGTCGACCTGGCCCGCACCGTCGGCTGGTTCACCAGCGCGTATCCCGTGCGTCTCGACCTCGCCGACGACCTCGATCTCACCGACGCCTCCGCCGGAGGACGTGCGAGCGCCTCCGTGGTCAAGGCCGTCAAGGAACGACTCGCCGCCGTCCCGAACAACGGTGTCGGATACGGCATCCTGCGACACCTCGACGCGCAGACGTCGCCGGTCCTCGCCGACCTGCCCACCGCGCAGGTGTCGTTCAACTATCTCGGCCGCCTCACCTCCGGCCACATCGCCGACGAGATCCGCGAGATCGGCTGGGTGCCGCTCGATCTCGCCCTCGACCCCAACCGCGCGTCGCAGATGGCCGCGTCGGTCGCCGTCGACATCAACGCGATGGTCGTCGACGGCCCCGACGGTGCGCACCTCACCGCGTCGTTCACCTATGTGCCGCGGGTGATCTCCGCCGAGACGGTCGGCGCGCTCGCCGAGCGGTGGAAGGACGCACTCGTCGGCCTCGCCGCGCACACACAGCGACCCGACGCCGGCGGTCTCACCCCATCCGACGTGCCGCTCGTGCACACCCACCAGCAGCAGATCGAGCAGTGGGAGGACCGCTTCGGGCGACTCGCCGACATCTGGCCGCTCTCGCCTCTGCAGACCGGTCTGGCCTTCCACGCCGCGCTGTCCGTCGACGCGGTCGACGTCTACACCGCACAACTCCGCCTCGATCTCGCCGGCGACGTCGATGCCGGTCGCTGGCAGGCGGCCTTCGCGTCGCTGCTCGCACGACACGCCGCTCTGCGCACGGCCTTCGTGCACGACGACACCGGAACCCCGGTCCAGCTCGTTCTGGATCAGGTCGAGATGCCTTGGCGAGAAGTCGATCTCACCGGATCGTCCGACCCGCGCAGCGACCTGCAAGCGCTCCTCGACACCGAACGCTTCGCCCGCTTCGATCTCGCGCATCCGCCGCTGCTGCGCGCCGTCCTCGTCCGGCTCCCCGAGCAGCGCGCCGTCCTCGCGCTCACCAACCACCACATCGTGCTCGACGGCTGGTCGATGCCGCTGCTCGTGCGCGAACTCCTCGTCGGCTACGCCGCCGGCGGACAGGCGGCACCGCCCACTCCCGCGTCCTACCGCGACTACCTGGCCTGGCTCGACCGGCAGGACACCGACCGCGCCCTCGACGCATGGGCGGAGGCCTTCGCCGACCTCGACGAACCCACGCTGGTCGCGCCCGGGGCCACCGACGCCGTCGACGACGCGCCCGTCCAGATCGACATCGACCTCGACGCCGACGACATCGACGCTCTCGGACAGCTGTCACGCCGCACCGGCGCGACCCTCAACACCATCGTCCAGACCGCCTGGGGCCTGCTGCTCGCCCGGCACTGGGGTGCCCGCGACGCCGTGTTCGGCGCGACCGTCTCCGGCCGGCCCGCCGACCTGCCCGATGTCGAGAACATGCTCGGCCTGTTCATCAACACCCTGCCCGTGCGGGTGCGGATCGACGACACCGAAACGGTCGCCGACCTCGTGCTGCGGCTGCAGGGCGAGCAGACCGCCTTGCTCGACCAGCAGTTCGTCGGCCTCGGCGCCATCCAGGACCGCATCGGCACAGGCACCCTCTTCGACACGCTGACCGTCTTCGAGTCGTATCCCGTCGACCGCGCCGGATTCGACGAGACCACCGACATCGCCGGCATGCGCGTCACCGATGTCGACGCCCGCGACGCCACGCACTACCCGCTCTCGCTCATGGCGCTGCTCGAACCGCACCTGCGACTGAGCCTGCGCTACCGCACCGACGTCTTCGATGCCGCGACCGTCGCCGAACTCGCCCGGCGTTTCACGCAGATCCTGACGTTCGTCGCCGAGCGTCCCGACGAGGCCGTCGGCGCCGTCGACGTGTTCCTGCCCGGCGAACGCGAGCGGGTCCTCGACTCCTGGAACCACACCGCGCACCCGGTGCCCGCCGGGGACGTCGTCGCGCTGTTCGAACAGCAGGTCGCGCGGACGCCCGATGCGCCGGCCGTCGTCGTCGACGGGTCGGTGTCGACCTACGCCGAGTTCGCGTCCGATGTGCATCGTCTCGCCCGCCGGCTCCTGGCGGAGGGTGTCGCTGCGGAAACGCGTGTCGCCGTGGCCGTTCCGCGCTCCTACGACCAGCTGGTCGCGATCTACGCCGTGCTCGCCGCCGGTGGAGCGTACGTGCCGGTCGATCCCGACCAGCCGGCCCAGCGCACCGCCCACGTCCTCACCACCGCCGCACCGCAGCTCGTGCTCGCGACCGACGAGACCCGCGACAGCCTGCCCGCCGACCTGCGCGTGCTCGACGTGTCCGACGTCGACGGATACTGCGGCGACCCACTGACCGACGACGAACGACCCGCCCTCCGCCCCGGCAACCTCGCCTACGTGCTCTTCACCTCCGGTTCGACGGGCCGGCCCAAGGGTGTCGCGGTGACGCACGGCGCCCTGCACAACCAGCTCGCCTGGATGCGCGCGGCTTTCGCACCGGACGCCGCCGACACCGTGCTCTACAAGACGCCCTTCACCTTCGACGCGTCGGTGTGGGAGTTGTTCCTGCCGCTGCAGAGCGGGTCGCGGTTGGTGATCGCCGACCGCGACGGGCACGCAGACCCCGCCTACCTCGCGTCCGTCGTCCACCGCGAACGCGTCACCATCGCGCAGTTCGTGCCGTCGGTGCTCGACCTGTTCGTCGCCGAGGCACAGCACACCGGGATCGACGCCTCGTCGCTGCGCGCAGTGTTCTCCGGCGGTGAAGCACTCCGGGCCACGACTGCCGCCCGCGTCCGCGAGGTGCTCGGCGCCGAGGTCCACAACCTCTACGGCCCGACGGAGACGACGGTGCAGGTCGCGCATCGCACCGCGATGGTGCAGGTCGCGTATCGCACCGCGATGGTGCAGGTCGCGCACGGCACCGCACGTCGTGACGATGCCGAGCAGGTGCCGCTCGGCCGGCCCGTGTGGAACACCCGTTTCCTCGTCCTCGACGCCGCGCTGCGTCCGGTCCCCGTCGGGGTGCCGGGTGAGCTGTACGTGGTGGGCTCGCAGGTCGCGCGGGGCTACCAGGCCGGTCCCGCCGCCACCGCCGACCGCTTCGTCGCGAACGCCTTCGGGAACTCCGGCGACCGGATGTACCGCACCGGCGACCGCGTCCGGTGGAACCGCGACGGCGAACTCGAATATCTCGGCCGCACCGACTTCCAGGTCAAACTCAACGGTCAGCGCGTCGAACTCGGCGAGATCGAGAGCGCGCTGCTCGCGCATCCCGGCATCACGCAGGCCGTCGTCACGCTGCGCACCGGCCGGCACGGCGACTATCTCGCCGCCTACGCCGTCGCCACCGGTGAGCGGCCGGACGAGAACGCGGTGCTCGCGACTGTCGCCGATCGCGTACCCCGCCACATGGTGCCGTCGGTGCTCGTGCTGCTCGACGACCTACCCGTCACCGCGCACGGCAAGATCGACCGGGCGGCGCTGCCCGAACCGGACGTCGATGCCTCCGCCGCCTACATCGCGCCGCGCACCGACACCGAGGCCGCCGTCGCCCGCATCATGGGCGAGTTGCTCGAAGTCGAGCAGGTGGGTGCGTCGTCGAACTTCTTCCAGCTCGGCGGGAATTCGCTCGGCGCAACCCGATTGATCGCCCGCGTCAGCGAGACGTTCGACGCCGCCATCGGGATCCGCGCGCTGTTCGACGATCCCACCGTCGAAGGCCTCGCCGCCGCCGTCGACCGTGCCCGCGGCACCGGTGCCGTCGCGACCGTTCCCGTGGCCGGTCCGCGCCCCGACCGGATTCCGTTGTCGCCGGCGCAGACCCGCATGTGGTTCGTCAACCGGTTCGACCCCGGCTCCGGCGCCTACAACGTCGGCGCCGCCCTGCGGCTGCGCGGCGACCTCGACCTCGACGCCCTGCGCGCGGCGGTCGTCGACATCCTCGAACGGCACGAGACGCTCCGGACGATCTACCCGGACTCCGATGCCGGGCCGTACCAGAACATCCTCTCCGTCGACGATGCGCTGCGGGATCGTCCCGTGCTCACCGCCGGCACCGAGACAGTGGCGGAAATCGATCTCTCCGAACGCATCCGGAAGCTGACCGCACGCGGATTCGACATCACCGTCGAACCGCCGCTCGAGCTGACGCTGCTCGAGTGCGCCGACGGCAGCCACGTCGTCGTGATGGTCGTGCACCACATCGCCATCGACGGCTGGTCCACCCAGGTCCTCGCCACCGACCTCGTGCTCGCCTACTCCGCGCGCGCCACAGGTGGGGCACCGCTCTGGGAGCCGCTGCCGCTGCAGTACGCCGACTACGCGCTGTGGATGCGCGAGCTGCTCGGCGCACCGGGCGCCCCCACCGAGACCGCCGCACGCGAACTCGACCACTGGACCACGACACTCGCCGGCGCACCGGCGCTGCTCGAACTGCCCACCGACCGGCCGCGACCCGCGAGCTCGTCGTTCCGGGGCGCGGCGGTGCCGTTCACCGTCGATCCCGACACCGTCCGCCGCCTCGACGCCTACGCGCAGGCCCACGGCGTGAGCCGGTTCATGGTGCTGCATGCCGCGCTCGTCGTGCTGCTCGCCCGTCTCGGTGCGACCGACGACGTGTCCGTGGGCACGCCGGTCGCCGGTCGTGGCGATCGCCGCCTCGACAACCTCATCGGCATGTTCGTCAACACCCTCGTGCTGCGAACCCCGGTCGCCCCGGCTGCCGGCTTCGACGACATCGTCGCCACCGTCCGCGACGTCGACCTCGACGCCTTCGCCCGTGTCCAGGTGCCGTTCGAGCAGGTCGTCGAGGCCGTCGACCCCGTGCGGTCGCAGAACAGCGCACCGCTGTTCCAGGTCGCGCTGTCCGTAGAGGAAGCGCATCCCAGCGACCTCGAACTGCCCGGGCTGCGGGTCGAACCGATCGTGCCCGACTTCGGCATCGCCAAGTTCGACCTCGAATTCACGCTCCGCGACGACGACGGCGCCCTGGCCGGCACCCTCACCTACGCCACCGACCTGTTCGACGCGTCCACCGCCGCCCGCACCGCCGAGCGCTGGAACCGCATGCTGGCACAGCTGCTCGACGACCCGCGCAGCCCCGTCGGCGACCTGCCGTATCTCGACGCCGACGAGACCGCCCGGGCACTCGACGCCGCGCGCCCGGAATCGATCCGCATCCGGACGCTGCCGGAGATCCTCGCCGCCGGTGTCGCTGCGTCGCCGAACGGTGTTGCCGCCGTGGACGAGACGCGCCAGCTCACCTACCGCGAACTCGACGAACGTTCCAACGCCCTGGCTCATGTCCTCCTCGCCGAGGGCGCCGGACCGGAAACCGTGGTGGCCCTGGCCTTCGAGCGGACCATCGAGTCGCTGGTCGCGGTGTGGGCGGTCGCGAAGACCGGCGCGGCGTTCGTGCCGATCGACGTGAAGCTGCCCGTCGATCGCATCGGTTTCATGCTCTCGGACTCGGGTGCCGCCTTCGGCCTGACCATGAGCGAGATCGCTCCGGCAGTCGACTTCCGTTGGCTCGAGCTGAATTCCGGCGACGTCACCGACCGGTGCGCCGAGGTGTCGACCGACGCACTCGACGTCGACGTCGCACCCGACGTCGCGGCGTACATGATCTACACGTCCGGTTCGACCGGCACCCCGAAGGGCGTCGTGGTCACGCACCGCGGCCTCAACGCCTTCACCGCCGAGTGCCGCACCGAACTCGGACTCACCGCGCAGTCGCGGGTACTACGGTTCTCGTCGGCGAGCTTCGACGCGTCGGTCTTCGAGATGCTCGCCGCCTTCGGTGCCGGAGCCACCATGGTGGTCGCGCCGCCCGAGGTCGTCGCCGGTGCCGATCTCGACGCGTTCCTGCTGCGCCACAACGTCACCCACGTGCTCACCGCACCGGCCGCGCTCGGTGGTGTCGACCCGGCGAGGCTGCCGGAACTCGAGGCCGTCGTGGTCGGCGGCGACGTGTGCCCGCCCGAACTGGTCGAGCGGTTCGCGCCGCGCTGCCGGTTCTTCAACAGCTACGGCCCCACCGAGACCACGATCGTCATCACGATGACCGATGCGCTGGTCGCGGGCGGTGCCATCACCATCGGCCGGCCCATCCGAGGTGCCGGTGCCGTCGTGCTCGACGCACGCCTGCAGCCCGTGCCCGACGGTGTCCTGGGTGAGCTGTATCTGGCCGGCCAGGCGCTGGCCCGCGGCTACCACGACCGGCCCGGGATGACGGCCTCGCGGTTCGTCGCGAACCCGTTCACCGGTGGCCTCATGTACCGCACGGGCGACCTCGTGCGCCGGCGCGCGTCGGGCGAACTCGAGTTCGTCGGCCGCAGCGACGCGCAGGTCAAGCTGCGTGGTCTGCGTATCGAACTCGGTGAGATCGAGGCGATGCTGAGCCGTCAGGACACCGTCGCGCACGCCGTCGTGGACGTCTACCGCGACGCCCACACCGGCGAACGGCTCGTCGGCTACGTCGTGCCCCGCGACGGCGCCGAGGTCGACGCCGATGCGCTGCGCAGCGCCGTCGCCGACGTCCTGCCGTCCTACATGGTGCCCTCGCAGATCGTGCCGATCGAGACGGTGCCCGTTACGGTCAACGGCAAGCTCGACCGCAAGGCCCTGCCCGCGCCCGACCCGGTCACCCGCGAGTTCCGTGCCCCCACCAACCCTGTCGAGGAGACGGTGGCCGAGATCGTCGCCGAACTGCTCGGCGTCGAACGCGTGGGTCTCGACGACGACTTCTTCGCGCTCGGCGGCAACTCGCTCATCGCGACCCGGCTCGTGGCCCGGATCGGGGAAGCGCTCGGCACCACGGTGCCGGTGCGCGCGGTGTTCGAGGGATCGACCGTGCAGGCGCTCGCCGAGACGGCCGGCTCGCACATCGGCACGGGGGAGCGGCTGCCGCTCGTGCCGCAGGAACGCCCAGCGCGGGTACCGCTGTCGTACGCGCAGCAGCGCATGTGGTTCCTCAACCGCTTCGACCCGACGTCCCCGCTCTACAACATCCCGCTCGCGGTGCGCCTGCACGGCGACCTCGACATCGACGCCCTCACCGCCGCCGTCCGCGACGTGCTCGACCGGCACGAAGCACTGCGCACCGTCTTCCCGGAACACGAGGCCGGACCGTCGCAGCACGTGCTGGCCACCGGCGACGTGCCGCTCGACCTCACCCCGATCGACACACCCGACACCGACGCCCTGCACACCGCGATCGTCGGAGTGATGGGACGCGGCTTCGACGTCACCCGCGAGGTCCCCATCCGCGGCGCGCTGTTCCGGGAGAACGACCGCACCCACGTGCTCGTGGTGGTCGTCCACCACATCAGCGCCGACGGTGCGTCGACCGTGCCGCTGGCACGCGACGTCCTTGTCGCCTACTCCGCGCGCCTCGACGACGCACAGCCCGCCTGGGAACCGTTGCCGGTGCAGTACGCCGACTTCGCGCTGTGGCAGCGCACCGTGCTCGGCGACCCGCAGGATCCGCAGGCACCGATCACGCAGCAACTCGACTACTGGACCTCGGTCCTCGCCGACACCCCGGCCGTCCTCGAACTGCCCGCCGACCGGCCGCGACCCGCGGCGGCGTCCTACCGGGGTGCCAATACCGGCTTCCGGATCGCCCCCGACGTCCTCGCCCGCATCGACCGTCTCGCCCACGCCCACGGCGCGACCCGCTTCATGGTCCTGCACGCCGCCCTCGCCGTGCTGCTCGCGCGTCTCGGCAACACCGAGGACGTGTCGGTGGGCACGCCGGTCGCCGGTCGCGGTGATCGTGCCCTCGACGACCTCGTCGGAATGTTCGTCAACACCCTCGTCCTGCGCACCCGCATCGATCCCGCGGCGTCGTTCGCGGAGTTCCTCGAGCAGGTCCGCACTATCGATCTCGCGGCCTTCTCGCACGCCGACGTGCCGTTCGACCAGGTGGTCGAAGCCGTCGATCCGGTGCGTTCGCAGAGTCACTCGCCGCTCTTCCAGGTTGCGCTGTCGTTGCAGAACCAGGGCATCGGTGAACTCGAACTGCCCGGTCTGCGGGTCGAGCCGCTCGAGGCGGATCTGGGCATCGCCAAGTTCGACATCGACATCGCGCTGCGCGAGGACGAAACCGGCGGGTTGGCCGCCGAACTCACCTACGCGACGGACCTGTTCGACGAGACGACCGCCGTCGATCTCGCCGCGCGGTGGGTGCAATTGCTCGACGCGAGCACGGCCGACCCGACGGCTGCCGTCGGCGACATCGCACTGCTGTCGGACGCCGAGACCGATCGGGCACTGTCGTACTCGGTGCCGACGCCGCTGCCGCAGAAGACCTTCCCCGAGATCCTGGCCACCGGTGTCGCCGCGAACCCGGACGGTATCGCGGTGGTGGACGGCGACCGGC
This sequence comes from Rhodococcus sp. 5G237, assembly GCF_053764735.1. NCBI lineage: Bacteria > Bacillati > Actinomycetota > Actinomycetes > Mycobacteriales > Nocardiaceae > Rhodococcus > Rhodococcus sp. 5G237. The sequence goes on along the minus strand of NZ_JBSNCD010000010.1, from coordinate 216,990 downwards.
AGCTCACTTACACCGAACTCGACCACGCCTCCAACCGTCTGGCGCACAAGCTGATCGACCACGGTGCCGGACCGGAAACGGTGGTGGCACTGTCGTTCCCGCGCAGCCTCGACGCTGTCGTTGCCCTGTGGGCCGTGGTCAAGACCGGCGCGGCGTTCGTGCCCGTCGATCCCGCACTGCCCGCAGCGCGTATCGCATACCTGCTCACCGACTCCCGCGCGATCCTCGGACTCGGCGACGGACCGTCGCATGTTCCGTGGCTGAGCATCGACGCCGACGATTATCCTTCTGCGCCGGTGACTTCCGCGGTGCGTGCGGACTCGGCGGCGTACATGATCTACACGTCCGGTTCCACCGGCACGCCGAAGGGTGTCGTCGTCACCCACCGCGGCCTCGACGCCTTCACCGCCGACCACCGGCCCGAACTCGGGCTCGGCACCGGCTCGCGGATGCTGCGGTTCTCGTCGTCGAGCTTCGACGCCTCGGTGTTCGAGCAGATCTCGGCGTTCTCCGCGGGTGCCACCGTGGTGGTCGTGCCGCCGCACATCGTCGCCGGCACCGAACTGACCGACCTGCTGCGCCGCGAACGCATCACGCACATCATCACCGCGCCCGCCGCGCTCGGCACCGTCACCCCCGACGACCTGCCCGACCTCGAATCCGTGGTGATCGGCGGCGACGTGTGCCCGCCGGAACTCGTCGAGAAGTTCGGTCCCGTCTGCCGTTTCGTCAACAGCTACGGTCCCACCGAGACCACCATCATCATCACCGAGACCGCGCCGCTCACGCCGGGCGACCGCATCACCATCGGTGTGCCCATCGAAGGTGCCGGTGCCGTCGTCCTCGACACGCGTCTGCATCCCGTGCCCGACGGCGTCATCGGCGAGCTGTACCTGTCGGGTGCCGGTCTCGCGCGCGGCTACAACGCGCAGCCGGGACTCACGGCCGCGCGGTTCGTCGCGAACCCGTTCACCGGTGGGCTCATGTACCGCACCGGCGACCTCGTGCGTCGCACCGCGACCGGTGAACTCGACTTCGTCGGCCGCAGCGACGCGCAGGTGCAGGTACGTGGCCTGCGCATCGAACTCGGCGAGATCGAGGCGGCTCTGAGCCGCGCCGACGAGGTGGCCCAGGCCGTCGTCGTCCTGCACACCGACGCGCGTACCGGCGAACGCCTCATCGGTTACGTCGTTCCCACGACCGGCGCCACGGCCGACCCGCACGAATTGCGGGACCGGCTCGCCGACGAATTGCCCTCGTACATGGTGCCCGCGCAGATCCTCGTCCTCGACGCGCTGCCCATCACCGCCAACGGCAAGCTCGACCGGAAGGCACTGCCCGTCCCCGGTTTCGAGGCGCGCGCCTTCCGCGCACCCGAGACACCGGTGGAGCAGACAGTCGCGTCCGTCTATGCCGACCTGCTCGGCGTCGACCGTGTGGGCCTCGACGACGACTTCTTCGCGCTCGGCGGCAACTCGCTCAACGCGACCCAGCTGGTCGCGCGGCTCGGTGCCGCCCTGCACACCACCGTGCCCGTGCGCACGGTGTTCGACGCTCCCACGGTCGCCGCGCTGGCCACCGCCGTCGCACGCACCGCCGGTTCCGGGGGCCGTCCCGACCTCGTCGCCGTCGACCGACCCGACCGCATCCCGCTGTCGCTCCAGCAGCAGCGCATGTGGTTCTTCAACCGCTTCGATCCCGGCTCGGCCGCCTTCAACATCCCGATGGTGCTGCGCCTGAGCGGCGACCTCGGCGTGCCTGCGCTGCAAGCCGCGCTGCTCGACGTCCTCGACCGTCACGAAGCGCTGCGCACCGTCTTCCCCGACAGCGACACCGGTCCGTCGCAGGTGATCGTGCCTGCCGGCGAGGCCGCCTCCGATCTCGGACCGCAGGACGTCGCGGCCGACGAGATCACCGCGGTCCTCACCGATGTCGTCACGCGCGGTTTCGATCTCACCGTCGACGTACCCGTGCGTGCCCGGCTGTTCCGTCTCGCCGACGACGAGCACGTCCTCGCCGTCGTCGCCCACCACATCGCCAGTGACGGCGGGTCGCAGGCACCGCTGTCGCGCGACGTCGTCACCGCCTATCTCGCGCGTCGCGAAGGTGCCGAGCCCGGCTGGTCGCCGTTGCGCGTGCAGTACGCCGACTACGCGCTCTGGCAGCAGAAGCTGCTCGGCAGCGAGGACGACCCGCAGTCGCTGCTCGCCCGCCAGCTTGCGTACTGGACCGACACCCTCACCGACCTGCCCGACCTGGTGGAACTGCCCACCGACCGGCCGCGTCCGCCCGTGCAGTCGTCGCGGGGCGCGACCGTCCCCATCGTTCTCGACGCCGAGCTCGCCGACCGCGTCGAACAGTTCACCCGCGAACGAGGCATCACGCTGTTCATGCTCGCCCACGCGGCCGTCGCGGTGCTGCTGGCCCGCTGGTCGGGGAGCAGCGACATCCCGATCGGCACCCAGATCGCCGGTCGCGGCGAGGAAGCCCTCGACGACCTCGTCGGCATGTTCGGCAACACCCTCGTGCTGCGCACCCGCATCGACGCCGGCGCCACCTTCGACGAGATCCTCGACCAGGTGCGCGACGTCGACCTCGCAGCCTTCTCGCACCCTGACGTGCCGGTCGAGCGCCTCGTCGAACTGCTCGACCCGGTCCGCTCCACGGCCTACTCGGCGCTGTTCCAGACCCTGCTCGTGGTGCACAACTTCACGCGCTCGGAGATCGACCTGCCCGGGCTGCGGCTGAGCACCGTCGAGCCCGGCGCGACCGGCGCCAAGCTCGACCTCGAGATCCACCTCGGGGAGACCTTCGACGCCGACGGACGGCGCCTCGGCATCGACGGCTCGATCACCTATGCCACCGACCTGTTCACCGAACACACCATCGCGCAGGCCGCGCAGCGCCTCGTCGCGCTCGTCGACGCCGCGGTGAGTGCGCCGGAGGTCGCGGTCGGCCACATCGACCTGCGCGGCGACGACGAGATCCGTCTGCTGTCCGACATCAATGCGACCGATGCGGGGGCCGTCGACGAGACCCTGCTCGCCCGCTTCGACGAGCAGGTCGCCCGCACCCCGGACGCGCCGGCACTGATCTTCGAGGGCACGACACTGACGTACGCGCAGTTCGCGTCGCGGGTGAACCGTCTCGCGCGGCACCTCGCCGGACTCGGAGTGGGCCCCGAGAGCCTCGTCGGCGTGTACACCGGCCGGTCGATCGAGATGATGGTCGCGATCTACGCGATCTTGCAGGCCGGGGGAGCGTACGTTCCGCTCGACCCCGAACATCCCGCCGACCGCACCGAGTACGTGCTCGACCTCGCGCGGCCCGTCGTCGTGCTCACCACCGCAGTCGATCGGGGTTCGTTGCCCGCCGCGGCACCGGTGCTGGAGATCGATGCGCCGTCGAACGTCTCCGACGCGCCGCTCACCGACGCCGACCGCGTCGCACCGCTGCGACCCGACAACACCGCCTACGTCATCTTCACGTCCGGCTCCACCGGACGTCCGAAGGGTGTTGCGGTGAGCCATCTTTCGGTCGCGAACCAGATCGCGTGGATGCGCGAGCGATACGACCTCGGCGCCGGTGACGCCGCGCTCCACAAGACACCGATCACGTTCGACGCGTCGGTGTGGGAGCTGTTCTACCCCCTACAGGTCGGGGCACGCCTCGTCGTCGCAGTTCCGGGTGGGCACCGCGACCCCGCATACCTGGCACGCGTGTCGCGTGAGGAGCGCGTGAGCATCCTCGAGTTCGTCCCGTCGATGCTCGCGGTGTTCCTCGCCGATCCGGCACTGCAACTTCCCGAGTCGCTGCGCTACCTGTCGGTCGGTGGTGAAGCTCTGCCGGCCGATCTCGCTGCCGACTTCACCGCACGATCGACGGCGGCACTCGACAACACCTACGGACCCACCGAAACCACCGTCACTGCAACGGTTTTGCGGGTCGAGGCCGAGCATGCGGGCAGCGTCCCGATCGGCCGTCCGATCCGCAACACCACCGTGCAGGTGCTCGACGCGCGGTTGCGTCCGGTGCCGATCGGGGTGCCCGGTGAGCTCTACCTCGGGGGAGTGCAAGTCGCACGCGGCTACCACGCTCGCCCCGACCTCACCGCCGAACGGTTCGTCGCCGCACCCGACGGCGAACGTCTCTACCGCACCGGTGATCTCGTCCGGATCCTGCCGAGCGGGGACCTGGACTTCCTGGGCCGCACCGACTTCCAGGTGAAGGTGCGCGGTCTGCGCATCGAACTCGGTGAGATCGAGAGTGCTCTGACTGCGCTGCCGGAGATCGCGCAGGCCGTGATGGTCGTGCACGACGGCGACCACGGTCAGCAACTCGTCGGCTACGTCGTTCCGTCCTCGGGCGCAAGTGTCGACGTCGAGGCGGCGCGTACGGCGGTCGGCCGGTCGCTGCCGCGCTACATGGTGCCCGACGTGCTCATGGTGCTCGACGCGTTGCCGCTCAACGCATCCGGCAAGCTCGACCGTCGCGCCCTGCCCGAACCCGTCGCCGCCGTCCGCGAGTTCCGTCCTCCCGTCACCCCGACGGAACAGGCGGTCGCGGCCGCGATCGCCGAGGTGCTCGAGGTGGAGCGAGTCGGTCTCGACGACGACTTCTTCGCCCTCGGCGGCAACTCGCTCATCGCGACCCGTGTCATCGCCCGCATCGGTGCGGCCCTCGGCGCAGACATCCCGCTGCGCACGCTGTTCGAACACCCCACCGTCGACACGCTCGCTGCCGCGGTGGCCGAGCACGGTGGTCAGGCCGCACGACCTGCACTCGTCGCGGGGGAGCGGCCCGAGCAGGTGCCGCTGTCGCTCGCCCAGCAGCGGATGTGGTTCCTCAACCGCTTCGATCCCGACTCGGCGGCCTACAACCTGCCGATGGCCATCCGCCTGTCGGGCTCGGTCGACGTCGACCTGCTGCGCATCGCGGTCGCCCACGTCGTCGAGCGACACGAATCGCTGCGGACCGTCTACCCCGACACTCCCGACGGGCCGGTGCAGGTCGTGCTGCCGGCCGCCGACGCCGCCCCGGACATCGAGATCCACACCGTCACCGGTGGGGACGACGCCCTGCTCGCGGCGGTCGCTCCGTTCGCGACCGGTCGTTTCGACGTCACCACCGAGGTGCCGCTGCGGATCGGGCTCTTCGGACTCGGCGCGAACGACTACGTCCTCGCGATGGTCGTCCACCACATCTCCGGCGACGGCTTCTCGATCGCCCCGATGGTGCGCGACCTGCTCGTCGCCTACACCTCGGCCCTCACCGGTTCCGAGCCCGAGTGGGCGCCGCTGCCGGTGCAGTACGCCGACTACGCGCTGTGGCAGCGTGGTGTGCTCGGGTCCGAGGACGATCCCGATTCGCTGGTGTCGCAGCAACTCGACTACTGGCGTGGTGCCCTCGCCGGGCTGCCCGACCAGCTGTCGCTGCCGACCGACCGCCGGCGACCCGCCGTGCAGTCCTACGAGGGCGGACGCGTCGAGATCCGCATCGACGCCGACCTCCACGCCCGGCTCGTCGACCTCGCCCAAAGCCGTCACGCCACGCTGTTCATGGCCGTGCACGCGGCCCTGTCGGTGCTGCTCGCGCGACTGTCCGACAGCGACGACATCGCGGTCGGCACGCCCATCGCGGGTCGTGGCGAACGCGAACTCGACGACCTGATCGGCATGTTCGTCAACACCCTCGTGCTGCGCACCCGGGTGTCCGGCGCCGTCACCTTCGACGACCTGCTCGCCGCCGTCCGCGAATCCGACCTGCGCGCCTTCGCGCACGCCGACGTGCCGTTCGAGCGGCTCGTCGAGGTGCTCAACCCGCAGCGCTCCACCGCGCGGCACCCGCTGTTCCAGGTCGGTTTCTCGTTCCAGAACTTCGAACAGGGCACCCTCGCGCTGCCCGGACTCGACGTCGCCCTCGTCGACCTCGAACACGACACCTCGCAATTCGACCTGCACTGGATCGTCCAGGACCGCTACGACGAGGCAGGCACACCCACCGGCATCGTCGGCTATCTCACCTACGCGTCGGCCCTGTTCGACGAGTCGACCGCCCGCGTGTTCGTCGATCGGTTCGTCCGGTTGCTCGACAGAATCGTCGCCGAACCCGACCGTCCCGTCGGTGATCTCGACATCCTCGATACCGCCGAGCGCACGCGAATCCTGCACGAGTGGAACGACACTCGACACGACGTTCCCACCGGGACGCTGGTGTCGCTGTTCGACGCGCAGGTCGCGGCCCGACCGGACGCCGTCGCGCTCGATCACGAGACCGGCACCCTCACCTACCGCGAGTTCGACAAGCGGATCAACCGCCTCGCCCGTCATCTGATCGACCTCGGCGTAGGCCCCGAAACGGCCGTTGCTCTGGGAATGCGTCGCTCTGTCGAGTTGCTCATCGGCATGTACGCCGTCGCGAAGGCCGGCGGCGCGTACGTCCCGCTCGACCCCGACCACCCGCGCGAGCGAATCGACTACATCCTGTCGGTCGCCGACCCGGTGTGCGTGCTGACCGGTCGCGACGACGACTTCGATGCCGGCGGTCGCGCCGTGGTGCACGTCGACGCACCCGAACTCGACGCGCTCGACGACAGCCCGGTGCGCGACACCGAACGTCGTCTTCCGCTCGACCCGCAGCACCCCGCCTACGTCATCTTCACGTCGGGTTCCACCGGGCGGCCCAAGGGCGTCGCGGTTCCGCACGCGGCGATCGTCAACCAGTTGCTGTGGAAGACGGAGCATTTCGGACTGACTTCCGGCGACGCTGCGCTGCTCAAGACGGCAGCGACGTTCGACCTGTCGGTGTGGGAATTCTGGTCGGCACTCGTCTCCGGTGGTCGACTCGTCATCGCTGCACCCGACGGTCATCGCGACCCGGTCTATCTCGACGCGGTCATGCGGCAGAAGGCTGTGACGACCCTGCACGTCGTGCCGTCGATGCTCGAGGCGCTGCTCGACACGGCGGGCGGTGCGCTGAGTCCGTCGGTGCGGCGCGTCCTCGCGATCGGTGAGGCGCTGCCCCCCGCGCTCGCCCAGCGGTTCCGGTCGCTCCACCCCGACGTCGACCTGGTCAACCTGTACGGGCCGACCGAGGCCGCAGTCTCCGTGACAGCGCACGCGGTGACCGGCGACGACACCGACTCGGTGCCGATCGGCCGCCCGGAATGGAACACGCGCGTCCACGTCCTCGACGGTCGCCTCCGTCCCGTGCCGGTGGGTGTGACGGGCGAGCTCTATCTCGCGGGCGCCCAGCTCGCACGTGGCTACGCCGGACGCCCCGACCTCACCGCTGACCGGTTCGTCGCCGACCCGTTCGGCTCCGGTGAGCGTCTCTACCGCACCGGCGACGTCGTCGCCTGGAACGAGGACGGCACCCTCGACTACCGCGGCCGCGCCGACTTCCAGTTCAAACTCCGCGGCTTCCGCATCGAACTCGGCGAGATCGACACCGCCCTGCGGGAACAGTCGGGCGTGGCGCAGGCCGTGACGGTCGTGCACAGCGACCCGCATACCGGCGACCGGATCGTCGCCTACCTCACCGGTGACGAGTCCCTCCACGCGCACACGGTGAAGGACGCACTCGCGCAGAGCCTTCCGAGTTACATGGTGCCGTCGGTCGTCATGATCCTCGACGCGCTGCCGCTCAACGCGAACGGCAAAATCGATCGCAAGGCGCTGCCCGCGCCCGAGGTCGCGACCCGCGCGTACCGCGCGCCGTCCACCCCGATCGAGGAGATCGTCGCCGGCATCTACCGCGACCTGCTCGGCGTCGACCGTGTCGGCGCGGACGACGACTTCTTCGAACTCGGCGGCAACTCGCTGATCGCCACCCAGGTGATCGCGCGACTCGCCACCGCACTCGACGCGCGTGTCCCGCTGCGTGTGCTGTTCGAGGCACCCACCGTGGCAGCACTGGCCGTGCGGGCCGAGGAACACGCCGGCTCCGGTGGCCGCCCGGCACTGCAGGCGCAGCCGCGACCCGACTCGGTACCGCTGTCGCTCGCGCAGCAGCGGATGTGGTTCCTCAACCGCCTCGACCCCGACTCCGCCGCGTACAACATCCCGGTCGCCATCCGCCTCACCGGCTCGCTGGACCTGACGGCCCTGGAAGACGCCGTCGCGGATCTGTTCGCGCGCCACGAGATCCTGCGCACCGTCTACCCGGAGGTCGACGGTGTCGGGCACCAGGTCGTGCTGCCCGTCGCACAAGTACGCCCGGACGTCACACCGGTGCCGATCGACGAGGCCGACATCCTGCCCACCGTCGTCGAATTCGTGAACGCCGGATTCGACGTCACCTCGGAGGTACCGGTCCGCACTCGCCTCTACCGGGTCGGCGACGACGAATACGTGCTCGTCTTCGTCGTGCACCACGTTGCCGCGGACGGCTTCTCGATGGGACCGCTGACCCGCGACGTCATGGTCGCCTACGACGCGCGTCGCCGCGGTGAGGCGCCGTCGTGGTCACCGCTCGCCGTCCAATATGCGGATTACGCCCTGTGGCAACGTGACCTGCTCGGATCCGAAGACGATCCGGACAGTCTCGTCGCACGCGAACTGGCCTACTGGACCGAACGACTCGGAGACCTGCCCGAGCCGCTCGAACTGCCGCTCGACCATCCGCGTCCGCCGGTCGCCACCAACCGCGGGGCGCGCCACACCTTCGAGATCGACGCCACCACAGTCGGTGCGCTGCAACGCCTCGCACGCGAACACAACGCGACGACCTTCATGGTCGTGCACGCCGCGCTCGCCGTCCTGCTCGCGAAACTCGCCGGTACGCGCGACGTCACCATCGGCACGCCCGTCGCGGGTCGCGGGGAGGCCGAACTCGACGACCTCATCGGCATGTTCGTCAACACCCTCGTGTTGCGCAACGACATCGACCCGGCCCTGCCGTTCACCGAGCTGCTCGCACAGGTGCGCGACACCGACCTGGGCGCCTTCGGCAACGCGGACGTGCCGTTCGAGCGGCTCGTCGAGGTGCTCGATCCGCCGCGCTCCCAGTCGCGGACACCGCTGTTCCAGGTCATGCTCGTCTTCCAGAACATGCAGCAGTCGGTGTTCGAACTCGACGAGCTGACCATCTCCGCGCTCGACACGGACTTCGCCGAAGCTCGATTCGACCTGCAGCTGACCGTGGGGGAGTCCTACGACGGTGCAGGACAATCCGCCGGCCTGACAGCGGAGTTCACCTACGCGACAGATCTGTTCGACGAGTCGACGATCGTGACCTGGGCGGAGCGTCTCACGCGGGTGCTGACCGCGGTCACGGCCGAGCCCGCACGTCGAGTCGGCGACATCGAAATCCTCGACCGTGCCGAGCGCGCGCGACTGCTGACGCCCGGCCACGAGGATGCCTTCGTTCCCGTCGCCGACAAGACCCTTGTCGACCTGTTCGACGCGCAGGTCGCCCGCACACCCGACGTGGTGGCCGTGATTGCCGGCGACCGGACTCTGACCTACGCAGAGTTCGACGCCGAGGTGAACCGTCTGGCGCGTCACCTCATCGAGGTGGGCGTCGGTCCGGAGACCACGGTGGGTCTTGCGATGGCACGGTCGCTGGACCTTCTGGTCGCGATGTACGCGACGGTCAAGGCCGGCGGTGCCTACGTACCGATCGACCCCGATCTGCCCGCCGCGCGCAACGAGTACGTCCTCGAGGTCACCGACCCCGTCGTCATCCTCACGACCGAGCGCGACGGCTTCCCGGTACCGGACAGCATCCGGTCCCTGGCCGTCGACACGCTCGATCTTCGCCACGTGGCGAGTGACCCGGTCACGGACTCCGAACGTCGGCACCCTCTGCTCCCGGACAACACGGCCTGGGTGATCTTCACGTCCGGTTCCACCGGCCGTCCCAAGGGCGTCGCTATTCCACACGGCCGCGTGGCCGTGGCGTTGGCATGGCGCCAGGACGCCTACCGACTGGATGAGAACGACACCGTCCTGCAGAAGACACCGTTCACCTTCGACGCGTCGGGACGCGAATTCTGGTGGCCGCTGACCGTGGGTGCGCGACTCGTCATCGCCGCTCCGGACGGTCATCGCGATCCGCAGTACCTCGCGTCCGCGATCGCCGAACACGGCGTGACCTCGTCCTACTTCGTCCCGTCGGTGTTGTCCGAGGTGCTTGCCGTCGCGCGCGACACGGACCTGGCGTCACTGAGACAGGTGTACTGCAGCGGTGAGGTGTTCACACCGGGACTCGCCCGCGCATTCCGCGCGCGGAACGAACACGCGGAGCTGTCCAACGAGTACGGTCCCACCGAGTTCACCCTGTCGATCACGCGCCACGTTCTCGACGCCGCGGACCCGGGATCGGTGCCGGTGGGTGCGGCGCAGGGCAACGTCGCCGCCTACGTCCTGGACCAGTGGCTGCAGCCCGTCCCCGATGGTGTCGCGGGTGAGCTGTACCTGGCCGGGGCCCAGCTCGGCCGCGGTTACATCGCGCGCCCGGACCTCACGTCCGAACGATTCCTGGCCGACCCGTACGGTCCCGCCGGCACTCGCATGTACCGGACGGGCGATCTCGTGCGCAGGACATCGTCGGGCGAACTGCACTACATCGGCCGCACCGACTTCCAGGTCAAGCTCCGAGGTCTGCGTATCGAACTCGGCGAGGTCGAGGCTGCCGTCGCGGCGCATCCGAACGTCCGTCAGGCCGTCGCACTCGTCCGTACCGATGCGTTGCGCGGCGACCAGCTGGTCGCGTACGTCGTCGCCGAGGACGGAACCACGATCGACATCGACGATCTCAAGACCACTGTCGGCCGGCGCGTCCCGGGCTACATGGTGCCGTCGACGGTGATGGTCCTGCCGCAGATGCCGCTCAACCCGTCCGGCAAGGTGGACCGGAAATCTTTGCCGCAGCCGGAATTCGAAGCACGTGAGTTCCGCTCCCCCACGACACCGGCCGAGCAGGCCGTCGCGGACGTCTTCGCCGATGTTCTCGGGATCGAACGCGCGGGCCTCGACGACGACTTCTTCGAACTCGGCGGCAACTCGCTGGTCGCGACACGCGTGGCGGCGCGTGTCGGTGCGGCCCTCGGAACGAAGATCCCCGTTCGTACCGTCTTCGAGGCGTCGACGGTCGCCGCGCTGGCGTCGGCAGCCGAACACGCGGGGCGAGGCGAACGTCGTCCGTTGATCCCGATGGCCCGGCCCGACCTGGTTCCGCTGCTGCCCGCACAGCAGCGCATGTGGTTCCTCAACCGGTTCGATCCCGACTCCGCCGCGTACAACATCCCGGCCGCACTCCGGTTGTCCGGGGCACTGGACGTCGAGGCTCTGCAGGCAGCGGTGAACGACCTCGTCGCTCGCCACGAGATCCTGCGGACCATCTACCCGGAGATCGACGGCACTGGCTACCAGCGGGTGCTGCCGATCGAGGACGTCCATGTCGACCTGGCGCCGAGAGACGTCGACGAAGATGCGGTCCTCGGGGACGTCGCAGAAGTGGTGACCGCCGGGTTCGACGTCACCACGCAGGTCCCGCTGCGCGGCGCGTTGTTCCGTGTGGCTCCGACGGAGTTCGTGCTCGTGTTCGCGGTGCACCACATCGCCGCCGACGGCTACTCCATCGGGCCGTTGACCCGTGACGTGATGATCGCCTACGCCGCACGGGTCGAAGGGCACGCACCCGGTTGGGCACCGCTGCCGATCCAGTACGCCGACTATGCACTGTGGCAGCGGGAGAACCTGGGTTCGGAGAACGATCCCGACAGTGTGATCTCGCAGCAGTTGGAGTACTGGACGGCGTCCCTGGCCGGCGCCCCGGACGAGCTGACTCTTCCGTTCGACCGGCCGCGTCCGGTCGAAGCCTCCAATCACGGTGCGGCCTACCGCTTCACCGTTCCCGCTGAGCTGCACGAAGCGCTCGTGCGGCTCGGGCGGGAACACAACGCGACGTTGTTCATGGTGCTGCACGCAGCCCTGACCGTGGAGCTCGCGAGGTCGAGCAACACCGACGACATCGTCGTCGGTACACCGATCGCCGGTCGCGCCGAGGCCGAACTCGAAAACCTGATCGGCATGTTCGTCAACACGCTCGTGCTGCGCGCCCGGGTCGACGGTGGGGAATCGTTCAGCGATCTTCTCGCCCGGATCCGAGATCTCGATCTGGGTGCCTTCGGACACGCCGACGTGCCGTTCGAGCAACTCGTCGAGGTCCTCAACCCGCCGCGTTCTCGCTCGCGGAACCCGTTGTATCAGGTGCTGCTCACCCTGCAGAACATGGCACCGTCGACGTTCGAACTCGGTGGGGTGACGATCTCTCCGGTCGAAGCACCGCTCGACCAGGCGAAGGGCGACCTCCAGTTCACGCTCTTCGAGTCCGCCGACCACGCCGGTCGCCCGTCCGGACTGGCGTGTGAACTCACCTACGCCACCGAACTCTTCGACGAACGGACGGTGCGGGGTATCGCCGACCGTCTGGTCCGGATCCTCGATGCCGCAGTGGCGGATCCGTCCGTGCCCGTCGGGGATCTCGACCGGTCGAGCCCTGCCGAGTACGAAACGCTTCGCGGCCTCGGTCGCGGCTCCGACCGCGTCGTCCCGGGTGCCGCCACGCTGCCGGACAGGTTCTCGTCGCAGGCCGCGGCTTCGCCCGACGCGGTAGCCCTCGTGTACCAGGGCGAAAGCCTCACCTACGCGGAGTTCGCCGGTCATGTGAACCGTCTCGCGCGACACCTGATCTCCCTCGGTGTGGGGCCGGAAGTGCGTGTCGCGGTGGCGATGGAACGCTCGCTGGATCTGGTGCTGAGCATCTACGCCGTGCTCGCGGCCGGTGGTGCGTATGTTCCGATCGATCCGGAGCAGCCGGCAGAGCGCAACGACTACGTGCTCGCCACGGCCGATCCGCAGGTGGTGCTGACGACCTCACGTCACGACATCGGTGTGGGACGGACCGTCGTCCGCGTGGACGAACCGATCACCTCCGGTGTGTCCGGCGCGCCTGTCGTGGACGCCGATCGTCGTTCACCTCTGCGTCCGCAGAACACTGCATATGTGCTGTTCACCTCGGGTTCGACGGGTCGGCCCAAGGGTGTGGCGGTCACACATGCGGCAGTGGTCAACCAACTCGCATGGATGCAGGACCGCTTCGCCGTCGAGTCCTCGGACGCCGTCCTGCTCAAAACCCCCGCGACCTTCGACGCGTCGGTGTGGGAGTTCCTGCTGCCACTGATGTCGGGTGCCCGACTCGTCATCGCCTCACGCGACGGACACCGGGACCCTGCGTATCTCGCTCACGCGTTGGTGGACTTCGACATCACCATCGCACAGTTCGTGCCGACGGTGCTCGATGCCGTGCTCGACGAGGCGACGGCGCCGACCCCGGCGCTGCGTGCGGTGTTCGCCGGCGGCGAGGCATTGCAGGCGGCGACCGCCGAGCGTTCCCGCGCAACGTTCGGTGCGGAGATACACAACCTCTACGGCCCGACCGAGGTGACGATCCAGGCGACCCACCGTGTCGCGCGCGATGGCGACGGTGTTGTGGTGCCTATCGGTGCGACCGTATGGAATACGTGCGCGCGTGTGTTGGACGCGCGCCTGCGGCCCGCGCCCATGGGCGTGACGGGTGAGTTGTATCTGTCGGGTGTGCAGGTCGCGCGAGGATACGAGGGACGCGCGGGACTGACCGCCGAGCGTTTCGTGGCCGATCCCACCGGTGACAGTGGCGAGAGGCTCTATCGCACCGGCGATCTCGTCCGGTGGAACCGCGACGGTGAACTCGAGTACATCGGCCGGAACGACCTGCAGGTCAAGCTCCGGGGTCAGCGTATCGAGATCGGTGAGATCGAAGCGGTGCTGCGGAGCCTGGACCACGTTGCGGCCGCGGCGGTCGACGTGCGATCGGATCAGTTGGTCGGCTACATCATTCCCGCAGGGGACATCGATCCCGCGCACCTTCGCGGAGTGCTCGGCGAACTGTTGCCGTCGTACATGGTGCCCACGCACTTCGTCGTGCTGGACTCGTTTCCGCTCAATGCATCCGGGAAACTGGATCGAAAGGCGTTGCCTTCCCCCGAGATCGAGGATCGGGAGTTCCGTGCCCCTGTGACGGCGGTCGAGCATGCAGTGGCTTCGGTATTCGCCGAGGTGCTCGGAGTCGAGCAGGTCGGGTTGGACGACGACTTCTTCGCACTGGGTGGCAACTCGCTGGTGGCGACGCAGGTCGTGTCCAGGCTCGGTGCCGCTCTCGACATGCGTGTGCCGCTGCGTGCGTTGTTCGACGCGTCGAACGTGGAAGGCCTCGCCGCGCGGCTCGAAGGTGAGTCCGGTTCCGGCGCTGTCGTTCCGCTCGTCGCGCAGGAGCGGCCCGAGGTGGTGCCGTTGTCGTTGGCGCAGCAGCGGATGTGGTTCCTGAACCGGTTCGATCCCGAGTCGGCGGTGAACAACATTCCCGCTGTGATCCGGCTGACGGGCGTGCTCGATGTCGATGCACTGCGGGCCGCGGTGACGGATCTGGTCGAGCGGCACGAGATCCTGCGGACGGCGTACCCGGAGATCGACGGTGTCGGTCGCCAGGTCGTGCTCGGCCTCGACGATGCAGGTATCGAACTGAAGGTCGTGGAGGTCTCCGAGACCGAGGCCTTCGATAGGGTCGTCGCCGCGGTGAGTACCGGCTTCGATGTGACGGTCGCGCCGCCGCTGCGGATCGAACTGTTGCAGGTCTCGGAGACCGAGCATGTGCTGGTCGTGGTGGTGCACCACATCGCGGCGGACGGTTTCTCGATGGGCCCGTTGTCTCGCGATGTGATGGTGGCGTATGCGGCCCGGTCGGCCGGAGAGGTCCCGGCGTGGGAGCCGCTCGAGGTGCAGTACGCGGATTACGCGATCTGGCAACGTCGGGTCCTCGGCTCCGAGGACGATCCGTCCTCGGTCGCGACTGCCCAGGCCGAGTACTGGCGCACGACACTGGCGGACCTCCCGGAGGTCTCTGCCCTGCCGACCGACCGCCCCAGGCCGGCCGTCGCCTCGACACGCGGTGCCGAATACCGTTTCGGCTGGTCGCAACAGCAGCAGCAGGCACTCGAACGGCTCGCTGTCGAGCACGGCGCCACCCCGTTCATGGTGGTCCACTCGGTGCTCGCGGTACTGCTGGCACGCATGTCCGGAACCGACGACATCACCATCGGTACTCCGGTCGCAGGGCGTGGCGCTGCCGAACTCGACGACCTCATCGGCATGTTCGTCAACACCCTCGTGCTCCGCACCGTCCTCGAGGAGGGAGAGTCGTTCGCCGATCTCCTCGGCCGGGTCAAAGACGTCGACCTCGGTGCCTTCGCGCATGCCGACCTTCCGTTCGAGCGGCTCGTCGAGATCATCGATCCCGTTCGCTCGCAGGCATGGCATCCGCTGTTCCAAGTGGCGCTGTTCTTCCAGAACATGACGTCGGGTGCTCTCGAGCTCGAGAATCTGGCGATCGAACCCGTCGACGTCGACGTGACCACGGCGAAGTTCGACCTCCAGTTCACCGTGGCGACAGCCGAGAACGGCGGTTCCGATGTCGCGATCAACTATGCGGTGGACCTCTTCGACGACGAGACCGTTCGGTCCCTTGCCGAACGCTTCCTCCGCATATTCGACGCCGCCACCGCCGCTCCGAACACCGCGGTCGGCGACCTGCCGGTGCTCAGCGCACAGGAGCAACAGCGCATGGTCGTCGAACCGAACCGGACCGAGCGGCGCATCGACCACCACCTGCTGCTCGACGGGTTCGACGCGCGTGTTGTGGCGTCTCCCCACGCCGTGGCGGTGATCTTCGAAGGCGAAGAACTCACCTACGCCGAATTCGACGCGCGTGTCGACGCCGTCGCTCAGCGCCTGGTCGCTCTCGGTGTCGTCCCCGAGACGCGGGTCGCGTTGGCCATGCGCAGGTCCGTCGAGCTGGTGATCGGCATGTACGCGGTGCTGCGCGCAGGCGGTGCCTACGTGCCCGTCGATCCGGACCACCCGCTCGACCGTGTCGCCTACATCCTCGACGCCGCCGATCCACTCGTCGTACTCACGACGCACCGCGACGACTTCACCGCGACGGGTGACAGGCTCGTTCTGCACCTCGACGACCTCGACGACACGGATCGGTTCGGCACGCCGTTCGATCGACCGACCGTGCACCCCGAGAACAGTGCGTACGTGATCTTCACGTCGGGTTCCACCGGTAAGCCGAAGGGCGTGACGGTGTCGCACGGCGCCATCGCCAACCAGATGGCATGGATGGAGCACGAGTACGCCTTCGACGAATCGGATGTGTACCTGCAGAAGACCGCCACCACCTTCGACGTCTCGTTGTGGGGCTTCTTCCTGCCGCTCCGAGCCGGCGCAATGCTGGTCGTGGCGACGCCGGACGGTCACCGCGATCCCGAGTACCTCGCGCGCACTATTCGCGAGTGTGGAGTGACGATCACCGACTTCGTTCCGTCGATGTTGTCGGTGTTCGTATCGTCCGTCGATGCTCGGGATGTGGCGACACTCCGGGATGTGTTCGTCATCGGTGAGGCGTTGCCTGCCGCGACCGCGAAGGCATTCGGGGAGCTCAGCCCCGCAGGACTCCACAACCTGTACGGGCCGACCGAAGCTGCCGTCTCGATCACGTACCGGCGGGCCGAACCCGGTGACGACGGCAGCGTCCCGATCGGTCTGCCGCAGTGGAATTCCCAGGCGTACGTGCTGGATTCGCGTCTACGTCCGGTGCCCACCGGTGTCCCGGGCGAGTTGTATCTCGCAGGTGACCAGTTGGCACGCGGATATCACGGCCGCGTCGATCTCACCTCGGATCGCTTCGTCGCCAACCCGTTCGTGCCCGGCGAGCGTATGTATCGCACCGGCGACCTGGTGTACTGGACCGCGCGTGGTGAACTCGACTACCTCGGCCGCACGGATTTCCAGGTCAAGTTCCGCGGGCAACGGATCGAACTCGGCGAGATCGAAGCAGTACTGCTCGATCATGATTCGGTCATCAACGCTGCTGTGTTGGTGGTCTCCGGCGCGACCGGTGACCAGCTCGTCGCCTACGTCGTGCCGGCCACCGGCGCGGATGTAACAGCGGATGCTCTGAGGGAGCATGCGGAGACGGCCCTGCCGACGTACATGATTCCGGGCGCCTTCATGGTCCTGGCGGAGTTCCCGCTCAACGCGTCGGGCAAGCTCGACCGGAAGGCGTTGCCCGCTCCGGTCTTCGAGACGAAGGCGTTCCGTGCTCCGGCGACCGTCACCGAGCAGACGGTGGCGCAGGTGTTCGGTGAGGTCCTCGGAATCGAGAAGATCGGAGCGGACGACGACTTCTTCGCGCTCGGCGGCAACTCGTTGATCGCAACCCAGGTCGTCTCGCGTGTCAGTGCTGTCGTGGATGCCCGGGTGCCGGTACGAACGCTGTTCGAAGCTTCCACGGTCGAGGAGTTCGCCCGGGCCATCGAGACCCACGCCGGGAGCGGAGGAGTTGCGCCGCTGGTGCCTCAGCCGCGGCCCGAACGGGTTCCGCTTTCCCTCGCGCAGCAGCGGATGTGGTTCCTGAACCGGTTCGATCCGGAGTCGGCAGTGAACAACATCCCGGTGGCCATTCGCCTGACCGGCGCACTCGATGTCGGGGCGCTGTCGCATGCCGTCGGTGACGTCGTCACCCGTCACGAGATCCTGCGGACCTACTATCCGGATATCGACGGCGTCGGCGTCCAGATCGTCGTGCCGACGGCCGAGGCCGGGTTGGATCTCGTCGCGGAATCCGTCGACGAGCGGGACGTGCTCGCCACCGTTGCGGAGTACGTGACCGGCGGTTTCGACGTCGCAGTCGCACCCCCCGTGCGCGTTCGGCTCCTTCGGATGTCGGAGACCGAGCATGTGCTCGTCGTGGTGGTGCACCACATTGCTGCAGACGGCTTCTCGATGGGACCGTTGGCGCGGGACGTCATGATCGCGTACGCCGCGCGGTCGGTGGGTGAGGCTCCGTCCTGGCAACCTCTCGAAGTGCAGTACGCCGATTACGCGCTGTGGCAACGACAGGTGCTGGGTTCCGAGGACGACCCCGAGTCCGTCATCGCACGGCAGGTCGCGTACTGGACCGAGCAGTTGACCGGGGCACCCGATGTTCTCGACCTTCCCGCGGATCGGCCGCGTCCGGCGGTGGCATCGAACCTGGGCGCCACACGCCATTTCGTTCTCGGATCCGACGTGGTGTCCGGAATCGATTCACTGGCAGCATCGCTCGGACTGACTCGCTTCATGGTGGTGCACGCAGCCCTCGCTGTGTTGTTGGCTCGATTGTCGGGCACGGATGACATTGCGATCGGTACGCCGGTGGCGGGTCGTGGTGAGCGTGCCCTCGATGACTTGATCGGCATGTTCGTCAACACGCTCGTGCTGCGCACACAGGTCGATTCCTCCGAGTCGTTCACGGATCTGCTCGGTCGTGTGCGTGAGGTGGATCTGGGTGCCTTCGGCAACGCTGATGTGCCGTTCGAGCGACTGGTGGAGGTGCTCGATCCGGTTCGCTCGACCGCGTGGAATCCGTTGTTCCAGGTGATGTTGACGATGCAGAACATGGCGCCGACTCGGTTCGAACTGCCGGATCTGTCGCTGTCCGCGGTGGATGCGGATGTGGCGTTGGCGAAGTTCGATCTGCAGGTGACGCTGGCGGAGCAGTTCGACGACGGCGGCGAGTCTGCGGGGATGGCGGTCGCGCTGACCTATGCCACGGACCTGTTCGACGAGGCGACAATGGTCGGTTTCGCCGAGCGATTCGTGCGGGTGTTGTCCGGTGGGGTCGCGGATCCGTCGATGCCGGTCGGGGACGTCGACCTGTTCCTCGCCGACGAACGCGAACAGCTTCTCGCCTTCGGGCGCGGGGACGTGGCGCCGACGAGTGAAGTGCTCACGGATCTGATTGCTGCGCAGGTGGAACGGACGCCGGATACTGCGGCGGTGTCGGTCGTGGGCGACGAGTTCACCTATGCGCAGTTCGGGGATCGGGTAGGCCGGTTGGCCCGGTACCTGATCTCGGCGGGTGTGGGTCCCGAGGTGCGGGTCGCGGTGGCGATGGACCGCTCGCTCGACATGGTGCTCGCGATCCATGCGGTACTAGCGGCGGGCGGTGCGTATGTGCCGATCGACCCGGAGCAGCCGGATGACCGCATCGGGTACGTGCTGAACACGGCAGATCCTCTTCTGGTCCTGACCCGGTCGGGTGAGAACCACCGCTGGGATCGTCCGGGTGTGGCCCTCGATGTACTCGATCTATCCGGATATGCATCGGGTCCGATCGAGAACAGTGAACGGCGTGCGCCGTTGCGACCCGGCAATACGGCCTATGTGTTGTTCACCTCGGGCTCGACCGGTCGCCCGAAGGGCGTGACGGTCTCCCATGGGGCCGTGGTCAACCAGTTGTTGTGGATGCAGGACCGCTTCGCTCTGACGGCGTCCGATGTGGTGCTGCTCAAGACTCCCGCGACGTTCGACGCGTCGGTGTGGGAATTGCTGTGGCCGTTCATTTCCGGTGCGCAAATGGTGATTGCGAGTGCAGACGGTCATCGCGATCCGGTATACCTCGCCGGCGTCATGACCGATGCGGGTGTCACGGTGGCACAGTTCGTGCCGACGGTGCTCGACGCGGTGCTCGACGAGATCGACGGTGCGGCGGCGTCGTCGGTGCGGTTGGTGTTCGCCGGTGGTGAGGCGCTGGCCGCCTCCACGGCGGCGCGGGTGCGAACCGTGTTCGGTGCGGAAGTGCACAATCTGTACGGGCCCACGGAGGTCACGGTGCAGGCCACGCACCGTGTCGCGGACGAAGTGGACGGTTCGTACGTCCCGATCGGCCGGCCCGTGTGGAACACCGATGCCTGGGTCCTCGACACGCGACTGACGCCGGTGCCGGTCGGTGTGGTCGGAGAGTTGTATCTGTCCGGTGCTCAGCTCGCGCGCGGATACGCGGCTCGTCCGCAGCTGACGGCCGATCGGTTCGTGGCGAACCCGTTCGGGATGGCAGGGGAGCGGTTGTATCGCACCGGCGACCTGGTTCGCTGGACCCGTGTCGGAGAGCTCGAGTACGTCGGCCGAAACGATCTGCAGGTGAAGGTGCGTGGCCAGCGCATCGAGCTCGGTGAAATCGAAGCGGTGCTACGGGCGCAGTCCGGGGTGACTGCGGGTGCGGTGGCTGTGGTGTCGGATCGGTTGATCGGCTACGTCGTGCCGATCGGAACCCTCGATATTCAGTCGCTGCGGGCATCGCTCGGTGAGTCGTTGCCGGCTTACATGGTGCCGTCACAGTTCGTCGTGCTCGAGGCGTTGCCGTTGTTGCCGAACGGCAAGCTGGATCGACGGGCGTTGCCGGAGCCTGTGGCCGAGGAGCGTGAGTTCCGGGCTCCTTCGTCCTCCGTGGAACAGGCAGTGGCCGCGGTGTTCGCCGAGGTGCTCGGTGTCGAGCAGGTGGGTCTGGACGACGACTTCTTTACCCTCGGCGGCAATTCGCTGGTGGCAACCCGGGTCGTGGCGCGTCTGGGTGAAGCGCTCGGTACGCGTGTTCCGCTGCGTAACTTGTTCGACGCGCCCGCGGTCGAGGATTTTGCTGCGCTGGTCACTCGGGAGATGGGCAGCGGCATTTCCGTTCCGCTGGTGGCGCAGGAGCGACCTGAGATGGTGCCGTTGTCGTTGGCACAGCAGCGGATGTGGTTCCTGAACCGCCTGGAACCCGACTCCGCGGTGAACAACATCCCTGCCGTGATTCGGTTGTCGGGCGCACTCGATGTCGATGCGTTGCGGGCTGCGGTAGCGGACCTGATCGAGCGGCACGAGGTCCTGAGGACGGTGTATCCGGAGGCCGACGGTGTCGGTCACCAGGTCGTGCTCGGTGTCGGAGAAGCCGGTGTCGAATTGGAGGTCGTGAAGGTCTCCGACGCCGAAGTGTTCGACCATGTCATCGCGTCTGTGGGCACGGGATTCGATGTGACGGTGACGCCTCCACTGCAGATCGAGTTGCTGCAGGTGTCGGAGACCGAGCACGTGCTCGTCGTCGTGGTGCATCACATTGCTGCGGACGGCTTCTCGATGGGTCCGTTGTCTCGTGACGTGATGGTGGCGTATGCGGCGCGGTCGGCGGGTGAGCTCCCGGCATGGGCGCCCCTCGAGGTGCAGTACGCGGACTACGCGATCTGGCAACGCCGAGTACTCGGATCCGAAACCGACCCCAAGTCCTTGATCTCGCAGCAGCTGTCGTACTGGACGGACACGCTGCAGGGATTGCCCGACGAACTACCGCTGCCCCTCGACCGTCCGCGTCCGCCGGTCGCCTCGTACGGCGGTGGCCGGCACACCCTGACCGTCGATGGTTCGGTGCGTGCGGGTATCGACGAACTCGCCCGCGATCGTGGCCTCACTCCGTTCATGGTGGTGCACGGTGCACTGGCCGTCCTGCTCGCACGGCTGTCGGGCACCGACGACATCGCGATCGGCACGCCGGTGGCGGGTCGCGGTGAGCGCGCCCTCGACGACCTGATCGGCATGTTCGTCAACACCTTGGTGCTGCGCACTCGGGTCGACAGTGGTGAGTCCTTCGCCGAACTGCTCGATCGCGTGCGCGACGCCGACCTGGGCGCCTTCGGTCACGCGGAAGCACCGTTCGAGCGGCTCGTCGAGGTGCTCGACCCCGCGCGCTCGGCCGCGCGCAATCCGCTGTTCCAGGTGATGCTCGTCTTCCAGAACTTCGAACAGACGAGCTTCGAACTGCCCGGACTGTCGTTGTCCGCACTCGAAGCCGACGCGCAACTCGCCAAGTTCGATCTGCAGGTGACCGTCGTCGAGCAACCCGAAGGTGGATGGCTCGTCGAATTCGGCTATGCCACCGATCTGTTCGACGCAGCGACCGTCGAATCGATCGCCGAGCGATTCCAGCGCGTGCTGGCGGCAGCCGGCGACGAATCCGTGGTGGTCGGAGACATCGAACTCCTCTCCTCGGAAGAGAAGTCCCGACTGCTCACACACGCGACAGAAGATCGGAGCATCGACGGCGAGACGGTGCTCGACCCGTTCGACCGTCAGGTCCTGCGCACACCCGATGCCACGGCCCTCATGTGCCACGACGGAGCGCTCACGTACCGCGAGTTCGGTGCGCGGATCAACCGACTCGCCCGTGAGCTGATCGCTCGCGGTGTCGGACCCGACACGTTGGTCGGCCTCGCCGTACCACGTTCGGTCGACATGCTCGTAGGGATGTACGCGATCCTCCGAGCCGGTGGCGCATATGTCCCGATCGATCCGGAACACCCGGCCGACCGCATCGCGTACCTGCTCGACGTCGCGAACCCGATCCTCGTGCTCACCACTCGCCGGGACGCGAACGCACTGCCGAACTCCGCACCCGTGGTGTGCCTCGACGAACTCGACGTCTCGCAGTGGAGTGATCTGCCGATCGGTGACAGGGAACGTCGTGCCCCTCTCCGGGCTCGGAACACCGCGTACGTGATTTTCACGTCGGGCTCGACCGGACGTCCGAAGGGTGTCGCCGTCACCCACGAGGCGATGCTCAACCAGATCGACTGGATCAGCGATCGTTTCGACATCGGTGCCGAGGACGTCGTCCTGCTCAAGACACCGTTCACGTTCGACGTGTCGGTGTGGGAGTTGTTCGGTCCTCCGAGCAGGGGAGCACAACTCGTCATTGCTGCTCCCGACGGACACCGCGACCCTGCATATCTTGCATCGGTCATCGACGAACACGCGGTGTCGATGGTGTCGTTCGTGCCGTCGATGCTCGATGTGTTCGTGGCCGAGCTTTCTGAAGGATCGTGCGCTTCGCTGCGTGCGGTGCTCGTCGCCGGCGAGGCACTTCCCGCCCGGACGGTGACCCGCTTGCGCGCGGCGCTTCCTGGTACGGCCGTCCACAACCTGTACGGGCCGACGGAATTCACCGTCCACGCCACCGAGATCGAACTCTCCGGTGACGAGGCGATCGTTCCGATCGGTACACCGGTGCGGAATT
The DNA here is from genome assembly GCF_053764735.1 of Rhodococcus sp. 5G237. Taxonomy (NCBI): domain Bacteria; kingdom Bacillati; phylum Actinomycetota; class Actinomycetes; order Mycobacteriales; family Nocardiaceae; genus Rhodococcus; species Rhodococcus sp. 5G237. Next base: position 194,019 of record NZ_JBSNCD010000010.1, on the reverse strand, counting down.
CGCAGGTCTACGTGCTCGACAACCGGCTGAGGATGGTTCCTCCGGGGGTCCCGGGAGAGCTGTATCTGTCCGGCGTCCAGATCGCTCGGGGTTACGTCGAGCGTCCGGATCTGACAGCGGAACGGTTCGTCGCGAATCCCTTCACCGAGCGCGCACGCCTGTATCGCACGGGAGACGTCGTGCGCTGGAATGCGTCCGGCGTGCTCGAGTACATCGGACGCAGCGACTTCCAGGTCAAGCTGCGCGGTCTGCGTATCGAACTCGGTGAGATCGAGGCGGTACTGCGGGACGATCCGCGTGTGTCGTCGGCTGCTGTCGTGGTGACGCACGATCGTCTGGTCGCGTACCTGACCGCTTCGCAGGAGAATCTGGATACGGACGAACTGCGCCGTTCCGCGTCAGATCGTCTGCCGGCGTACATGGTGCCGGACGTGATGATGGTGCTCGACGCACTGCCGCTCAACGCCTCCGGCAAGCTCGATCGTCGGGCACTGCCCGAACCGGTGCTCGAGGCACGTGAGTTCCGGGCTCCGGTCACCGATGTCGAGCAGACCGTGGCGTCGGTGTTCGCCGAGGTGCTGGGAGTCGAACAGGCCGGTCTCGACGACGACTTCTTCGCTCTCGGTGGCAATTCCCTGGTCGCGACCCGTGTGGTTGCACGCCTGGGACAGGCACTGGAGTCGCGTGTGCCACTGCGCGTGCTGTTCGATGCGCCGACGGTTGCAGCGCTCGCGGCGCGCCTCGAAGAAGCGGCCGGTACCGGTACTGCTGTTCCGCTGGTCGCGCAGGAGCGACCTGCGGTGGTGCCGTTGTCGTTGGCGCAGCAGCGGATGTGGTTCCTGAACCGGTTCGATCCCGAGTCGGCGGTGAACAACATCCCGGCGGTGATCCGGTTGTCGGGCGTGCTCGATGTCGAGGCGTTGCGGGCTGCGGTGGTGGATCTGGTGGAGCGGCACGAGATCCTGCGGACGGTGTATCCGGAGGTCGACGGTGCGGGGCGTCAGATCGTGCTCGGCGTCGAGGACGCCGGAGTCGCGCTCGAGGTGGTGCGCGTTTCCGAGGCGGAGGTGTTCGATCGGGTCGTCACATCGGTGAGTACCGGATTCGACGTGACGGTGGCGCCGCCGCTGCGGATCGAATTGCTGCAGCTCTCGGAGACCGAGCATGTGCTGGCCGTGGTGGTGCACCACATCGCGGCGGACGGTTTCTCGATGGGACCGCTGTCTCGCGATGTGATGGTGGCGTACGCGGCCCGTGCTGCGGGGGAGATCCCGGCATGGGAGCCGCTCGAGGTTCAGTACGCGGACTACGCTCTCTGGCAACGTCGGGTCCTCGGATCCGTCTCCGATTCGGGATCTTTGATCTCGCGACAGTTGTCGTACTGGACGGAACAACTGGCAGATCTTCCTGATGTACTTGCGCTTCCGACGGACCGACCACGTCCGGCGGTGGCCTCGAACCGGGGTGCGACGCACGAGTTCGTGCTCGACCCGGCATCTCTGGCCGGTCTCGACGCACTGACTGCCGAACACGGGGTCACCCGTTTCATGGTGGTGCATGCAGCCCTGGCAGTGCTGTTGGCTCGGTTGGCTGGCACGGGTGACATCGCGATCGGTACGCCGGTGGCGGGTCGTGGTGAGCGTGCTCTGGACGATCTGATCGGCATGTTCGTCAACACGCTCGTGCTGCGTACGCAGATCGATTCCTCCGAGTCGTTCGGAGATCTACTCGGTCGGGTGCGTGAGGTCGACCTGGGTGCGTTCGGGCATGCGGACGTGCCGTTCGAGCAGCTGGTCGAGGTGCTGGACCCGGTTCGGTCGACCGCGTGGAATCCGTTGTTCCAGGTGATGTTGACGATGCAGAACATGGCGCCGACTCGGTTCGAGTTGCCGGGTCTGTCGTTGTCGGCGATCGATGCGGATGTGTCGTTGGCGAAGTTCGACCTACAGGTCACCGTTTCGGAGCGGTTCGACGACCGCGGTGAGACTGTGGGTATGGCGGTCGCGCTGACGTATGCGACCGATCTGTTCGACGAGGCGACAATGGTCGGCTTCGCGAAGCGATTCGAGCGTGTGCTGTCCGGTGCGGTCGAGGACCCGTCGAAGCCGGTCGGAGACGTCGACCTCTCTCTCGTCGGCGAGCACGAACGGCTTGTCTCGCTCGGTCACGGGGACGCGGTGCCGGTGAGCGGAGTCCTTTCGGATCTGATTGCTGCGCAGTCCGAACGGACACCCGGTGCGGTGGCGGTATCCGTCGGCGGAGATGAAATCACTTATGCGGAGTTCCGGGGCCTGGTGAGCAAGCTTGCCCGGCACCTCATCTCTGCCGGCGTGGGTCCCGAAGTGCGTGTCGCCGTGGCGATGGACCGTTCGCTCGACATGGTGCTCGCCATTCATGCGGTGCTCGCGGCAGGCGGCGCATACGTGCCGATCGATCCGGAGCAACCGGACGACCGAATCGAGTACGTGCTGGACACGGCCGATCCGCTGCTGGTGTTGACCGCCTCGGGTGGAAACCATCGATGGGGCCGTTCGGTGGTGACCCTCGATGGACTCGACCTCTCCGGATACGCGCCCGGGCAGATCGAGAACAGTGAACGTCTCTCGCCGCTTCGGTCTGCCAATGCTGCCTACGTGCTGTTCACATCGGGTTCGACCGGTCGGCCGAAGGGTGTGACGGTGTCACACGGGGCTTTGGTCAACCAGTTGGTGTGGATGCAGGACACTTTCACGTTGACGGCATCCGATGTGGTCCTGCTCAAGACCCCGGCGACGTTCGACGCGTCGGTGTGGGAATTGCTGTGGCCATTCACTTCCGGTGCCCGAATGGTGATTGCGAGTGCGGACGGTCATCGCGATCCGGCATACCTGGCCGACGTCATGACCGATGCGGGTGTCACGGTGGCACAGTTCGTGCCGACGGTGCTCGACGCCGTACTCGACGAGATCGACGGTTCATCGTCGTCGATGCGGTTGGTGTTCGCCGGTGGTGAGGCGCTGGCCGCCTCCACGGCGGCGCGGGTGCGAACCGTGCTCGGTGCGGAGGTACACAATCTGTACGGGCCGACCGAGGTCACCGTTCAGGCGACGCATCGCAGCGCGGTCACCGTGGACGGTTCGTACGTCCCGATTGGCCGGCCTGTGTGGAACACCGATGCCTGGGTCCTCGACACGCGACTGACGCCGGTGCCGGTCGGTGTCGTCGGAGAGTTGTATCTGTCTGGTGCCCAGCTTGCGCGCGGTTATGCGGCCCGCCCGCAGTTGACGGCCGATCGGTTCGTGGCGAATCCGTTCGGCGGGTCGGGGGAGCGGTTGTACCGGACCGGCGACCTCGTTCGATGGACGCGCGATGGAGAGCTCGAGTACGTCGGTCGAAACGATCTGCAAGTGAAGGTGCGTGGTCAACGCATCGAGCTCGGTGAGATCGAAGCGGTGCTGCGCGCGCAGTCCGGGGTGGCTGCGGGTGCAGTAGCCGTCGTCTCCGATCAGTTGGTTGGGTACGTAGTGCCGTCCGGAGACCTCGACGTTCGGGCCTTGAGGTCCGCAATGGGTGAGGTTCTGCCGGGGTACATGGTGCCGTCGCAGATTGTCGTGCTCGAGGCGTTGCCGTTGTTGCCGAACGGCAAGCTGGACAGGCGGGCGCTTCCGGATCCGGTTGTCGAGGAGCGCGAGTTCCGGAACCCGATCACCGATCTCGAACAGGCTGTCGCTGCAGTGTTCGCCGAGGTGCTCGGTGTCGAGCAGGTGGGCCTGGACGACGATTTCTTCGGACTCGGCGGCAATTCCCTGGTGGCCACCAAGCTCGTCTCCCGGTTGAATGCGGAGCTCCCGACGCGAGTACCTCTGCAGTGGCTGTTCCGGGAACCCGGTGTCGAAGGACTCGCGGCACTCATCGATCGTGAAAGTGCCGGTGACGTCGAAGAATCCGTGGTTCCGGTCCTGCCGATCCGGATGCAGGGCGCGGGTACGCCGCTGTTCTTCGTCCACCCGATCGTCGGATTGTCGTGGTGCTACACCGCTCTCGCACGTCAGCTCGATCACGACGCGCCCGTCTACGGTCTGCAGACCCCGGCCGTCACCGAGGACGACTTCGAACCCGCCACCCTCGACGAACTCGCGGCGCGTTACGTCGACGAATTGCGGACCGTGCAGCCCGAGGGGCCGTACCGGTTGTTCGGCTGGTCGCTCGGCGGCGTGATCGCCCACGCGATGGCTGTGCGTCTGCAAGCGGAGGGACAACAGGTCGACACGTTGGTGATGCTCGACAGCTTCGCCGGCAACGGTGCACGGACCGGCGAGTCGAGCGATGTGTCGATGAGAGAGCTGCTCGCCGGATTCGGAATCGACGACGCGGCCGCAGCCGGTGCCGAGGACGTCGACGACCTCGTCACGTCCGTCGCTTCACTCACCGGCAACACCGAGGACGACACGAGACGCGTGGTGACCAGGCTGGTCGCGGCGGCACAGCGGAACTCCGAGTTGATGACTGAGCATCGGCCGGGGACGTACGACGGCGACATCGTCTACTTCACCGCGGCAGCCGACGACCCGACCGGAACCCGAGGCGCGTCCGGATGGGACGCGGCTGTGACGGGTGCCGTCGACAACCATCAGGTGCCGGCGACGCACTGGCAGATGACCTCACCCGACGCGCTCGACGTCATCGTGCCCGTGCTCGACGCGGTGCTCTCCGCGCGGGAGAGCTGAGGTGCGGTCAGTCGACGCAGCCGGTGGGCGCCGGAACGGACCCGTCGAGGGTGGAGAGCACGAGCTCCGCGGTGAGCCGATCGGCAAGCATCTCCAGGTGCGTGGTCTTCGCGGAGGCACACACGTCCTGCAGCACGATGTCGGTGACGTTCGGGTCCTCGCCCAGGCCGCTCGTGTACGGCTGCACCACGTCGTCGTGGGAGGTGAGGATGTTCGTGTACTCCACCGGCTCGACGAAACGGCCGGTCGCGGCGAGATCCTCGAGGAACTGCGAACCGGGAAGCATGTCGGCGCAGGCGGGGCACGTCGCGTACTCGAAGTCGCGCATCACACCGTCGCTGGTGACGATGGTTGTCCCGTCCCACAGGGGAGCGAGCGACACGAGCCGATCGACCTTGTCGGCGCCGCCGTCACCGATCCACTTCGCCGCGACCAACGTGCCCTGCGAATGGCCGACGATGTCGACCTTCTCGGCTCCGGTCTGCGCGAGCACCTCGTCGACGAATGCGGAGAGCTGATGTGTGCTCGGCTCGAGCGGCGCCATCCCACCCAGAGCGCTGACGGGCCACGGACCGGGGAACGCGCCGAACGTCGGAGCGAAGACGCAGTAGCCGGCGTTGGCGAGCAGAGGCGAGAACGTCTGCCACGCGACCTGCCGGTTGCCACTGGTGTTGTGGACCAGCACAACAGGATTGGGCTTGTCGGCGGTCGGGCGACAATTCGGGTCGTTCGAGCCGGGAGCCGAACCACCCGGATTCTCGAGCTCGAGAGCCACCGTGTCGGGAAGTTCGTACGGAACGGGCAGCGTGGCGGGCGAGGCGGCCGCCACGCCGGATCCGAGAAGACCCGCGGCGAGAACGGTCAGCAGGAGCGATCGGCCAAACACGGGTCATCCTTCGAACAGTGACGATTATCGGCAAGTGCACTGCGGCCCTATAAGGTGTTCCGGGGGCTGCGCAGGGGAACGGAATCGGAGTATATCTATGCGGCGGATATCCGCGTTGGCGGTCGTGACGACCGTCGTGGCGTCGACCTGGGGACTCGGAGCGTCGACGGCGTCCGCAGAACCCGATGAGGCCCGGCTCGTGAGCACCACGGTCGTCGACGACCAGCAGCTCGACATCGAGGTCTACTCGCCGTCCATGGACGAGAACATCGAGCTGCGGATCCTGCGCCCCACCGACACCGATACTCCCGGCCCCACGCTGTACGTGCTGAGCGGCGTCGACGGCGGGTCGTACAACAACAGCTGGATGGACCAGTCCGACATCGTCGACTTCTTCTCCGACAAGCACGTCAACGTCGTCATCCCGAAGGGCGGCGAGTCGAGCTACTACACCGACTGGAAGCACGACGACCCGAACCTCGGCCGCTACAAGTGGGCCACCTTCCTCACGGAGGAACTGCCGCCCGTCATCGACAGCACCTACGCGACCACCGGCACCAACGGCCTGATCGGTTTCTCGATGTCGGGTACGTCGTCGCTCAATCTCGCCATCGCTGCACCGGATCTGTACGACGCGGTGGGCAGCTTCAGCGGCTGCGCGCGCACGAGCGACCCCCTCGGCCAGGCCTTCGTCACCACGACCGTCGTCAACTTCTTCGGCAACCCGCTCAACATGTGGGGGTCGTTCGACGACCCCACCTGGGTCGCCAACGATCCGTACGTCAACGCCGAGAAACTCCGCGGCACCACTCTGTACCTGTCGTCGCGCACCGGCCTGCCCGGCCGCTACGACAATCTCGAATCCGAGTGGATCAAGGACGAGGAAGACCTCGCCGACGTGGTCATCAAGGGCGGGCTCATCGAAGCCGCCGCGGCCGACTGCACCCGACGCATGGCGACGCGCCTCGACGAACTGGGCATCCCCGCCACCATCGACATCCACGACGACGGCACCCACAACTGGGGCTACTGGCAGGACGACCTGCACAACTCGTGGCCCGTCCTCGGCCCCGCGATCGGCGTCTCCTGACGAGTTCTCCACAGGCGGTCGGTTCATCCACAGATCCGGCCGATTCGTCCTCGTAGGCACCTGCGGGCCTGGGGCGACGGGCGATGCTGGGCGTCATGGGGGAGTTGATCCTGCGGCGCGAGGCACATGCGCGCGGCGTCACCGATGCGGAGATCCGACGTCTGGTGCGGAACGGAACGTGGACTCGGCTCGCGTCGGGAGTCTTCGTCCAGTCCGACCAGTATGCGGGGGCCGACGATCACGCTCGACATGCTCTGCGGGCACGGGCGTTCATCGCGAATGCCGGACCGACCTCGGCGCTGAGCCACGTATCGGCCGCGGTACTGCACGGGCTCGACGTCTGGCAGATCCCACTCGACGATGTGCACCTCACCCGCAACGCGCCGAGTGGAGCGCGGAGGACACCCGGCCGCGTCATGCACGCCGCGCTCTTCCGTGAGGCGGACGTCGTGGATCGGAGGGGAGCGCGGGTGCTGTCGGTCGCACGGACGATCACGGATGTGGCCGCAACGGTGCCGGTGGAGCAGGCCGTCGTACTTGCCGACAGTGCGCTGCGAGCAGGGCTGGTTGCCCCCGTCGATCTGACCCGTGCCGTGGAACGGATGGGGAGCCATCCCCGCATCGCGCACGCGCGTCGTGTCGTGCAGCTGTCGAGCGGGTGCAGCGACAGCGTCGGCGAGTCGCGGAGCAGGGTCCTGTTCGTCCGTGAGCAGATCCCATTGCCGCTCACACAGGTGGACGTCTTCTCCGCCGACGGCAGGTGGCTCGCTCGCGTCGACTTCCTGTGGCCGGAGCACGGTGTGATCGGCGAGTTCGACGGTCGGATCAAGTACCGCCGCGACGGGGTCGCGACCACCGCCGCCGAGGACGTGGTCTACCGCGAGAAGCTGCGGGAGGACGCACTGCGTCACGCGGGGTGGACGGTGGTGCGGTGGACGTGGCAGGACCTCGGGACCCGCGGCGCCGTCGCAACGAAGGTGCGGGAGGCGTTCGCACGGGCGGCGCGGGGGAGCGGGCCGACGGGGAGGTACGCAACAAAGAAGTGAGGCTCGCAACGCCAGCAGTCACTGCCAGCGTTGCGAGCCTCAACCTCGCGTTGCGTACCTACTTGCGGCCAGGTGCCTTCGCGCCGGGCTTGAAGCCGAGCGCGCCAGGCTTCGCCTTCGGTGCCTCGACCTCCGGCTTCGCCGGGGTCGCGGGCGCCTCGGGCTCCGCAGGAGCCTCGGCGACCGGCTCGGGTTCCGGCGTCGGCTCCGCCTTCGTCGGCGCAGCAGCCGGAGCGGCAGGCGCAGCCTTCTTCGCACCCGGTCCCTTCAGACCGCTCTTGAGCTGCAGTCCGCCCGGCTTCGCCTTCGGGATCGCCGACTCCTTCGGCTGCTCCGCAGGGGCTTCCGTCGCGGGAGCCTCCGCAGCAGGTGCTTCTTCGGCCGGAGCCGCGGGCGCAGAGTTCGCTGCCGGAGCCGCCTTCTTGGCGCCGGGGCCCTTCAGGCCGCTCTTGAGCTGGAGGCCACCCGGCTTCGCCTTCGGCACCGCAGGTGCCTCGGCTGCGGGAGCTTCCGACGACGACTCGGCAGGGGCAGCAGGTGCGGCCGGCTTCGCGGCACCCGGGGCCTTCGCACCCGGAGCCTTGAGGCCGCCCTTCATCTGCAGTCCGCCCGGCTTGGCCTTCGGTGCTGCCGGTGCCTCGGCTGCAGGAGCAGCAGAAGCCTCGGACGCGGCAGGTGCAGCCGGAGCCGCAGCCTTCTTCGCGCCCGGACCCTTCAGGCCACCCTTCATCTGCAGTCCGCCCGGCTTCGCCTTCGGAGCTGCGTGAGCCTCGGCTGCCTCGGAAGCAGGAGCCTTCGCACCACCGGGAGCCTTCGGTCCGCCCGGAGCCTTGAGACCGCCCTTCATCTGCAGACCGCCGGCCTTCGGGGCACCGGTGGTCTTCGGAGCAGCCGGCGCTGCCGCTGCCACCTCGACCTCCTCGACGCGCTCCTTCTCGACCTCTTCCGCGGTCTCCTCGACCTCGACCGGCGTCTTCGGCTGCTGGACGACCTTGAGGTTGTCGCTGAGCTTCGCGGCCTCGACGCGAGAGATGGACTCGAGCATGAGCTGCGCGACGTCGATGACCTCGACGCCCTCGCCCTTGCCCTCTTCCTGACGCGCCGTCACACCGTCGGTGAGCATGACGCGGCAGAACGGGCAGCCCGTCGCGATCTTGGCGGGATTCGTGGTGAGCGCTTCGTCGACACGGTCGATGTTGATGCGCTTACCGATCTTCTCCTCCATCCACATGCGGGCACCACCGGCACCACAGCACATGGACCGCTCGCCGTGACGCGGCATCTCGACGAGCTTCGCGCCCGACGCCGCCATCAGCTCACGCGGAGCGTTGTAGACCTTGTTGTGCCGTCCGAGGAAGCACGGGTCGTGGTAGGTCACGTCCTGGCCGACGGCCTTGACCTGGACCAGCTTCTTCGCCCGCACGAGACGGTTGAGCAGCTGCGTGTGGTGGACGACCTCGTAGCTGCCACCCACCTGCGGGTACTCGTTATTCAGCGCGTTGAAGCAGTGCGCACAGGTCACGACGATCTTGCGCTTGCTCTGCTCGACGCCCTCGAACACACCGTTGAGGACCTCGATGTTCTGCTGCGCCAGCTGCTGGAACAGGAACTCGTTGCCCGCGCGGCGAGCGGAGTCGCCGGTGCAGGTTTCCTCGGCGCCGAGGACCATGAACTTCACGCCGGCGGTCGCGAGGAGCTCGGCGACGGCCTTCGTGGTCTTCTTCGCACGGTCCTCGTAGGCACCGGCACAGCCGACCCAGAAGAGGTACTCGTAGCCGTCGAAGCTGTCGGCATCCTGGCCGAAGACCGGAATGTCGAACTCCATCTCGTTGATCCAGTTGAGACGGTCCTTGGCGTTCTGGCCCCAGGGGTTGCCCTTGTTCTCGAGGTTCTTGAACAGACCCGCGAGCTCGGACGGGAAGTCCGACTCGATGAGCACCTGGTAGCGACGCATGTCGATGATGTGGTCGACGTGCTCGATGTCCACCGGGCACTGCTCGACGCACGCACCACAGTTGGTGCACGACCACAGGGTCTCGGTGTCGATGACGGGAGCGAGTTCGCCTGCTTCCAGCAGTCCCTCGGTCTCGCCGACGAGCTTGCGACCCGATTCTTCGCGAGCCGACGCCGGGATCTTCGCCAGCTTGGCCTCGTCCGGGTTGCCCTCGGCGTTGACCAGGCCGACCTCGTCGCCACCGAGATCGGTGCGACCACCGGCGAGCAGGTAGGGAGCCTTGGCGTAACCGTGGTCGCGCAGCGACGTGATGAGCAGCTTCGGCGACAGCGGCTTACCGGTGTTCCAGGCGGGGCACTGCGACTGGCAACGACCGCACTCGGTGCAGGTCGTGAAGTCCAGCCAGCCCTTCCACGTGAAGTCCTCGATGCGGCCGGCACCGAAGGTGTCCTTGTCCGGATCGGCGTCTTCCATGTCGACGGGCTTGCCGCCGGACATCATCTGACGTGCGGCACCGAGGGCGGGACCGCCGTCGTCCTCACGCTTGAAGTAGATGTTGAAGAAGGCCGAGAAGCGGTGCCATGCGACACCCCAGGTGATGTTGCGGCCGACGATGTAGAGCCACACCATGCCCGACATGAGCTTGATGAACGCGAAGACCGACACGAGTTCGGGGCTCTCCGGAAGGATCCGGGCGACCTGCATCGTGAAGAAGTCGGTGTAGGCGTTGTGGTGGTGGTAGGTGGCGATCTTGCCGGCCTTCACCAGGATCATGCCCAGGCCCTCGAGCAGCACGACCGCTTCGACGAAGTAGGCGGCCTTGAAGTTCGAGCCGCTGAAGCGCGACATCCGACCGGGCTGACGCGGATGGTTGCGCTGGCGGATGTAGATCAGCGTCAGGATGCCGATCACCGTGCCGAGGCCGAGGATCTCGTCGATGAAGTGATAGACGACGGTGTCACCGATGAGGGGCCAGTGGAACTCCGGATCGAACGTCTGGCCGTAGGCCTCGAACCAGACGATCGCGCCGAGCATGAAGCCGACCATCACCAGCCAGTGCGCCCAGCCGACGGTCCGGAACTTGACCATCTTCGTGTGCGCGAGGAATTCGACGACCATCTGCTTGAAGCGCGGGAAGAACGGCCGCCAGCGGTCCGGGGCCGGCTGGCCGACCCGAATCGTGTTGACCATCTTCAATGCGCCGCTGATGAACGCGAACCAACACACGAGGCTCAGCAGCACGCCGATCGTGCCCAACGTAATCGTCAGGGCATTCATACGTGGCCTTTCGTGTCGGGGGCGGCGTCGTGCCGCCTGGTATGAGTCACCGCATCGTAACGCAAGCTAAGTTACCCACCGGTAACTTGGTCTGAACTGGAGTTACCCGTCAGTAGCAAAATCCGCATCGAATCGGAGACCGTGTGCCCGGACACGCTAGAGGTCAAACGTGATGCCGCCGTCACGCAGGATGTCCTAACCTGCCCGGAACGAGGCGTGTGTCACACGGACGTCACGACACGCTCTACCGGCCACGATGCGGTATCCATTCGGACAAAGGGGTATAACACTCCGGATGTGATGTCGGTTATGATTCGCCCGGTACATGGGGTTCGCATGTGGGCTGTGCGCGTCGGGGGACGTAGAACTCCAGGTCAATACAGCAGAATGGGGGCGTCTTAACAGGCGTGCGCCATGTCACAGAACGGAAAAAGATGAAGCTGAAGAAGCTTGCCGCTGTGGCGACGATGACGATCGCCGCCATGGGCATCACCGCCGGTACCTCGTATGCGGCGCCCGCTGCGCAGGACGAGATCAACTACGAGTCCAAGATCGAGGGCGACTCGGTGGTCACCGTCATCGACGCCGGCGAGTTCCAGGTCTCCGGGGACGGCGAGAGCGTCGAGCTCCAGGACAACGCCGGCAACACTGTCCTCAGCCTGCCGCTGGCCATTCAGCTCGGCGATCTGCAGCTCCCCTTCGAGCGTCAGATCAGCGAGGACGGCAAGACCCTCACGCTGACCCCGGTCACCGACCTGTCGAAGGCCACCCCCGTCGCCCCCGAGGACAAGGTCGGCGCGAGCCTCACGCCGGTCGCCCTGAAGCTGACCGATGTTGCTTCGCCGGACGAGAACCTGAAGGCTCAGCAGAATTTCGCGTCGCAGCTGGGTATCGCGACCGCGGTCGGCGGCCTGATCGGAACCATCATCGGCGCAGTTGTCGGCACCTTCGTGATGCCCGCTGTCGGCACCATCACGGGCGCTGGTATCGGTGGCGTCGTCGGAACCATCATCGCGGGTGGTCCGACGCTGATCGTTGCCGGTGTCGGCTTGGCGCAGACCCTGCTGGCGCCTCCGGGCACCACGGTCTACGCCAACTGATTCCAGTCGGCTAGGCATTCGAACTCGAACGGCCGCTGTAAGGACGAACTCCTTGCAGCGGCCGTTCTCCATCCGGCGTCGGAACCCATACAGAAAGGCCCTGTCCGAAAGTGCGGACAGGGCCTTCAGCTCGAATCGGGTGTCGTTACATGGACCCGATGAGTCGGCTGCCGTGGCGAATGATGTCCCAGACATAGCCGAAGATGTCGAAGCCGAGTTCGAGGCTGGTCATCAAGATCTCGCTGCTCAAGTGAAGTCCTTTCAGGGGATGGCGCTACCGGCCAGGGTGCGAGGATCGTAACCCACGCTAAACGGACATTGGGAAGCCAGGTCCCGGAGGTGGTTAGGTTCACCTAGGAAATGCAGCTCGCGGGCGCTTTCCGAAGCGGATTCAGGGGCATTTCCGAGGGCCCCTGGAGGCATCCTCCGAACGCCCGACGAAGGGCTGTTCCACCGCCTTCTGCCGCCGGTCGTTGTGGTGCAGGAGAACCGCCCCGAACCTGCGCCGACCGGCACGGCCGTACGCCCCTCCGAACGCCCCCACGAACGACGAAGGTCCGCTCCCCGTAGGGAACGGACCTTCGTGACGTTCTGGTCGATTACCAGGTGCGGACCTTCAGGCCCGGGTTCTCCGCCAGGACCGTCTTGATCGGCGTGGCGAACAGCTCGGGGCTCTCACCGAGCAGGCCGCTGACGAACCCGGCGATCTCGCACATGCCGTACTGGCCGACGTTCGAGGCACTGGAGATGCCGAGGGCGAGGGTGCCGGTGACGAGGGTGCCACCGCTGTCGCCCTGCAGGGCACACAGGTTGGTGGAGAAGCCGTTCTCGAGCACGCGGTGGCCGATCTCGACGTTCTGGCCGGTGGCGGTCACGACGCCGCAGCTGTAGCCGGTGCGCAGGCCCGACTTGCAGACCGGAGCGCCGACGACGGGATCCGCGATACCCGTGATGGGCAGCGGAGCGGCGAACGGAACGCGCACGCCGTTGTTCTCGAAGCGACCCGCGGCATCGGAGGTGGGGCGGATCAGCGCGTAGTCGCTGCCGTCGAGCACGGTCTTCTCGAACGAGCCGAGGTGCTGGCCGAGGTTGTCGCCGATGAGCTGGTGGACCTGGGAGGCCCACCGAGTGCCGGCCTGCGCGCGGTTGGGGTCGCAGTGACCGGCGGTGATGTTCACGGGCTGTCCGCTGCCGTCCTCGCCGTTGAAGCCGAGCGAGCAGCGCAGGCCCTCGCCGGCGCCGAGCGCGGCGTAGGCGTCGCCACCGAAGAGGGCGTCGGGGGCGTCGAGGCCACCGGCGATGGGCTGCAGGTCGGTCGCGCCTTCCGGCGTCAGCTCGGCGGGAGCGAACAGCACGCGCACCCCGTCGAGGAAGTCGGGGAGCTCGACACCGGACACGTTGTCGGTGCGCACGACGACGTCGTTGTTCACCACGTCGATGGCGATACCGCGGATGACGTCGGCGACGGCGGGCGGCTGGGTCTCGAGCCAGTCGCCCAGTGCGCCGAGCTGATCTTCGAGGGCGTCCTCGCTGCGTTCGGTCTCGGCGACGGTGAATCCGGCATCCTCGGCGGCCTTGCGGGCCTCCTCGAAGCCGTCACCCTCGGTGAGGCCGACCGTGGCGGTGCCCTGGTCGTCCAGCCACACACCGGCGAAGACGGCTTCGAACTGCTCCCGTGCCTTCTCGGCGAACGCGGCGAGATCCTGGCTGCGCTGCGCATCGGCGAGGAAGCGCTCGGCATCGATGTTCAGGTCGCGCTGCAACGCCTCGACGAGCTCGGCCGGCAGAGACGATGTCTGCGCGGGTTCGGTCTCGGGTTCGGCCTGCGCGATGGCAACGGCAGGACCGAGGAGCAGCAGTGCGGCCGAACCGATGACGGCCGTCCGACGTGCGAAGGTGCGTCGCATGGATACCTTTCTCGTTCCTTCACGCATGCACGCGCGAAGGCGCCGTTCCCCCGCGGATCGGCGTCCGTCCGATCCTAAGGGGTGAGCGAGGAAGTACATAGGTACTTCTCGGTTACGGATGAGACTCGTGTGACTGTTGTGACGAACGGACCGGACGGTTCCGGCCGTTATGCCGGGTTCGCCGCAGTACGGACTCGGGTGCCGGTGGCGTTCTCGATCTCCTGGATCGGAATGCCGAGGCTGGAGGTGCCACCGTTGGGCGCGAGTACCAGGTTCGCCTCGACGCAGTTCGGTGCGCCGGCGCTGTTCGATCCGCTGATCACGCCGAGGGCGAGGGTGCCGGTGACGATGGCGCCACCGCTGTCACCCGCGAGGGTGCAGGCGGAGGTGGCAAAGCCGCGGATGGTGCTCGAGAAGCCCGAGTCGTAGGTCAGCTGGGTCTCGATGCGGTCGGCGACGACGAGGCCGCACGTGAACGACGAGGATTGGCCCGACTTGCAGACGGGCGCGCCGACGACCGGAACGGCCGTGCCGGTGACCGTGAGTGTCGAACCGTTGCCGCCGCGGACCGACGGGCGGTCGAGGCCGGCCTCGACGCCGGCCTCGTCGAGCGAGACGATGCCGTAGTCGAGGGTGCTGTCGGTGCCCACCGTGGACTCGGTGAACTTGCCGATCCGCACGCTCTCGTCGATGTTCGCGCGGTTGGGCAGGTAGACCGTCGAACCACCGTCGGCACGGGCGACCGCGTCGCAGTGACCGGCGGTGAGATTGACGGCGTTACCGTCGGCGTCGACACCGTTGAAGCCGAACGAGCAGATGCCGATGCGCTCGATGGGCGTGGCGCGGACGTCGCCGTCGGCGGTGATGTAGGTGTCGCCACCCATCGGGGCCGGATCGTTCGGCGGCATGCCCGGCGACAGCTGGACCTGCACGTTCGCCACCAGCGACGGCAGGTTCAGTGCGCGCCCGATCGGCGAGTTCACGATGTCGAGGACGATCTGGTTGTTGAGCACATCGATCGACGCGGAGTTGATCTGCGACGACACCTCGCGCGGGAGCCCCGCCACCCAGCGGTTCAGCTCGGCGAGGGCCTGCTCGAGTCCGTCGGCCGAGACCGGCGCGACCGTGGCGTGGAAGCCGTCCTGCGCAGCGCGCTCGGCGGCCTCGCGATTCGTGACGGCGATGACCGGCTTGCCGTCCTCGCCGAGCCAGGCCCCGGCGAACTCGGAGGGGTGCTCGGAGCGGAAGTCGCGGGCGTAGTCGCCGAGCTCCTGCGCCCGGGCGGCACGATCGAGGTACTCCTCGGGGGACAGACCCAGGTCGCGCTGGATCGCCTCGACGAGTTCGGCGGGAAGTTCAGCAGAAGGCAACTGTTCGGCGGGCGCGGCACTCGCTGTGGCGCTCAAGGGCACTGCCAGCAGAACCGCGGAGGCCGCTGCGACTGCGACGCGGCGGGTGGTGGAACGGACTGCGGCGCGCGACGCCGACGAGAGACGCATGGAGGCCTTTCATGTGTGCTCGATGTGCTCTTGAACAGGTGCTTCGTGGAATCGGCGAGCCGACCCGCGGGACAGCCTACGGGACGGCCCGGCGACCGCCGATAGTGCCGTAGGTCACCACCCGGATACCCGCGCTGTCTAGCTGCCGGTCTCAGTCGGGGGTTCCGAACTGGGCTCCGGATCTGTCGGCTCGGAAGGCTCGGACGTGGGAGCAACGGTCGGCGACGTGGTCGTCGGCGTAGTGCTGTCCCCGCCACCGCTCCCGCCACTGCCTCCGCTACCGCGTCCGCCACCCGAGGAATCATCGGGCTGGTTCCGCCGCGACCAGCCGGTGCTCGACGTGGTCGAGGACGTGTCGGACGTGCTCGATGTGGTCGAGCCGGGCGACGACGAAGAAGAAGAGGACTGTTCGCTCGTGCCGGTGGTGGGATCGACCCAGGTCTGTTGCACGACCGGCGGAGCCACCGGGACCGTCTGCTCGGCGGTGGCCGGTTCGGTCGACTCCTCGGTGGTGGTCTCCTCGGTGCTGCGGGGAGCCGGTGTGGGGCGCGCCTTCGAGGTCGTCGTGGTCGCGGGTGCGGTCGGGGTCTCGGCGACCTGCGTGCCCGCGGTGGCCGTCGGGGAGTCCCGCAGCCCGAACACCAACGCGCCGATGCCTACGAGCAGCGCGATCGCCGCAGCCGCCGCGATGGCCGTGACCTTCGACGAACGACCCGAGGGCTTCTCGTCGGCGACTTCCCCGGCCGCGACGGCGGCGACCGTCGCCTTCGACGTGTTCGCCGCGGGCGCCGCGGCCGCAGCGGGCGTGGCACCCGGAGGGGGAGTCGCCGTGATCTTCGAGATCACGGCGGTGATCTCGGGGTCGAGTTCGCTGCGTCGCGGTTCGGCGAGCTTGGCGGTGGGCAGGATCTGCGTCGAGCCGAGGAGGTCGACCGAGCCGGCGGCCGCCGCGAGAGCGGCGCCACGCACCATCGTCTGGTGCGGCTCGGGCGCCAAGGCGCACCGCACGCCGAGTCCGGTCTTCACCGACTGTGCGACGAGCTGCGCCGCGCTCGGGTCGACCGCTTCGTCGATCGTGACGACGATGGCGTCGAGGTTGCTCACGAGCCAGCCGAACGCGCCGAGCGCCGACGAGAGCTGCGCGGCGACCGACGGAGCGTCGTCCTCGGGGAATCGGAAGGCCTTACCCGCCGCGACTCCCGAGCGCACGAGCGTGACGGTCGAGCCCTGCGGGTCGATGTGATAGACCGCGACGAGTCGCCCGGTCTGGTGTGCGACCTGCGATTCGAACCATGCCGCGGCGGCCTCGGCGTCGGAGACGAGCGAGACATGACGCAATCCGACGTAGTCGAGGGCGTTGCGCAGTACCGCGACCGTCGAGCTCGGCCAGTCGGTGGGGTACGTCGCCACTGCGGTGTACGGGGTGTCGCCGATGAGAGAGGCTGCGTCGGCCAGGAGGCATTCCATGGCCGTGGCGACGAGGTCTTCGGCGCGGGAGAGCGAACCGTCGTTGGCGCGGACACCACCGGAGTGGCCGAGACGATCGACGAAGCCGGTGAAGGAACTGGTGTGCCCGTCGACGATGTCGTGGTCGCCCAGTGTCGCGGTGCCGTCGGAATGCAGGTGGACGGCGGTGAACCGCTCGATCGGTGCGGGGTCCGGCCGTCCCGGCGTCGGTGAGGTGACCGCAACCGACGACACGGTGGTCCCCACCCTCAGGCCTACGCCTACGGACATGCCGGCTTGCCTCCATTCCGGTCGGAGTATGTGTGACGGGGTACATCTGCGCCGTGCCCCATGGCCCGGAGCAGTGACAGGAGCTCCGAGCGGGAACCGGCACCGAGTCGGCGCCGGATACGGGCGACATGATGTTCCACGGTCTTCGCGGAAATGTACAGGTGGTTTCCTACCTCTCGGTAGGTGAGGCCGGAAACCACCAGGTCGGCCACCTGCGCCTCGCGCTCCGACAGCGCACCCGGCTTCTCCCGTGCGCCGAGGGGGGATTCGTCCGGATCACCGGGGGGAGTGTCGGGGGCGATGTCCACCGGTGCGCGACCGGCCGGACCGTCCTGCCGGATCGTCCGCGCGACCTGCAGTAATCCGGTGGCGACGGTGGTGTCGTCCGTCCGCAGCGCTGCTTCTCCCGCGAGCTTCGCGCCGTCCCACGGAAGACCGACGGACGCGAGGGACTCGGCCGCCTCGCGGATGCGCGTCGCGTCGACCTCACCGCGCAGCACCGAGAGCCATGCGTGCCCGGCCCGCGCGAGCACCGCGGCGTAGGCGGTGGTCTCCGCAGCCAGGGCCAGCGCGCGGGCGTGCGGGACGAGGTCGGCCGGACGGTCCGCGGCGATCGCGGCCTGCACCCCGTACCAGTGCAGCGCCGCACCCCACAGCGGTGGCTCACCGAGGGTGGTGAGCAGCGCGCGGGCAGCGGCGACGAGATGCGCGACCCGCGCGGACTCTCCGAGTCGGACGGCAGCCAGCCACAGTTCACCCAGGGGCAGCAGCCCGAACAGGTCGACGGCGTACTCCGCCACCACCGACTGCGCGGCCTGCCACCGCACCGTCAACGCTCCGAGGTCGGCGTTACGTCGCGCCAGCCCGACCTGCAGGGCGTGGAAGAAGAGGAGGTCGCGCTGCCCGGTCACCTCGGGAGCGACGGCTTCGGCGGTGGCTGCGGCGGCTGCGAGATCACCGCCGAGCATCTCGGTCCACGCCACCAGGATGCGATTGCGCACGGTGGGCGTCTCCGGACGGTCGAGGATCGCGCGTGCGTGCCCGAGTTCGCCCGAGTGCAGACACAGCAGTGCGGCGACGGCGTCGACCGTGTCGGGCCAGGCGCGCAGCGACCCGTCGGAGCCGAGGCTCGTCAGGGCACGGGCGAGGCGGTTCATTGCGATCCGGCCGTCGCCGCCGACGGATTCGCGCAGGCCCTCCTCGAGCAGTCGCGCGGCGGAGGCCGACGAGGTCGGCGCACCCGATGTGGCGGCACCGCGGAGATGTTCTGCGGCCGAGGGGCGACCGGCGGCGAGCAGCACGGTGGCGGCGAGGGGAGCGTCCGTACCGACCCGGTCGGGGCCGAGCCATTCGAACAGGTCGGCACTGCGGTCGAGCATGCCACGATGTGCGGCGATGCTCGCGGAGATCCGGGTGGCGGCGCGCAGGTCGTCGACGTCCGCCGTGTCGGCGCGGTCGAGCAACCGGTCGGTGATCTGTTCGGCTCGTTCGAGATCCCCTGCTGCGAAGGCGACTTCGGCTCGTCGCACCGCAAGGGTCGCTGGATCGGCTCCCGCGGGTACGGCGGCGTCGAGGAGTTCGGCGGCTTCGCGCGGTGGCGCGTCGGCCGCGAAGGCGACGAGCCGATCGGCGAGGTGCGGGTCGGTGAGACCGATCGTCGCGAGACCGCGGGCGAGCTGCGGCGTCAGCGTTCCGGTGTCGATGCGGGTCGCGAGGAGACGACGCGCGACGGCGAACAGGTTGTGCCTCCCCAGGACGCCGGCGGGCACACCGCTCGCCCCGGTGGTGAGGCTCGCGGCATCCGTGCCGAGCAGGCCACTCGCACGAGCGGCATCGACGAGGTCGAGGGCACGCTCGACAGGGATGTCGAGTACGGCGGCGAGTTCGCCGGGATCGAGCGTGGCACCGAGATCGACGAGCGCCAGGGCCGCGGTGAGATCGAGATCCGCGAGGAGCTGCCGGCGGATCGCTTCCTCGACGACCCGCCGGACATCACCCTCCGTCCGTACGGCCTCGAAGGCGGTGTCGACGAGATGCGGTACGCCGCCCGTGAGGCGGTGCAGGGCACGGACCTGGGGCGGTGCGAGCCGGAGCTCGAACGACGCCGCGCGACCGGCAATTTCGCGAGGCGTCCACGAACCCAGTTCCACCACGGTCCCGTGTCCCACGAATGCTGCTGTCAGCGAACGCATCTCGGCTCGGTGCGGTCGGGCTTCGGTGGCCACGACGATCCCCGTCGGTGCATCCCGGATGTGGTCGACGAGCTCCTGCAGTTCCGCGGCGGTCATGCGGTGTGCGTCGTCGACGATGCGGGCCTCGCCGAGTTCGGTTCGGAGCGAAGCGAGTATTGCGGACTTCCCGGTTCCGGCGCCGCCGACGAGCAACAGTCGCGGGGGAGCGGCCACGGTCAGGGCACGCGTGACCTCCCTGGGGACCGGGCGTCGCGGAGGAGCGGGAGCAGACGTCATCGGGATCGGTCAGCGCCCGGTTCCGAGCAGTCCGCCGACGACCTGCCCCGTGCCGTCGAGGACACCACCGACCACGTTGCCGGTGCCGTCGAGCACCCCACCGACGCCGTTACCGACACCCTCGACGACGGCACCGGCACCCTGACCTGCGCCGGACAGGGCGTCGCCGACACCGCTGCCACCCGTGCTCGGCGGGGTCGGTTGCGGCGCGGGCTGAGGAGCGGGCGCCGGGGCCGGGGCAGGAGCGGGTTGCGGCGCGGGCTGGGGTACCTGCGGGCTTTGACCGGGTGCTGCCGGCGCGGGTGCGGTCGGGTCCGGCGCAGGTACAGCGCCGGTGGGTGCGGCGCCGGAAGCGGGCGTCGCGGCGACCGGGACAGCGGTCACGGTCCCGTCCGGGCCCTGCACCCGGACCGGGACGACGGTTCCCGCCTCGGACGGCTGCGCGCCGGTCGTGCCGGGGACGGTCGTACCGGAGACGGTCTCGGTGGTCGTCGGGTTCCCGGCCACGACCTCGCTCGACGGACGTACCTCCGAACCGGGCGTCTCGGCCTCCGACGACAGGGTGCCGATCGCCAGTCCGCCCCCGGCGAGGACGACGACGGCGGCGACAGCAGCCCCCACCAGCGTGAACGAACGGGCACGGGCGCGTGCGGGGGTGCCGGTCGCGGTGTCGACGACCGCCGGCCGGTGCGCGGCAGCGACCGGCTGCGCCTCCGCGGCGGACACCACCGGCAGCGCGACGGTCTCGGGCTCGTCGTCGACGGCAGGTGCAGGAGGCGTCACCGGGGCAGCCACAGTTGCGGCACCTGCCTCGGCCGCGGCGAGCGCGGCTCCGTGCGCTGCGGTGAAGACCGGTCGCGCCGACGAGACGATCGGCAGACCCAGTTCCGACGAAATCAGTTCGGTGACGAGCGGGGTGGACGAGCCACCACCGATCAACAGCACGCGTCCGATGTCCGAACGATCGAGCCCGGCCCCGCGGATCGCGTCCTGCACCACGACGAGCGACGCCTCGAGCGGTTCCCGGGCGAGTTCCTCGAACTCGCTGCGTACCAGACGCAGGTCGCGGTGCAGGCCGGGCAGCGCGACCGGCACCACCGTCTCGGTGTCGCTGGACAGCGCTTCCTTCGCCGCGCGGCACCGGGAGCGGAAGTCGGCGAGTGCCGCGACGGTCGCGGAATCGAACGGATCGAGGCCGGCTGCGTCCTCGCCGAGCGTTCCCAGCAGATAGGTGGTGACGAGGTGGTCGAGGTGATCGCCGGAGACGTCGTCGCTGCTCAGCGGTCGGCCCAGCAGCGTCGGGTGGGCGCCGCCCTGCACGACGGCGACGTCGAGGCAGCGCGCACCGAGGTCGTAGACCACCGTCACGTCGTCGCCCAGCGGCCCGTGGGTGGCGTCGAGCCAGCGCACCGCCGCGATCGGTTCGGGGATCGTCCGTGCGGTCACTTCGGCGCGGACGAGTGCCGCCTGCAGGGCCTCGACGGTGTGCGCCGACCACGCGGCGGGATGCGCCAGCATCGTCGGCACATCGGAGGTACCGGTGCGGTACTGCAGGCAGGCCACGGTCGATGCGACGAGATCCTCGCCGAGGTAGGTGGAGCCGTCGTCGGCGAGGATGCCGACCGGATCGCCGACCCGGGCCGCATAGCCGGAGAACACCTGCGTGCCGGGGATCGGGGCACCGGCGCCGAGGACGGGGGCCCCGCCCTCGGGGAGGTGGAGTTCGGTAGGAATCGACAGAACGCTGGGATCGCCGGATCGGGGCTGGTCGAGCACGGTGAGGGCCACCGAGTTGGCCGCCCCGATCGTGACGCCGAGTCCTGAGTACATGCACGCTCCCGGGTTCTGGGCGGACATCGGTCCGCGTTCTCGTTCCATCGTTCGGTCTCGATGAGCCTGTCGTTCCCACCCCGTCACCTGTTAGCTCCCACTCCGCCCACCTGCCCGATCGTGGGGACGATCCCCTAACGGCCCCGATGCCCCCGCACCCCGATCCCCTAACGGGCGACGGCAGACAGGGGGCCGCACCCCCTGTGCCCATGACCCGCGGATTCGTAGCGTCGTTCCCAGATCCCGACGACTCAGGAGACACGTGATGGCCACCAACGCCGTACTCGACTTCATCCTCGGCCTGTTCCGCGACGAGAAGGAACTCGCCCGGTACTGCAGCAACCCCGAGGCCGTCCTCGCCGAAGCCGGACTGGACGACGTGTGCCACGCCGACATCGTCGCCGTCGCCCCGCTCGTTGCGGACAGCGGTCTGTTCGCCGGGACCGCCGCCGAACTGACCGCAGCGCTGAACGGTGCGGCGAACGTCGGAGCGTCGATCGCCGGTACCGCCGCGGCCGGCCTCGGCGGAGCGGCAGGTCTCGGTGGAGCAGTGGGCCTGGGTGGCGCTGCCGGCCTGGGCCTCGGTGTGGGTGCAGGCCTCGGTGGGGGCCTGGGTCTCGGTGGCGGACTGAACCTCGGCGGGAGTGTCGGCGCGCAGACCGGGATCGTCGCCGACCTCGGTGCGCAGCTCGGAGCGGCACTCGAAGCCGGTGGCGAGCTCGGTGCTTCCCTGGGTGCTGCGCTCGGTGGTGCACTCGGCGCGGGTCTCGAACTCGGTGGAGACCTCGCCGTCGGGGGTGCTCTGGATGTCGGTGGTGCGCTGGCCGGGGCGCTCGAAGGCGGTCTGGGCCTGGGTGTCGGTGCCGCCGCCGATCTCGCCGCCGCGATCGACGCTGCCGTCGAGGCATCGGGCGGTCTCGGCGCCGACCTCGCGACCACCCTCGAAGGAGCCCTGGGTATCGGCGGGACGCTCGGCGTCGACATCGGGCTCGCTCTCGGTGGCCTGCTGGAATCGGCCGTCGATGCCGGTGGTGCTTTCTCGACCGAGCTCACCGCGGCCCTCGACGGCGGTGCCGAACTGGGGGTCGCGCTCGGCACGACGCTCGGTGGCGTTCTCGGCGTGGGCACGGAACTGACCGGCGCGCTCGGCACGAGCCTGGGCGGCGTCCTCGGGGGTGTGGTCGATCTCGGGGCCGGACTGGGAACCGACCTTTCCGCCGGTCTCGACGCCGGCGTGGGCGCGACCCTCGGGCTCGGTGCGTCCCTCTCGGCCCTGCTCGGAGCGGGTGGCGGAGCTGCGGCCGATCTCGGTGCCGCGCTCGGGACCGTCATCGAGAGCAGCGCGCAGGGAGGCTTGCTCGGCGGCGTCGACCTCGACACGGTCCTCTCGGGTGGCGGCGAGATCGACGCGGAGGCCGGAGCGGGCATCGAACTCGGCACGCTGGTCGGCGGGGTGCTCGGCGGCGCGCTGGGCCTCGAGACCACCGCGACCACCGAACTGTCGTCGGCGTTGAACGTCGCCATCGGATCCACCACAGGTATCGGCGCGACCGTCGATTCGACCGTGCAGGTGGGGACGAGCCTCGGAACGGATCTGTCGTCCGTCCTCGGCTCGACCTTCGCGACCGGCGGTTCGGCCGGCGCCGAACTCGGTCTGCAGCTCGGCAGCGCACTCGAGACTGCCGCAGGGTCGGTGCCCGGCGATGCGGGTGCCGATCTCGGCACGCAGCTCGCGACGACGATCGGCGGCAGCCTCGATGCCGGTGCCGAAGCCACCGGTCAGCTGGGTTATGCCCTCGACGGTGCGCTGGACGCGGCGGCGGAACTCGGGGCCGGAGTGAACGTGGGAGCGGACCTCGGCGCGGCGATCGACTCGGGCATCGGCGCGGCCGGTGGACTGGGAACGTCGGTCGACCTGGGTGCAGTCACCGACTTCGAAAGCGCGCTGGATCTCGGTGGTGCAGCAGACCTGGGCGCTGCCGCCGACCTCGGTGTCTCCGGCGGTCTGGAGAGCGCAGCCGACCTCGGTGCCGAACTGTCCACGCAGGTGGGGACGGCCCTGTCGGGGCAGGTCGATACGGCCCTGTCGGGCGGTGCGGAGAGTTGGGCATCGGTCGGTGAGGACGTCTTCGGCTCCGCCTCGGGAGCTGCGGGACTCTTCGGCGAGGGCGACCTCACCGCGACCTCCGGTCTCGGCGGTGGCCTGTTCGCCGGCACCGGCGGCGACTCCTCTCTCGGTGCCACCGACTCCACCGACCTCGACGGACTGCTGCCCTGACCGCAGCGGTGCGGGCTCCGGGACATAATGGCCGGAGCCCGCACCGATGGAAGGCGAGTCGACGCAGCCCATGCAGCATTCACCGGATACGCAGCATTCATCCGATCCCTCGAGACGCCGAGCGCTTCTCGACCTGATCGACTCCGCGATCGCGCGTTCCCGCAGCGCCGGGCGCAACGATCTCATCGACCGGCTGACGGCCGCCCGCACGAAGGTCTCCGACCCGCGACTGCGGGTGGTCGTCGTCGGCGGACTGAACCAGGGCAAGAGCCGCTTCGTGAACGCACTGCTCGGCCTCGAGGTGTGTTCTGTCGGCGACGACGAGACCACCGCGGTCCCCACGCTCGTGCAGCACGGGCAGGAGCCGTCCGCCGAACTCGTCCCGACCGGTTCGGCGCCGCGCATCGCCGTCCCCTTCGACGACCTGCAGCAGGTCGCGCCGCGCAGTGCCGGCCGGGACGTCGAACGGCTCGAGGTGAGCGTGCCGAGCCCACTGCTCGCCGACGGACTCGTGTTCGTCGACACCCCGGGCGTGGGCGGACACGGAAACCCGCACACCGCAGCCACATTGACCCTCCTCGCCACTGCGGACGCGGTCTTCGTCGTCTCGGACGCGAGCCAGGAGTTCACCGCACCGGAGATGTCGTTCCTGCGACAGGTGCAGACGTTGTGCCCGGCGTCGGCGGTGCTCGTCACCAAGACCGACGTGTATCCGCACTGGCGTGCGATCGTCGACGCCGACCGCGAACACCTGCAACGAGCCGGACTCGACCTGCCGCTGCTGCCCGTCTCGTCCCTGCTGCGCGAATACGCCCTGCGCACCGAAGACGCCTCGCTGCAGCAGGAATCCGGCTTCGACGCGATCTACGACTTCCTGCGCGACCAGGTGGTCGCGCGCAACGCCGACTCGGCGCGACTGTCGGTGGCACACGACGTGAAGACCGTCGTCGACCATCTCGCACTCGGATGCGAGAGCGAACTCGTCGCCCTGCGCGACCCCGAATCGGGAAACGCCGCGATCGAGGACCTCCACCGGGCGCGTGCCGCGACCGAGGCGTTGCGGACGCGGGCGGCGCGGTGGCAGATCACGTTGTCGGACGGCATCGCCGATCTCGCGGCCGACATCGACCACGACCTGCGCGACCGGTTGCGCACGGTGACCCGCGATGCCGAAGCGTCCGTGGACGACTGCGATCCGGGCAAGGAATGGCCGAGGCTGGGGCAGTGGCTCGCCGAGCAGGTCGCCGAATCCGTCGGCGACAACTTCGTGTGGGCACACGAACGCGCCGAGATCCTCGCCGGCAGGGTCGCAGAGCACTTCGCGCTCGACGACGCGTCTCTGCCCTCGCTGCATCTCGGCGACCTGTCGAAGCTGCTCGATCCCGTCGAGAACCTGTCCGATCTCGAATCCGGCCGGATCGGTATCGGTCAGAAGGTGCTCGTCGGCATGAAAGGCTCCTACGGTGGCGTGCTGATGTTCGGTCTCGTCACCACCCTGATGGGGATGGCGCTGGTGAACCCGATCTCGGTGGGAGCCGGAGTCGTCCTGGGCACTAAGGCGTATCGCGACGACAAGCAGGTCCGGCTCGCCAAGCGCCGCGCCGACGCGAAGAACGCGATCCGCGCCTTCACCGACGACGTGAGCTTCCAGGTCGGCAAGGAATCGAAGGACCGACTTCGCCTCATCCAGCGTCAGCTGCGCGATCACTTCACCGAGATCGCCGAACAGACACTGCGTTCGCTCGACGAGTCGCTCGAAGCGACCCGTCAGGCCGCGACCGTGCAGGAACAGGAACGCCGCCGTCGAATCGGTGAACTCGACACGCAGGTCGCGGAACTGAGCCGATTGCGTGAGCGCGCCGCGGAACTCGCGGGAGTGTCGGCGTGACCCCGGCTCTCGCGCGCGCCCGCGACCTGCTCGATCGGGCACGCGCGTCGTACGGCGGGGACCCGGCCGTCGCGGACCGGCTCGACCACTGCGCCGCGCGACTCGATCAGCCGTTGCGGGTCGCGCTCGCAGGATCGCTCAAGGCCGGTAAGTCGACTCTGCTCAATGCGCTTGTGGGACAGGATATCGCGCCCACCGACGCGACGGAGTGCACGCGCGTCGTCACGTGGTACCGCAACGGCCCGGTGCCGTCGGTGAACGCCTGGTACGACGGGGACCGCCGCATGCCGGTGCCCGTGCAGCGTCCCGACGGGCGTCTGACCTTCGACCTCGGCGAACTCACCGCCGACCACGTCGACTTCATCGACGTCGAATGGCCGGCCAGCGCGCTGGCACAGACCACCATCATCGACACCCCGGGCACGTCGTCGTTGTCGCAGGACGTGTCGGCGCGGACCCTGGCGCTGCTCACCCCGGAGGAATCGGCCTCCGGGGCCGACGCCGTCGTCTACCTGATGCGCTCGCTCGGTGCCGCAGACGTCGAATTCCTCGAACGGATCGGCCGGCACGTCGGCGGCGGATCGGGGCCGCTCGGCATCGTCGGGGTGGTGTCGCGCGCCGACGAGGTCGGTGCCGGTCGTGCCGACGCGATGATGTCGGCGAAGCAGGTCGCGGCGAGGTTTACCGACGAACTCGAACGCACCGGACTGTGCCAGGCGGTCGTGCCGGTCGCCGGGTTGCTCGCCCTCGCCGCACGGACCCTGCGGCAGAACGAGTTCGCGGCCTTCGAGGCGCTCGCACAGGTTCCGGCGGAACAACTGCAGGTCGCGATGCTGTCGGCCGACCGTTTCGCGCGGCCCGACGTCGACCTGCCCGTCGACCCCGGGATGCGGGCGCGTCTCGTCGACCGGTTCGGTCTGTTCGGCATCCGCACCGCGGTGCTGCTCGTGCAGCTCGGCGCGCGCGATTCACCCTCCCTCGCCGCCGAACTCGTCGCGCGCAGCGGGCTCGACGAGCTGCGTCAGGTCATCGACGTGCAGTTCGGTCAGCGTGCCGATCAACTCAAGACCCATTCGGCGCTGCTGGCGCTCGAGCGGGTCCTGCACGCGTGCGGCGACCACGAGTTGCTGGGAGCCGTGCGACGCGAACTGGCCGACGACCACGGGTTCGCCGAACTCCGCCTGCTGGGCAGACTGCGGTCGTCGTCGGTGTCGCTGCCCGACGAGGAGGTCCAGGTTCTGCATCGCGTGATCGGTGGGTCCGGGATCGGCGCCACCCGGCGCCTCGGTCTCGCCGACGACGCGTCGCCCGCCGAGATCCGTGCGGCGGCCGTCGATGCGGTGCGGCACTGGCGATCCCGCGCCGAGCATCCGCTGCTCGATCCGTTCACCGCGAAGGCCGCAGCGGTGGCGGCGCGTAGTGCGGAAGGGCTGGTCGCGGCGAACGACGCGCGGTCAGCGTAAGCGCGGGGACGGATGCTCGGTGTCGTCATCGAGCATCCGTCCCCGAATCGTGCAATCAACGTCGACGGGCTCTGCCGGCGGCGCGCAGCAAACGGGCGTGGACGGCCTCGAAGCGGAACAGATCCGCCCACGTCCACCGCACGACCTCGAAGCCCAGGGCTCGGATCGCGTCCTCCCGCAGTTTCTCGCGATGGACGGTCTCGGCCGTCGCGCCGGGCTCGTCCGAACCGTACTTGCTCCGTCCGTCGAATTCCCCGACCACACCTTCGTCGTCCCAGAGGAAGTCGGGACGAGCGACGAATGCTCCGGAAGGGGTCCGCAGCTCGTGCTGCAGCTTCGGTGCCGGTAGCCCCGCAGACCGGATCCTTAGTCGGCTGAGCGACTCGCCGGGACTTTCACTGCGACCGTCGAGGAAGGCAACGATCCGCCGGGCGGCAGCGATCCCGTGCCGCATCCCCGAAGATGCCAGCGCATCGAGAAGTAGGGGTGCGATATCGGGATGTGCCCGCAGCGCCGCGTCGCCGGCGATCACCGCCGAGTCTGCCGGCAGCGTTCGTGCCAGGTCGACAACGGTCTGCGCGACGGTCGTGGTGCGCAGACCCGAGACGACGCAGACCTCCTCGGGTTGATAGGCGCACTTGTGTACATGGAGGGTCGGGGTGCGACGTCCACTCGACCGGTCGCGGCTGATGTGGACGGGGGAGAGGTCGACGTTCCAGAGAGGCAGGCCGTGCAGCACTGCAGCGGAGACATGGCTGACGACGGCGTCCGGGGTGGTCCGTCCCCGTCGCGCCAGTACGCGCGCATGGTGCAGGGTGAGCGCGTCGACGTCCACGCCACCGTCGACGTACACACCGCGGGTGATGTTCCGCAGTCGTCCCGAGCGGACGGCCTGACGGATCTCGTCGGAGGTCGTCCCGCCGGCCAGCAGGTCGGAGCGCAGAAGGAAGTTCGGTTCGTTCATGCAGCGAGGGTCGTGTACGGCGACGACGGACCCGGAGCATCGAAGCCCTCGACCTGCCGATCTGTGGATCGACGCGGCCCCTGTGGACAACCCGTCCTTGCGCACCGGTGCGGACAGAGGCGCCTTGCCGACGTCGTGTATCCGTCCCCGAAGCGAGCCGATGCAATCCGGAGGAGTGATGTGTGCCACTCCCGGAACAAATCCCCACGACCTGCCGTTGGATGAGTCAGACAACTTGAGCGCATGAGACTCAACTTCACTTGACGGCGTGGACCGCTCGGGTGCAGGCTTGAGTCGACCGCGCTCACCTGAGCCGAACAGGCTCAGGTCGGGCATGGAACGTTTTCGCGGCGCGCACGCGTCGCGGCAGGAACATTGGAGGAAAATTATGGCTCGTGCGGTCGGCATCGACCTCGGAACCACCAACTCGGTCGTTTCCGTTCTGGAAGGCGGCGAGCCCGTTGTGGTCGCCAACGCCGAGGGGTCGCGCACCACCCCGTCCGTCGTCGCATTCGCGAAGAACGGTGAGGTTCTGGTGGGCCAGCCCGCCAAGAACCAGGCGGTCACCAACGTCGACCGCACCATCCGTTCGGTCAAGCGCCACATCGGCACGGACTGGACCGTGGCCATCGACGACAAGAAGTACACGCCGCAGGAGATCAGCGCCCGCACGCTGATGAAGCTCAAGCGCGACGCCGAGGCCTACCTCGGTGAGGACATCACCGACGCGGTCATCACCGTCCCGGCGTACTTCAACGACGCACAGCGTCAGGCTACGAAGGAAGCCGGCACCATCGCCGGCCTCAACGTCCTGCGCATCGTCAACGAGCCCACCGCGGCTGCCCTCGCCTACGGCCTCGACAAGGGCGAGAAGGAGCAGACCATCCTGGTCTTCGACCTCGGTGGCGGCACCTTCGACGTCTCCCTCCTCGAGATCGGCGACGGCGTCGTCGAGGTCCGCGCGACCTCCGGCGACAACCACCTCGGTGGCGACGACTGGGACGAGCGCATCGTCAACTGGCTCGTCGACAAGTTCAAGGCGCAGCACGGCGTCGACCTGACCAAGGACAAGATGGCCCTGCAGCGTCTGCGTGAGGCTGCCGAGAAGGCCAAGATCGAGCTGTCGTCCTCGCAGTCGACCTCGATCAACCTGCCCTACATCACCGTCGACGCGGACAAGAACCCGCTGTTCCTCGACGAGCAGCTGTCCCGCTCGGAGTTCCAGAAGATCACCGGCGACCTCCTCGAGCGCACCCGCGCTCCGTTCCAGCAGGTCGTCAAGGACGCCGGCATCTCCGTCGGCGACATCGACCACGTCGTGCTGGTCGGCGGCTCGACCCGTATGCCCGCCGTCACCGATCTGGTGCGCGAGCTGACCGGTGGCCGCGAGCCCAACAAGGGTGTGAACCCCGACGAGGTCGTCGCCGTGGGTGCCGCTCTGCAGGCCGGTGTCCTCAAGGGCGAGGTCAAGGACGTGCTGCTGCTCGACGTCACCCCGCTGTCGCTGGGTATCGAGACCAAGGGCGGCGTGATGACCAAGCTCATCGAGCGCAACACCACGATCCCCACCAAGCGGTCGGAGACCTTCACCACCGCCGACGACAACCAGCCGTCGGTGCAGATCCAGGTCTTCCAGGGCGAGCGTGAGATCGCGGCGCACAACAAGCTGCTCGGCTCGTTCGAGCTCGGCGGCATCGCGCCGGCTCCGCGTGGTGTCCCGCAGATCGAGGTGACCTTCGACATCGACGCCAACGGCATCGTCCACGTCACCGCCCGCGACAAGGGCACCGGCAAGGAGAACACGATCAGGATCCAGGAGGGCTCCGGCCTCTCCCAGGAAGAGATCGACCGGATGGTCAAGGACGCCGAGGCACACGCCGAGGAGGACCGCAAGCGTCGCGAGGAGGCCGAGGTCCGCAACCAGGCCGAGTCGCTCGTGCACCAGACCGAGAAGTTCATCAAGGAGAACGAGGACAAGGTTCCGGCCGACGTCAAGGAGAAGGTCGAGGCTGCCATCAAGGAGGCCAACGACGCCCTCTCCGGCTCCGACATCAACGCGGTCAAGGCCGCCGTCGAGAAGCTCGCGACCGAGTCGCAGGCCCTCGGCCAGGCCATCTACGAGGCGCAGGGCGCCGAGGGTGCCGCTGCCGGTGACGGCGCGGCCGCAGGTGCCGACGACGTCGTCGACGCCGAGGTCGTCGACGAGCCGAGCGATTCGGAGAAGAAGTGAGTGCCGACAAGCCCGAGCAGGAACCGGTGACCGTCACCGACAAGCGACGGATCGACCCCGAGACCTTCGAGGTGCGCGACTCCACCGAGGAGCCGCGCGCCGAGGAGGGCGAGGTGATCGAGTCGGTTCCTGCGGAGGGTGACACCGAGAAGGCCGAGCAGACCGAAGGGCAGTCGCAGGAGGCGAAGGAACTCGCCGAGCGCACCGCCGACCTGCAGCGCGTGACCGCGGAGTACGCGAACTACCGTCGCCGCGCCGAGGCGCAGCGCACCGCGGTCGCGGAGGAGGCCAAGGCCTCCGTCGCGGCGAAGTTCCTCGACGTCCTCGACGACCTCGACCGGGCTCGCGCCCACGGCGACCTGGAGACGGGTCCGCTGAAGGCGTTGTCCGACAAGCTGACCGGCGTGTTCGACAGCCTCGGCCTCGTCGCGTTCGGCGAGGAAGGCGACACCTTCGATCCCGAACTGCACGAGGCGGTTCAGATGGAAGGCGACGGTCACCACCCGGTCCTCGGGACGGTGCTCCGCAAGGGTTACCGCTTCGGCGACCGCATCCTGCGGCACGCGATGGTGACGGTGACCGACGGCGATCCGGCGGACACGCCGGGCAACGCGCCGTCGGCGGAGCCGGGCACAGAGTAAGAACAAGAAAACGCGAGAGGAGGAGGCGCCCGGTGAGCCAGCGGGAGTGGATCGAGAAGGACTTCTACAAGGACCTGGGCGTCTCCCCCGACGCAACGCAGGACGAGATCAAGAAGGCCTACCGGAAACTGGCGCGGGACCTGCATCCCGATGCCAACCACGGTGACGAGAAGGCCGAAGAGCGCTTCAAGGCCGTCAGCGAGGCCAACGCCGTCCTGTCGGATCCTGCCAAGCGCAAGGAATACGACGAGACCCGGCGCATGTTCGCCTCCGGTGGTTTCCCCGGCGGCGGTGGCTTCCGACCCGGCGCCGGCGGTTTCACAGCTGGTACCGGAGCGACCTTCGACATCGGCGACCTGTTCGGCGGTGGCGGCGGCGACGGTGGTCTCGGCGACCTGTTCGGCGGTCTGTTCACCCGCGCCGGTGGCGGCACCGCTTCCACCGCCGGCCGTTCGCGTCCGCGCCGCGGGTCCGATGTCGAGACCGAGACGACGCTCGACTTCCGCGACGCCGTCCAGGGCGTCACGGTTCCCCTGCGGATGACCAGCCCGGCGCCGTGCACCACCTGCCACGGCAGCGGTGCCCAGCCGGGAACGAGCCCGCGGGTCTGCCCGAACTGCAACGGAAGCGGTGTGGTCTCCCGCAACCAGGGCGCGTTCGGATTCTCGGAACCCTGCGACGACTGCCGGGGCAGCGGATCGATCATCGACAACCCCTGCAGCGACTGCCGCGGTACCGGCGTGCAGAACCGCACCCGCACCATCACCGTGCGGGTTCCCGCAGGCATCAAGGACGGTTCGCGTATCCGCCTCGCCGGTCAGGGCGAGGCCGGTCTGCGCGGCGCCCCGTCCGGCGACCTGTTCGTGACGGTGCACGTGCGCCCCGACCGCGTGTTCGGTCGTGAGGGCGACGACCTGACCCTCGTGCTGCCCGTCAGCTACGGCGAACTCGTCCTCGGTGGCACCGTCTCGGTGCCGACCCTCGACGGCCGCGTCGGGCTGAAGATCCCGCCGGGAACGGCCGACGGCCGGGTCCTGCGGGTCCGCGGACGAGGCGTCCCCAAGCGCGGGGGCGGCGCCGGTGATCTTCTCGTCACGGTGAAGGTCGCGATCCCGCAGAATCTCGACGAGAAGGCGACGGAAGCGCTGCACAACTATCTTCGTGCAGAAGAGGCTAGCGGTTTCGATCCTCGAGAGGGATGGGCAGGTGCGTGATGAGCGAGACGAGAATGCCACGGGATCTGTCACCGGACCCCGATGCGCGCGTCTACGTCATCTCGGTGGCGGCAGAACTCGCCGGGATGCATGCGCAGACGCTGCGTAACTACGACCGGCTCGGACTCGTCACCCCGCACCGCACCAGCGGCGGCGGCCGCCGGTACTCGCCGCGCGACGTCGAACTGCTGCGCGAAGTGCAGCGCCTCTCCCAGGACGAAGGTGTCAACCTCGCCGGGATCAAACGGATCATAGAGCTGACCAACCAGGTCGAGGCGCTGCAGCAGCGCGTCGCCGAACTCCACGCCGAGGTCGCCCAGTTGCGTTCGACACGCGGCGATCTGGTGCCCATTCCGCGCAGCAACGCCCTCGTGGTGTGGAAGCCGCGCAACCGGCGGGACTGACCGCACCGCGGTCGAGCGCGACTGACCGCACCGCGGTCGAGCGCGCCCGAGCGGACAATTCCTCCCGTACAGCGAGATATTCGTGTCGCGACCCTCCGCAATCTGCCTAGTGTGGCGTGTTCCACACGAACGGTCGACGGAAGGCAACAGTCATGGCGGAGTGGGCGGAAGAATGCGACGTCCTCGTGGTCGGATCGGGAGCCGGAGGTGCCTGCGGTGCGTACACCGCCGCGCGCGAGGGACTCTCGGTGATCCTCGTCGAGGCGTCCGAGTACTTCGGCGGCACCACGGCGTACTCCGGGGGCGGGGGCGTCTGGTTTCCTACCAACGCGGTCCTGCAGCGTGCCGGTGACGACGACACCATCGAGGACGCGCTGACCTATTACCACGCGGTCGTCGGTGATCGAACGCCTCGTGAACTGCAGGAGGCCTACGTCCGCGGAGGTGCGCCGCTGATCGACTATCTCGAATCGGACGACGACCTCGAGTTCATGGTCTACCCGTGGCCCGACTACTTCGGCAAGGCTCCCAAGGCCCGGGCCGATGGCCGTCACATCGTCCCGTCGCCCCTGCCCATCGCCGGCGATCCCGAACTCAACGAGTCGATCCGCGGGCCGCTGGGCCGTGAACGCAACGGGGACCCGCTTCCCGACATGCTGATCGGCGGCCGTGCCCTCATCGGTCGCTTCCTCATCGCCATGCGCAAGTACCCGAACGTTCAGCTGTACCGGAACACTCCGCTCGAGGAACTGATCGTCGAAGACGGTGTGGTGGTGGGCGCGATCGTCGAGAACAACGGTGAGCGACGGACGATCCGCGCGCGCAAGGGCGTCGTCCTCGCCGCCGGCGGTTTCGATCAGAACGACGAGATGCGCAGCAAGTACGGCGTTCCGGGCGCCGCACGGGATTCCATGGGTCCGTGGTCGAATCTGGGCAAGGCACACCAGGCGGGTATCGCCGTGGGCGCCGATGTGGACCTGATGGGTGAGGCCTGGTGGTCGCCGGGTCTGACCCATCCGGACGGACGTTCGGCGTTCGCGCTGTGCTTCACCGGGGGCATCTTCGTCGACCAGGACGGTGCGCGGTTCACCAACGAGTACGCGCCCTACGACCGTCTGGGCCGCGACGTCATCGCCCGCATGGAGCGCGGCGAGATGACGTTGCCGTTCTGGATGATCTACGACGACCGGAGCGGTGAGGTCCCGCCAGTCGGGGCGACGAACGTGCCTCTCGTCGAGACCGAGAAGTACGTCGACGCGGGACTGTGGAAGACCGCCGACACCCTCGAGGAACTCGCCGAGCAGATCGGTGTGCCCGCCGAAGCCCTGAAGGCGACCGTTGCGCGGTGGAACGAGTTGGCCGTGAAGGGAGTCGACGAGGACTTCGGTCGCGGGGACGAACCTTACGATCTCGCCTTCACCGGCGGTGGTTCCGCGCTGGTCCCCATCGAACAGGGACCCTTCCACGCGGCGCAGTTCGGCATCTCCGACCTCGGCACCAAGGGCGGTCTGCGGACCGACACCGTCGGGCGCGTGCTCGACAGCGAGGGCGCTCCGATCCCCGGCCTGTACGCGGCGGGCAACACGATGGCCGCACCGAGCGGCACCGTCTACCCCGGCGGCGGTAATCCGATCGGCACGAGCGCGCTGTTCGCGCACCTGTCCGTGATGGACGCGGCCACCCGCTGACACACGAACGAACCGGGCCCGGGAGGATACGCAGGTATCCCTTCGGGCCCGGTTCGTCGTCTCAGGGCCGGGTGACGACGAAGTTCGCTGTCATGAACGGATATCCGTCCTCCACCATCGCCGCGACCGCGAAGCCGTGTCGGTTGACACCCTCGATGTGGGTGCCGTCGCCGTTCGCGACGCCGGTGCCGTAGTTGTTGGCCATGAGCGCCACGGTCGCGTCGCCGGGCATCGTGTAGTCGATCTGGATGCCGAACCCGCGCCGGTCGGCGCTGCTCGCCGAGACCGTCTCGGTGGAACGGGCCGGGACCACCGCGGCCGGCTCGTCCACCCATCTGCCGTAGGGGTTCTCGGTCGACGTGAGCACCATCGGTGCGTCGGTGTCGTTGCGGATCGTCACCGAGATGGTGGGCCCGTCGGTGGGAAGGGAATCGGCTGTCGCGGCGGCCGGTGCAGTGATCGCCGCTGCGGCGGTCAGCACTGCCGCTGCAACAGCGCGGGTGCGGTACTTCATCGTGCTCCTGGCGGTTGACGACTCGTGGTTCTCAGCCGTGCCTGGCCGGCCGCCAAAGTGTACCCGTCGGTAGCCCGATCCGCCGGTGTTCGGCGATCAGGCCGGGACGAGGTCGCTGACCTGCGCAACAAGCTCGAGCGAGCGCAGCCACGCGTCGCGTCCGGGAGCCGACGACACGACGATCAGCTCGTCGGCCTGCGCGCGCTCGGTGAACCGGTCGAGGTAGTCGCGCACCTCCTGCGGCGTGCCCACGGCGGTGTACCGGAGCATCTCGAGCACCTGCATGCCGGCGGGAGAGTCGAGCAGCATGTCGATCTCCTCCTCGCTGAACGTGCGCCCGCGTCCGACCATCTGGACGACCCGGGCCCGCTTGGTCGCCTCGAACAGCGACTGCGCTTCTTCGGTGGTGTCGGCGGCGATCACGCCGACACCCGCGATGACGTGCGGCTCCGGGTGGTCGGGGGAGGGCTGGAACTCGCGGCGGTACAGCCGCACCGCGTCCTCGAGGGCCTGCGGCGCGAAGTGCGACGCGAAGGCGTACGGAAGACCGAGCAGGGCAGCGAGTTTCGCGCCGAACAACGACGAGCCCAGGATGTACAGCGGAACGTCGGTGCCCTTACCGGGGATCGCGTCGACTCCCGGGATCCGCGACTCGCCCTTCAGGTAGGCCTGCAGTTCGAGGACGTCCTGCGGGAAGCTGTCGGCGGAGGTCGGGTCGCGGCGCAGCGCCCGCATGGTCTTCTGGTCGCTGCCGGGGGCGCGGCCGAGACCGAGGTCGATGCGACCGGGATGCAGGGTGGCGAGGGTGCCGAACTGTTCGGCGATGGTCAGCGGAGAGTGGTTCGGCAGCATGATGCCGCCGGCGCCGAGACGGATCGACGAGGTGTGCGCGGCGACGTGCGCGATGAGCACACTCGTCGCCGACGAGGCGATCGTCGGCATGTTGTGGTGTTCGGCGTACCAGATTCGCCGGTAACCCCACTGCTCGGCGAGCTGGGCCATCTTCACGCTGGCGTCGAAGCTCTCACGGGCGGTCTCACCCTTGCCGATGTGTGCGAGGTCGAGGATGGAGAGGGGAACGGTCACCGGTAATCCTTCGCGTCGGGGCCCGGTATCGGCCGCCGGGCACACCTTCGGAGCAACCTCGACCGGTGACCGTCTATTCCCTCACCCGTCGTTCCGCATCGCCGACGTTCGGTGTCACCGCCGTTCGAAACCGCCGTAGGTGCCCTGGAAGAACAGGAGCGGACCGCGGGAGTGCAGCGACGTCAGCCCCGTGACCCTGGCCAGCACGATCGTGTGGTCGCCGGCCTCGTACTCGGTCTCCACGGTCGCCTCGACCCGCGCAAGGGCTCCCTCGAGCGCCGGAGCGCCGTTGTCGCCCGGCTCCCACCGAACCCCGCGGAACTTGTTGCCGCCGCTCACCGCGAACGCGCCGCACAGGGTGCGCTGGCTCTCCGACAGGACGTTGACTGCCAGGGTGCCGACCTCGCGGATCTTGGGCCAGGTCGTCGACGTGCGGGCGGGACAGAACGAGATGAGCGGCGGGTCCAGCGAGACCGACACGAACGACTGGCATGCGAATCCCAGCGGTTCGTCGCCGTCGAGCGCGGTGATCACCGTGACACCCGTGCAGAAGTTGCCCATCACGTCGCGGATCCGCCGAGGATCCAGCACCGCGTGTTCCGCTGTCATCGAGAAGCTCCTATCGGTCGGTTCGTTCCAGTGTCCGTCACCTGTGGTGCGGCGTGCGAACCGTGTCCCGCCGATCGGTCAGCGAACACGCATGTCGCTCGGTGCCCAGACCGCCCGCATGCTGGTGATTCGTCCCTCGTCGTCGAACGTCATGACGTCGATGGGTTCGATCTCGTAGGTCTGCTCGCCCGCCTTCGTGACCACGCGGAAGTGGAAGGCCGCGGTCGATCCGGCGATCCGGAGCGTGAGCAGCTCGGTGGTGTTCTCGGTGGCCTCGACACCCTTGTAGAACTCGGTGATCGCTGCCCGGCCCACGCGAGGCTCGCTGCCGACGGGATCCTCGAGGGTGGCGTCGTCGGCGTAGAGGGCGGCGATGTCGGCGGCCACGCCCGCGGCCACGGCATCGAGATAGGCGTGCACGGTGGTGCGGATGCGCTGAGTGCGGGCGTCGGCTTCGGAAACGGTCATGTCAGCTCCTCTGACGGCATGGGCAAGGGTGGTTCGGCCGACGTTATTCGTGTCGTAGTCGATGTGGGGTCCTGCTCCCGCGCAGTGGGAGATTCGAGCCGCACGTCGTTCACCGGCATTGTTACGCTTTCGCAGTGTCAGAACATGGTGCCGATTCGTACCCCGCTCTTCCCGCCACGAGTTGGGCCGTCCTCGGCATGTTGTCGTTCGGCGAGGAACTCACCGGCAACGATCTGAAGAAATGGGCCGACTGGAGTATCGGCTTCTTCTACTGGAGTCCGTCCGTCAGTCAGGTCTATGCGGAACTGAAGAAGCTCGAGAAGCTCGGCTTCGTGCGTTCCCGCGCCGTGAGCGAGCCGGGGGCGCGAGGGCGCCGGGTCTACGCGATCACCGAATCCGGCATCGAGGCTGTGCGGACGTGGTCGCGTGAGGCCCCGGTGGAAATCCCGGTGCTCAAACACGGTGTCATGCTTCGGATGTACATGGGGCATCTCAACGATCCGGAGCAGTTGAAGGCGATCGTGCGGGATCACATCGTCAACCTCGAAGACAAGTTGCGTCGTGCCGGTGAGCATGCCGAGCACTCCGATCGGGAACCCGGCTGGGGGTTTTCGCAGATGAGTCTGCGATGGGCCGAGAGGTATTTCAAGGCCGAGATCGAGTTGTCGAATCTGCTGCTCGACGATATCGACCGAGCTGCAGAACAATTCGCGCGAAGTGAGATCGACGAGCTCGGTATGCCTCGTCCCCGGAACCCGGGCAGCTGGAGAGGTCTCTCGAACGGGGATCCGTCCGACGAAGCAGGTCCTGAACAGCAGTAACCGCGGTTCCGGGGCGAGAACGCTCGGTCAGACGTACTGATGCTCTCGGACGCTGGGTGCTGCGCGCAACGTGCGGCGATTCTGCAGGGTCGGGACGACGTGGTTGCGGTCGAGTTTGCGCCAGATGGCGGTGGACGCCATGCGGACGGGCGCGGTCAGTCGATGTTCGAAACGCAGATGGGGAAGGGGGCCGCACAGGGAGACCGCTGCAGCTGCGGAACCCACGGGACCGATGGGAACCGCGATACATCCGAATCCTGCCAGCGACTCCTCCTTTTCGAAGGCGATACCGTGCTCGCGGATGTGATCATATGTGTCACCAGGGGCGCCTTCGTATGCCAGGAGCGCCTTGCCGAGGGCGGTGCTGCGCGCAGGGCGGCGCCCTCCGATACGGGTAGGCACAGCGGTGGCGAGACGTCCGCCGATCTTCTCGAGATAGACGAGGTCGTCGCCGTCGAGGACGGCCAGGTGGACGACGAAGCCGGTCACACGATGGAGTTCCTGCAAGTGCGGTAGGGCGGTCGCGTGCAGTCTGTCCTGGTGGACGGCGAGCGAGCCGAGTTCCATCAGGCGTAGTCCGAGGGTGTAGTCGCGGCCTTCCCGGTGCAACCATCGCATCGACACCAGGCGTTCGAGCATGCGATGGGCGGACGAGCGGGGGAGGCCGGTCCGACGCACGATCTGGGCAAGAGTGAGCCGGCCCGCCCCGTCGAACGCATCGAGCACGAGTCCGACACGATCGAGAACTGCGCTGGGTGCCGTGTGGTCGGCTTCAGCCTGAATCGTCATAATTGCTCCTACAACCGCGGCGCACTGAGCGCGAGGACGTGGGTATTTCTATTAGGAATAGTGCCACATCCCGATGTGGTTGTGAAGCGGATCACGAAAGAGCGGCTCAGTCCGTCGTCCTCCGGAAGGCGTCGGCGTGCAGGGTCGTGAGAGCCTCGAGCTGCTCGCAGTAGTGGTCGACCGACCGGGCGGCCACACCGACTCCGATGATCGTCGCCCCCGCCGCTACGGCGCGATCGAGCTTCCTCCTCACCCCGTCCGGGTCGCCCA
This sequence comes from Rhodococcus sp. 5G237, assembly GCF_053764735.1. Taxonomy (NCBI): domain Bacteria; kingdom Bacillati; phylum Actinomycetota; class Actinomycetes; order Mycobacteriales; family Nocardiaceae; genus Rhodococcus; species Rhodococcus sp. 5G237. Next base: position 155,191 of record NZ_JBSNCD010000010.1, on the reverse strand, counting down.
GCGGATCGAGTCCGGCAGCCGACAACACGACCTCGAATCCGGGCTGCGGCTGTCTCCTGCTCAACATGGCCTGCACGTCGTCGAACGACAGGCCGAAAGGAACCCAGCCATCGGCCAGCTCGCACGCTCGTCGCAAGGAGCGTGGTGTGCGCCCGCCGATCCACAGCGGCACCCGCGGTTGTACCGCGTGAGGTTCCACGACCATGTCGGAGAACTCGAAATATTCTCCGCGATAGGACGGTACGCGCTCGGAGAGCGCGGCACGAAGCGCAGCCAGGGAATCGTCCGCCCGTGCACCGCGGTCGGTGAACGGCACGTCGAGCAGATCGAACTCTTCCTGCAGCGTGCCGACGCCGAGTCCCAGGATCAGGCGACCCCCGCTGACCGCGTCGAGGGTGCCGTAACGCTTGGCGATCTCCAACGGGTGGTGATAGCCGAGAACCAGAACCTGCGTGGCGAGCCGGATTCGTTCGGTGCGTGCCGCCAGGTAGCCGAGTGTGGCCAACGGATCCCAGTACGTCCCGCCACGAACTTCGGCGACCGGCACCGGCACGGCGACATGCTCACTGCAGGTGAGGTGATGAAATCCCAGGCGGTCCGCGGTGATCGCGATCCGTGTCAGCTCGTCGATACCGGCGGTTGCCTCCCATTCGCTGGACGCGGCCGGCAGTCGCGTGACGATCGGGCTGGTGATTCCGATTCGGACCTTCGAGTCTCGGTTCGGCACAGGCGCCATGACACTCCTTCGCAACGTCGTCTCCCGGCAGTCTGCGGGTGGTGGGCACGTGAAGCACGAAGTGTCCCGGTCTACGGGAGATCCCGGGGCGCATTCCTCCGCCGTCGTCGACCTCGAACTCACCCGATACGGCGAGCCGCGTGGGCACCCGCGATGCGGCCGAACACGAACGCGTCGGCAATGTGGAAACCGCCGTCCTTGGCCCAACTGAACGTCGAGCTCACCGTGCCCGCGGCATAGAGTCCCTCGATGACTGTGCCGTCCGTGGCCAGAACGCGGGCGTGTTCGTCGCGACGCGGCCCGCCATTGGTCCACGCCAGCATCGGTCCGCTGCGGTAGGCGTAGAAGGGCGGTTCGAGAAGTGGTACCAGCGTGGCAGCGGAACGCCCGAAACGCTCGTCCACTCCCGCCGTGCATGCAGCGTTGTACGCCGAGACGCTTTCTGCGAGAGCATCGGCGGGCAATCCTGTCGCCGCAGCAAGCTCCTCCAGCGTGTCACCATGCCGGATCCAGCCCGCGTCGATCTCCGCCATGTTGTCGGCGCTCCACCGATAACCGTTCATCAGGACGTTCCATCCGACCGGCAGGACATCGGCAGACCCGCTGATCGGACCTGCCGACCTGGTCTTCTCGTCGAACACGACCCACATGGGGCGATGCGGATGCAGAACGTACTGTCCGTCGATCAACGCCTGTCCGTGCCCGGACGGAACGAACTCGTCCACGAACCGGTTACCTGTATCGTCGACCCAGATCACGCCGCGCGAATGGACGAACATCGCGAAGTAACCGTGGCGTGAGGTCGGGTCGGTGATGCCGTTGACCGCCATCATGTTGTCCATGTGCCACAGATCCGCCCCGACCTCCTGTGCCATACGAAGACCGTCACCGGTTGCGGCGGTGCTTCCCCACACCGGTACGTCGTCGAGTCCGAGATGGGTGCGCACCAGTTCGGGGTCGCCTTCGAAGCCGCCGGTGGCGAGCACGACGCCGCGCCTGGCGGTGATGCGTCCACCGCCGGCGGTGACGACGCCGGTCACGGAACCTGTCGCGGAGTCGGTCGTCAGACGTGTTGCGGGCGTTTCGTACCGCACATCGATTCCGCGATCGCGTAACGCCTTCTCCAGGACTGCGAAGAGCCGTCCGTGTCCCAGTATTCCTTCCACACAATGCAATCCGCCGTAGCAGTCACTTCCCGGCAGTTCCGGATATTCCGCTCCGGCCGAGTTGTAGTGACCGTGCGGTCCTACATCGACACCGAGAGAGGACACCCACGCGGACACATGACGGGTTCCGTGCGACCACGCCTCGACGACAGGTTCGGGAAGCGCCCGGTCACCGCACAGTGCGCGCAGATATACGGCGGCGCGTTCGGGATCGTCGTGGTGGAACCATCCGCCGCCCGATACTCGCGTATTCCCGCCGGCCTCCTCGGCTCCGGACTTCTCCAGTACGACCACCCGGGCGCCCGCATCGTGAGCGGCCAGTGCCGCGGCGCAGCCGGCGGCACCCATGCCGACGACCACCACGTCCACCTGCTCGACATCGGTCTGCGATTCGGGCTCTCGGGACATCGTCGCCTCCTGGGGCGTCTACGAGCGAGCCGAGTTGCACCGCTCGCGGAAAAGCTACGAGGCAGTTCTGGATTCGCGCACGTCCATCGTCTGCTCACCGGGAGAAAATCGAACGCGGGCGAGCTGAGCGAAACGTGCGGAGACCAAGGCGCCGACCTCCGTCATCGCCTCTCTGGCTCGTGCAAGTGCGTGGGTCTGCATGAAGAAGCCGTGCCCGACCCCTGGATACCGGATGACGGCCGTCGACACCCCCGCTTCCTGCAGGCGGCGCCCGTAATCCTCCACACCGTCCCGGAGGGGATCGGCGTAGCCACAGATCACCACGGCCGGAGGGAGCCCTCTCAGATCGGTCGCCAGCACCGGGGTTCCGTACTCGTCGTCCTCTGCCGGATCGTCGCCCAGATACAACGATTTCATCCAGTCGATGTCCTCGGACCTGAGGAACGGACTGTCGCCGAAGCGGCGCATCGACGGCCGGTCGCACCGCCGTTCGAGGCCGGGATAGACCAGCACCTGCTGAGCGATCCGAGGGCCGCCGTCGTTGCGGGCCCGGAGTGCTGTGGCCGCGGCCAATCCACCGCCGGCACTGTCTCCGCCGACTCCGATACGGTCCGAATCCAGGCCCAGATCGTGAGCGTTGTCGTGTGCCCATCGGAGCGCCGCGCAGGCTTCGTCGTGGGCCACGGGGTATCGGTGCTCGGGGGCGAGCCGGTAACCGACATTGATCACCACGGCCCGCGCGGATTCCGCGACCTCGCGCGCAAGACGGTCGAACGAATCGAGCGTGCCCATGATCATGCCTCCACCGTGGAACCAGACCAGTGCGGGCGCATCTCGATCGGGCGTCGAGTGAGGGCGGTAGATGCGCACGGGAACGGTGCCGTGGGGACCGGTGAAATCCCTGTTCTGCACGGAGCGCATGTCGGGGCCGGGGGGCCGGACGATCGACTCGAGTGAGTGGCGAGCTGCTTCGATCCCGGTGTCCTGCAAGGAACCGGCGCGGCGCGCGCGGATCGCCTCGACCAGCTTCCTCACGTCGGGATCGTAGACGTCGTCGTCGGGTGCGGGCTCGGTACCGTGAGCGGCAATCATGGTGTCGCTTCCTCCAGATCTCCGGTCGCCGGCGATCGGTGACCGTCGGGTGTGGACTGCTCTTCATCCTCATGGCCCGGCCCGTCCGATCGAAGGCGTCGTCCCACTGAGCGTGACGTATTTCGGTCGACCGCTGGCCGGGAGATCAGGTTCCGGACCCGTCGGCCCCGGCCCTAGCGTGGCCGCACGCACCACATCGAGGAGACCTGTATGTCATTGCACCCCGAAGTCGAGTCCATGTTGAAGGCCCTGGACGCGGGCTTTCCGGATGTCACCACGGTTCCGCCCCCGGAACTCCGTGACCTGATCCGCAGCCGCCGCGCGCCTCTTCAGCACCTGCCCGCGATGCGGGACGTGCACGACATCACGATCGACGGGCCGGGCGGAGATCTGGCGCTTCGGGTCTATCGCCCCGACCGTTCCGAGGCCGAGATCCCGGTCGTCGTCTTCGCCCACGGCGGTGGTTTCGTGTTCTGTGATCTCGACAGTCACGACGAGTTCTGTCGTTCGATGGCGGAGGGAGTCGGGGTCGTCGTCGTGTCCGTCGACTATCGACTCGCACCGGAGCATCGCGCGCCGGCAGCACACGAGGACATGTACGCGGCGCTCGAATGGGCGGCCGCCAACGTCACGGCGTACGGCGGAGATCCCACGCGCATCGTGCTCGCAGGTGACAGTGCCGGGGGAAATCTCGCCGCGTCCGTGGCCATCGCAGCGCGCGACGGCGGCGGGCCGGCAGTGTTCGGCCAAGCACTGTTCTATCCGGTCATCGACGACGATTTCGACACGGAGTCGTACCGGAAGTACGGGTCGGGGTACTACAACACCACCAAGGCGATGAAGTGGTACTGGGAGCAGTACGCGCCGGACGGCAGGGACGATCCTCGGGTGATCCCGACACGAACCGAATCGCTTGCAGGACTGCCGCAGGCTGTCGTGATCACTGCCGAACTCGATCCACCGTGCTCGTCCGGTGACGATTACGCGCAACGACTCGCGGGCGCGGGTGTGGACGTTCGGCATCGGCGATTCGAAGGACTCTTCCACGGTTTCCTGACGTTTCCGTCCCTGTCGTTGACAGAGCCGGCGCGGCAGGAGATCTGGAAGATGATGCGCTCGCTGTTCGAGTGAGTCGCTTCGGGCTTCGGTCGCAGCAAACTGTACGGCACGCTGTGACCGAAGCCGTCCCGGACCACGTCAGCGGCGGAAACGTGGCCCGGGAGGATATCCGATATCGTGTGCAGTACCGGTTACGATGCCGGGGTCAATACGAATACCGGTATGGTGCGGCCCGCTTTCTGTCGGTACTCCTCGTATGGCGGGAACGCCGCGACTGCGCGCTCCCACCATAATTCGCGCTCGTCACCTGTCGCCTCGTGCGCGATGTAATCACCGACCACCTCTCGGTCACGCAGTTCGACCAGCGGTTCGGCCTCGAGGTTGAAATACCACGCCGGGTGCTTCGGTAGTCCACCCTGGGACGCGACGACCGCGTAGACACCCTGATGTTCGACCCTCATCAGGGGAGTCTTCCGCAGTTTTCCCGACTTGCTTCCGACAGAAGTCAGAATCACCACAGGCAAGCCCTGTAGTTTGTACGCTTCCTCGTCGTGGCCCGCTTCGTACGCGGCCACGTGCCCGCTGATCCAATCACTGGGACTCGGTTCGTACTCACCGCGCAGCGGCATGTGTTCTCCTCTTCGTGCTCGGTCTTCTATCCGTGTGTCAGGCCGATCCAAGGTGCCGACGACGCCGTCCCTATGCAATGGTGACGCCGTCGACGGCGCAGAAGGTATGGCAGACCCGTTCGCGGACAATCACTTCTGGGCACTCCGGGTCGAACCAGCGGTCGACGATACTCCAGTGAACCGGATGATTCAGGTACTGGCCCATGAGGGCGTCATGATCGGTGAACTCCTGCTCCCATACGTGGGTCCATCCGGTACGGCCGATCGTGTCGGTAACGGGGCTCAACCGCCACGCGACGATCGACGGGATGTAGCGGGGCATCTTCAGCAGGTCGGTTTCGAACTGCTCCACGGTTTCGGCGGGCGTGTCGGGATCTACTCGGACGAGCAGCACCCGGTAGATCGACCGCGGTTCGTCGGGGCGTGTCTGCGCTGGAGCGGTGGAGTAGCCCACCCCGTCCACGTATGCGGCGATCGGGGTACGGAGCTCGGCGTCGAGGCGGGAAGCATGTCGAGCGGCGACGTCTGCGGAGGGAAAACGTAGGTGGATCAGGACATCGCCGCCGTTGATCACGCCGGGCAGGGTGGGGGCGACGAAGTATCCCTCGGAGTCGGTTTCCTTGACGGCGATTCGCGCGGCTTCGATGTACTCGGAGCGCGCCGAAGCAGATGCGGATTCGTCGAAATGTACAACTCGGATCACGTTATACATCGGCAAGCCTTTCGACGTCGCCGGCCTCGGCTGCCATCGTCCGTGACCGTTCGATTACGTACTCGTTCATCGCCGTCCACCAACGCCCCAGTTCGGGGTCCCGGCGCCCCTGACGGGTCATGTTCCACCACGACTCCACACCGTCGACCGACCACGTGATGGTGACGACGTTGGTTTCGTCGTCGGACCAGATCGGTGGACTGACGAGAATTCGGTCGAGAGTCATTCCTCGCTCACGTCCTCCGGGTGCATATTCGTCGATGTACCTGTCGATGAACGTACGAGCACATCCGGGCTTCGTGACCACCCGATCGACCACGAAGATCTTCTCGTCTGCCATACCCGAAACCCTACGATCGACACATCGAACCGACACCTGAGCATCCCGCTTCGCGGGATGGTTTTTCTGATAGAAACAGGCAGGCCCACACGGGTTGTCGTGTGGACCTGCCTGCGGGCCGGGAGTCGTGACGGTCTCTGCTCGCGAGATTCGGAAAAGTGGTGATCAGGCCTGAACGGATGACATGCCGACTTCGTCCCCGGCATCCACGGTGGTGCCGGTCTCCTGCTTCGGACGGCCGATGAACAGACAGATCGCGGCCACGATCAGCGAGCACAGAACGAACCATCCGACCGCCAGGTTCAGCGATGCCGATGTCGGCATGGTCGTCTCCGGCACGGTCCAGATCGAGAGCATGACCGAGACGACGGCGACGCTGATAGCTGAGAATGCCTGGCGTGCCGTGGCCAGCACCCCGGTGGTGACGCTGGTGACGTCTTCCGGAACGGACTCGATGACGATCTTCGGGTAACCGGTGTAAGCGAAAACTGTTGCGACGGCCGCAATGACGAAGACCGCGATCATGACCGCCAGCGACTTGTGTCCGACGAGGATCAGGAGATTGGCCAGGGCGAAGAGGGCGGCGCCGAGGAAGAACGCGGACCGGCCTCCCCACCGTCCTGCGATCATCCCGGCTACCGGCGAGGCAGCGAATCCGACGATGGCGCCGATACCGCCGATGAGACCTGCCACGGTTGCCGACATGCCCAGTCCGACCGGCAGGGTAGTCGGAGCCTGAAGGATCATCGGAGTCACGATCTGAACGGCTCCGACAGGGCCGAGAGCCAAGACCGCAACAGCGATCAGATTGAGACTCATCCGCTTGGTTGCGAGTGCTCGGAGGTTGACGAGTGGTTCTTCCAGACGCAATTCCCACACGGTCCACACACTCAGGACGGCAAGGCCCACGACGATGAGAGCGAGGACACCGAAGCTGGTCCAGCCCCACGTCGGCCCCTGCGTGATGCCGTAGAGGAGTGCGACCAGGCCCGGAGTCAACAGTGCAGCGCCCAGGTAGTCGAACCGGGGGAGCTGCGTGCGTGTGTGGGTGCCGGGCAGGGCGAACGCCGCGACCACGGAGGCGACGACAGCGAGTACGGCGGCGAAGACGAAGATCATGTGCCAGTCGGCCACATCGAGCAGCACGCCCGCGACGAAGTAGCCACCCGAACCGGCGAGAAGCGCCGCGCCGCTGATATATCCCACAGCGAGAGAGATCTTGCTCGGTGGAAGTGCTTCTCGTGCAAGCCCATAGCAGAGCGGCAGGATCGCGCCGGCGGCGCCCTGTACACCTCGACCCACGATGATCGCACCCATCGAATCGCCGAAGACGCTGATCACGGACCCCAGCGTCGACACCATCATCGCAATGATCAGGACCTTCTTGCGGCCGTACATATCGCCGAGGCGGCCGCCCACCAGTGCCGTCGTAGCAGCCACGAGCATGTAGGCGGTCACCGCCCATCCTGTGGTCGACGCCGGCGCATCGAAGATCTCCCCGAACCGTGGGAGGGCGATGAAGATCATCCCGGCCTCGAAGGCGCTCACACATTCCGCCAGGACCAGGGCGGCGATGATGAAGGTCGTCGACCTGGCCACCGCTGCACGATCGACGTCGCTACCGGACGGCGGGGTTGAAGGATTGGGCATCCTTTTGTCCTCCTGAGACGAAACGAGGGTGGTTTCACCGCCCACTGCGGCGAAACCTTCGTTCTCCATCGGCTCATGCCGATCGAACCGATTCGGGACGAGTGTCGGCCGTCACCATCGTGCGTGCCTCGCTCACCGACCACTGAGCGGGACAATCCATCCCTTTCCGTGCGGGAGGAGTGGGACGGTGCGGCCGAGTGCCCTTCCGCTACTTCGAGGAGAACGTGATGTCCGACGTTTCCGTGCGTCCCGTACCCGAATCGGAGATCCCCACGTGGGATCTCTCCGCAGACGTCGTTGTCGCCGGATACGGAATAGCCGGTGTCACTGCTGCCGTCGAAGCTGCGCGTGCCGGTGCCGACGTACTCGTGCTCGAGCGATCCGGTGGCTGGGGCGGCGCCGCCTCCATGGCAGGCGGATTCATCTACCTCGGCGGCGGTACACCGTTGCAGAAGGCGTGTGGATTCGACGACACGGTCGAGAACATGAAGGCCTTCATGAAAGCTGCGCTGGGCCCGGCCACGGACGACGCGAAGATCGACGCATACTGCGAAGGAAGCGTCGACCACTACAACTGGCTGGTGGAGGCCGGAGTGCCTTTCAAGGAGGAGTTCTGGGGCGAACCCGGCTGGGAACCTGCGCACGACGAAGGACTCATGTATTCGGGAGGGGAGAACGCAGCGCCCTTCAAGGACATGATTCCTCCGGCGCCGCGTGGACATCTACCGCAGATGGACAACAAGAAGACCGGTGAACGCGGCGGCGGGTACATGTTGATGAAGCCGCTCGTCGAGACGGCCGAAAAGCTGGGTGTGAAAGCAGAATACGACGTCCGCGTCCAGACGGTGGTCGTGAACGGCGACGGCCGGGTCGTGGGTGTGGTCGCGCGCAGGTACGGCGAGACGCTCACTGTCCGGGCCCGTCGTGGTGTCGTACTCGCGATGGGGAGTTTCGCATTCGACGAGGAGATGGTGCGTGACTATGCACCGGTACTCGTCGGGCGCCCCGGCTCCGCTGTCGAGGCCCACGACGGTAGAGCTATCCGCATCGGACAGGCGCTGGGTGCCGCGACGGCCCACATGGACGCGGCCGAGGTCGCCGTTCATACCTCGCCTCAGCTCATGGTTCGGGGAATCCTGGTCAACGCACATGGTCAACGGTTCATCGCCGAAGATACCTATCCTGGCCGTATCGGTCAGGCGATGCTGTTCCACCAGAACAACGAAGCCTTCCTGATCCTGGACCAACACGCGTACGACGAAGTGCTGGGACCGGGATCTGCGGGTCCACAACCGACGTGGGTGTGCGAAACCGCCGCAGAACTCGAGACCGAGATGGGGCTGCCCGCCGGGGCGCTCACCTCCACGGTGACGGTCTACAACACGCATGCCGAGAGCGGCGCGGACCCGCTGTTCTCCAAGCACGAGAAATGGGTGCGGCCCATCGGGACACCGATCGCAGCATTCGACCTGCGGGGTATGACGAGCGGGTTCCCCCTGGGTGGACTGAAGACCGACACGGACTCGCGCGTGCTGCATGTTTCGGGCGAGCCGATCGCAGGGCTCTTCGCAGCGGGACGGTGCACGGCCGGGGTCTGCGCGGGTGGCTACGCCAGTGGTGCGAGCCTCGGAGACGGCAGCTTCTTCGGCCGGCGCGCGGGAATCGGTGCCGCTCGTGGGTAATCCGGTCCAGGATGGATGCCGCTCATCGACGAAAGAGACCGCCGACCGGGACATGACCTTCTCGGCTCGTTGTGCCGTGGCTACCGTCCGGTCGAACTGCTGATTCAGCTGCGCGAGCGATACGGGAACGACCGACTACGAGGATTTCATTCGCGTCGACCTGCGCGGTGCGGACGCTGTGATGGCGTTGAAGGACGACCATCGCAACAACAGCCCGTACCCGTTGCGTCATTTCGGCACGAACGTGTTCCTCACGGGAAGCGACCACGGGAGCGCGTCGTTCACGTCGTATCTCTTCGTCACCAAGATCGTCGACGGCAGGCCGCACAATGTCTCGAACGGTGTCGTTCGCGGCTCTGTCCGGTCTGTCGAAGGTGCCCTTGCGTTCAGCAGCGTGCAGGTCGTACTCGACACGCAGGAGTCCGTCCGTTTCGCCGACCACGTGGGTGCAGCCCAGGCCACGCCCTGATATCCCGGGGCCACCCCACCGACGGGTCCGAAACGTTGCTTCCGCGAAACGAGCTGATCGACATGTCATTGTCCCCGCATGCCCGGAAGGTCGTCGATGCCTCGGCCGAACGTATGGGATGGCCGATGCACGAGATACCCGTGCCCGAACTACGAGCTTCGTTGGCGGCCGGCGCCGCCCCCGGCATCACGCCGATCCACCACCGAGAAGATCTCGTCGTCCCCTCCTCGGCCGGAGGAGTGCCGATACGGATCTACCGGCCGTCGGACGGCGAAGGTCTGCCGCTGATCCAATGGATGCACAGCGGGGGCTTCACCGTCGGTGGCCTCGATCAGAACGAGGAGTACCTGCGCAAGCTCAGCAACGCCACGGGTGCCGTCGTCGTCTCGGTCGACTACCGCCTGGCGCCGGACACGAGACGGTGCTGCTCTCGCCGGCCGACTGCCATCGCTTCTGGGATCTGTGCGTGCCGGATACGGCCGAACGTGATTCGGCGTACGTCAACCCCGCTCTCGCTGCCGATTTGAGCGGACTGCCACCGGCTTTCGTTGCCACCGCCGAGGTCGACCCGACTCGCGACGGAACCGAGGATTATGCCCGGCGCATGCAGGCGTGTGGTGTCGACGTAGAACTACGTCGTTATGACGGCGTCATGCACGGCTTCGCCACGATGACCATCGCGCTCCGGGCGGCACAGGAATTGTTCGAGCACATGGTCGACTATCTCGGGCGCATCTCGGCGCCGGAATGCTCACCGGAACGGGCTACCCATTGAACAAGCCGACCCACTGCCATGCGATAGCCCGGATTTCGACTGCTGAGTCGGCAACTCTCCCGCTCAATGCAACATTCGCTATTCGAGCGTGTTCGATGTCACTAGCGTTCGATGCGATCTCGTCCGGTGGGTACATCCGCCCACCTCACAGGCCACGCCATGTGTGACACGGAGGTAACAATGACGTCCTCAGAAACCGAAGTTCGCGTCATCGAATCCGGACCGCCCCCGACCCGATATGCCCGAGGCTGGCACTGCCTCGGACTCCTCGACGAATTTCGCGACGGCAACCCGCACGCAGTGGAGGCATTCGGGACGAAGTTGGTCGTCTTCGCCGACAGCAAGGGTTCGCTGAACGTACTCAACGGCTACTGCCCGCACATGGGCGGTGATCTCACTCAAGGCACTGTCAAGGGCGACTCCGTCGCATGCCCGTTCCACGACTGGCGATGGGCCGGCAACGGTAAGTGCTCGAGCATTCCGTACGCGCGACGCGTTCCGCCACTCGCGCGCACGAAATCGTGGACGACGCTCGAACGCAACGGGCAGTTGTACATCTGGCACGATCCGCAAGGCAACCCACCGCCCCCGGAAGTCACCATTCCGGAGATCGAGGGATACGCCGAAGGGAAGTGGACGGACTTCACCTGGAACCGGCTGACGATCGAGGGGTCCCACTGCCGGGAGATCGTGGACAACGTCGTCGACATGGCGCACTTCTTCTACGTCCACTACTCGTTCCCTGTGTACTTCAAGAACATTTTCGAAGGTCACATCGCCACCCAGAACATGAACACCAAACCGCGGCACGATGTGGACCTGGGCACGAGCTATTCGCGCGAGGACGATTCGATCGGGCGTTCGGAGGCGTCGTACTACGGCCCTTCGTACATGATCGACTACTTGTGGAACGACTCGCCGGTCGGCGAGCTCGAAATGGTGTTGATCAACTGCCACTATCCGGTATCGCCCACGAGTTTCGTACTGCAGTGGGGCGCGGCGGTGAAGAAGCCCGCGGGGCTCACCGACGAGCAGGCGAAGGAGATCGCCGAGTCCTTCACCACGGGCGTCGAACTCGGGTTCGTCCAGGATGTCGAAATCTGGAAGAACAAGGCGAAGATCGACAACCCGTTGTTGTGTGAAGAGGACGGCCCGGTGTATCAGTTGCGGCGCTGGTACGAGCAGTTCTATGTCGACGTCGAGGACGTTACGCCGGAGATGACGCGGCGTTTCGAATTCGAGATCGATACCGAGCGTGCGATCAACTTCTGGCGCAAGGAAGTGGACGAGAACATCGCCGCAGGGCGATTCATCACGTCGGATCCTCGCATCGAGGCGTTCCAGGCGGACGAAAACCGGGCTGCCGAGGTCGGCGTTCCGGACTGAGGGTGTTTACGAGGGCCGGTCCGGACGATGATCCGGGCCGGCCCCCGGGCGCTCGGGACGATCTCAATCCAGCTGTGCGCGCACCCGGTCGACGCGTTCCTGCCAACGGTCCAGCCACTCGGGCGATGGGAAGATGTGAGTCTTCTTGGCGGCCATGGCAGTAACGACGAGGTCGGCGACGTATTCGGTCGAGACCCCCTTCTCGATGGTGCTGTTCACCTGATTACGCAGCTCTTCCAGCTCCGGATCGGCCTGTGATCTCGGGATGTGGCCGGCCGGGGCGTTGCGCTCGTCGTTGCGGATGGAGGTTGCGGTGAATGCCGGGCAGAGGACCGCCACGCCCACGTGAGGGAACTCCGTCGCGAACTCGTGCGCCATACTTTCCGACATCGCGACCACTGCCGCCTTCGACGCCATGTACGGATGTAGTGGTGCAGTGGTAGTGAAGCCCGCCATCGAAGCGGTGTTCACGATGTATGCCTCGTCCTGAGCGGCCAGTAGTGGCAGGAAGATGTTGCAGCCGTTGATGACCCCCCAAAGGTTGACACCGATTGTCCATTCCCAGGTGGCCAGGCTGGTTGCCGCGAACCGCTGCATCCCGCCGACTCCTGCGTTGTTGCAGAGAACGTGAACGGCGCCGAATCGTTCCACGGTGGCGTCGGCGAGCGCACGGACCGAATCGGCATCGGCGACGTCCGTTCGCACGGGCAGGACTTCCCCGAGTTTCTCGAGCTCTGTGGCCGTCTTGGCGAGATCGGTTTCGTCGAGATCGGCGATGACGACCTTCATACCTTCCTCGAGGAACCGGGTCGCGAGCCCGCGCCCGATCCCGTTTGCCCCGCCGGTTACAACGGCGACACGTCCTGCCAGTTCTTTCACAGTCCCTCTCCTTTGTCGAAGATGCGAGATGCCGCATGCACGTCCGTGACCGGCACCGCAGCGTCGATGTGTTCGAAAAACATTCCGCTACGCCGAGTCCAGAGGAAAATGACATGCGACGTAGTGGTCTGGTCGAACCTCCCGCATCCGAGGCTCCTCGTCCGCGCAGAGAGCTTCCGCGCGAGGGCATCGCGTGCGGAACCGGCACCCGCTCGGGGGATCGATGGGCGAGGGCAGGTCACCGGACAGCGTGAGTTGCGTCGGCACGACTTCGGGATCGGGTTCGGGAATCGCCGAGAGCAACGCCTCGGTGTACGGATGCAGCGGAGCAGCATAGAGCACGTCAGGTGACGCGACCTCGCAGATCTTGCCCAGGTACATCACCATCACCCGATCGCTGACGTTCTTGACGACAGCGAGATCGTGAGCGATGAACAGCAACGTCAGTCCGTACCGTTCCTTCATGTCCTCGAGCAGATTGAGGATCTGGGCTTGGACCGACACGTCGAGAGCGGAGACCGGTTCGTCGCAGATCACCAGTTCGGGCTCCACCACCACGGCGCGTGCGATCGAGATGCGTTGGCACTGACCACCGGAGAACTCGTGTGGCCGACGGTCTCCCGAGACCGTCGGGTCGAGACCGACCACGGACAGGATGTCGTCGACCATCGCCTGCTTCTCTGCACGACTGCGTCCGCCGGCGACGTCCAGTCCTTCGGCGACGATGTGCCGCACCTTGCGCAGAGGATTGAGCGATGAAATGGGATCCTGAAAGATCATCTGAAGGGTGCGCCGCGCCGAACGCAGTTCACGCGGAGACATCGCAGTCAGATCGACACCTTTGAATTTCACCTCTCCCGAGGTGGGCCGCGGCAATTGCATGACGGCCTTCGCGACTGTCGACTTTCCGCAACCCGATTCGCCTACCACGCCGAGCGTTTCACCGCGCCGGATATCGAAGCTGACGTCCGAAACCGCCTGTACCTTCCCAGCTCGCCCGGTGTCGTATTCGACGACCAGATTGCGGACGGTCAGCAACAGATCGTGGCTGTCCGCTTCCCTCAGGTGAGCGGTTCCCGTACCGGCCATCTAGAGCACGCTCCTCGAGTCCACAGGAAGACCGGCGGCGGTCCGTCCTTCGTCCAGATTGGTGGTCCACGCGTCGTCCCCGGCGGGTGTACCGACGGGAAAGAAACAGGCATGACGGTGCCGGTCGCCGGTCGTTCCGTCCGTCGTCAGTACCGGTGTCTCGGCAAGACATCGCGGCTGTGCGTGCGGGCAACGCGCAGCGAACGCGCATCCCGGCGGTGGATCGATGACGGTGGGCGGTCGACCCGGAATCGCGCGCAGCCGGGTATGGCTGGGATCGGAGATCCGGGGAATCGACCCCACCAGCGCACGGGTGTAGGGGTGCCGCATTTCCTGGAACAGGACCTTGGTCGGTGCCTGCTCGACGACTCGCCCCGCGTACATGACTGCGATCTCGTCGGACCTTCCGGCAACGACGCCGAGGTCGTGCGTGATGAGAACCATCGCCATGCCCTGCTCGCGCTGCAGTCGTTCGAGCAGAGTGAGGATCTGGTGTTGCACAGTCACGTCCAGTGCCGTCGTCGGCTCGTCGGCGATCAGCAGTCGCGGTGAACATGCCAGCGCCAAGGCGATCACGACCCGCTGGCGCATGCCTCCGGACAGGTTGTGCGGGTACTGCTTCAATCGTTTGCGCGGTTCGGGGATGCCCACCCATTCGAGCAGTTCCTCGGCCCGGTCGAGAGCTTCGGACCTGCTCATCGGAAGGTGCCGGCGCAGGGTCTCGGTGAGCTGTGCGCCGATCGTGAGGACCGGAGTCAGCGACGTCATCGGGTCCTGGAACACCATCGCCATCCGGGCACCCCACAGCTTGCGGGCTTCTTCCCGGCCGAGGGTGGCCGTGTCGCGACCTTCGAACTCGATCTTCGAACCGCTGCGCACCACGGCACTCGGCGCGAGGATGTTCATCACGGCCCTCGACAGCACCGACTTGCCGGAACCGGATTCGCCGACGATCCCGAGTGTGCGTCCCGGCGCGACGTCGAGCGTGACGCCGTCGACCGCCCGGACCATGCCGCGCGGTGTATCGAACCAGACACGCAGATCGGTCACCGCCAGCGTCGGTGTCCCGGTGTCCTGCTGCAGTACCTGAGTCACAGCGTCGATGTCCTTTCCGTTGACGGTCACAGCGACGACTCCCGGCCCACGCGTCCTCGAGCCCAGTCACCGACTCGATTGAGGGAGAACACCGTGAGGAAGAAGAACACGCCCGGGACGAGCACCAGAGCCGGGTTCTCGTAGAGACTCTCTCGTCCGGCGGCGATCATTCCTCCCCAACTCGGTGCCGGTGGGGGGACACCGAGTCCGAGGAAGCTCAGTGACCCTTCGGCTACGACGAGGGTGGCTGCGACGACGGTGGCGAACGAGACGACCGGCAGCAGCACGTTGGGCAGGATCTCCCGGCGGAGTATGCGAGTGCTGCTCGATCCCATGGACTTCGCCGCGATGACGAATTCGCGATCCGCATAGGCGATGGTGTTGGCACGGGCGATACGCGCGAACGTCGGAGCCCCGACGACGCCGAGTCCGATCGCCAGGGTCACCGCACTCGGTTCCCGCAATGCGACCAGCGCGATCAGGAGGATCAACGGCGGGAAGGCGAGGATCGTGTTGGTGGACAGATCGAAGACGACGTCGAATGCGCGACGGAAATACCCCGCGATGAGACCCGCGGCGGTACCGATCACCATCGCCACCAGGGTGGCACCGATCGCGACTGCCAAGGAGATCCGTGCACCGTGCAGCGCGCGGCTGAGTTGATCGCGTCCGAGTTGATCGGTACCGAGGATGTGCTCGGCATTCTGGAAGGGCGGCAACGAATACAGATTTCCCACGACATCGGGTGCCGGCAAGGGCAGCAGGTCGACGAACAGCGCGGCGAGCACGATCGTCACCAGCCAGCATCCGCCGAAGAATGCCCCCACGTCCCGACGGCGGCGACGACGCCCGGCAGGTTCCACTTCGGCCGATGGCGGAGTGAGTTCGTCGACGGGGGCGCTACCGTCCTGCGGATCGAGGATCGGAAGCCGTTCCTCGGAGACGACCGACGCGGGTTTGTCGAGGCTGTGGCTCACGAAGTCCTCACTCTCGGATCCAGAAGCGGGTAGGTCAGGTCCACGAGGGCGTTGAGCAACACGTACGCGACGGCCACCACGAGGACGATGCCTTGCACCAGGAGGAAATCCCTGCCGGTGATCGCAGTGATCACCAGCGTGCCCAGGCCGGGGAGCGAGAACAGCGTCTCGACGATCACCGTCCCTCCGATCAGTCGGCCGAGCGACACGCCCATCACCGTGAGTAGCGAGAACGCGGAGGGACGCAGTGCGTGGACCAGCAGGATCCGCGGTGTGGACAGTCCTCGGGCCCGGGCAGACAGGACGAAGTCCTGTTGCAGCGTCGCCACCATGTCGTTTCGGAGAAGGCGGATGAAACCCACCGTCTCGACTGCAGCGAGTGTCACGACCGGGAGAACAAGGCTACGTATGTGGGGTACGAGACCTTCGGACAGTGGTGTCCATCCGGTGACCGGCAGGGCCGACAGTGTCACCGCGAAAACGAAGACGAGCAGCACGCCGAGCAGGAAGCTCGGGATCGAGAGGGTGATCGAACACAGGAACGTCGCAATGCGGTCCACGAGGCCGCCCGGCCGATAACCCGAGTAGACACCGACAGGAATGGCGATGAGCAGTGCGAGGAGAATCGACAGAGTCGCGAGTTCGAGCGTGACCGGTAGACGCTCGAGGATCGAATCGGTTACCGGGACTTGTGACTGCATCGAGCGTCCGAGATCGCCTTGGAGTGCGCTACCGAGCCACGAAAAGAAGCGTTCGGGGAGTGATCCGTTCAGACCGAATCTCTCTTCGGCAGCGGCGCGCATCTCCGGAGTTGCACCCTCGGGCAGAACCGAGGCGAGACGATCACCCGGGATCGTTTCCAGGAGAAGAAACGTCGTTACGCTCACCAGGGCGAGAACCGAGACGAGCTTTGCGGCATGCCGTGCTACGGCTCGGTACATCATTGCTGAATCCACACCAGTTCGGGACGGAACCAGTACTGGTACGCCACTTCGACGCCGTGAACGTTCGCCGGACTGATCAGGTCGGTGCGGGCGTGACGCCAGAAGCGATAGGCGTTGGTGGCCACCAGCTCGTTGATCGCCGTCTTGTATGCGCTCTCCACCACTGCCGGGTCGTTCGATGTGTGAGTGAGATCGAGAGCCTCGTCCACGGTCGGGTTGGAATAGCCCGAGTTGTTGGACGACCCTCCTGTGCGGAAGACCTTGTAGAGATTGTCGGGGTGGGTGCCTCCGAGACCGCTGACGATCAGATCGTAGTCGCCGGACGTCATTGCAGCCGCGAATGCCGCGCCTTCGAGTGGGACGATACGCACTCGCAGGCCATCGACTTGTTGCAGTTGAGATTGGATCAACTCGGCCGTCTGACTCAGCACCGGACTACCGGCAGTGAGAACGTACGTCAGTTCGATGTCACCACTACCGGTGCGGGACCGGTAGTCGTCGAGAAGTTTCTGCGCGCCTTGTACGTCCCGTTCCGGCCATGCCGACCCCGGGTCGTAGAGCGGACTGTCCTCGGGAGTGAAACCGGACGCGACGGGCTCACCGGGATACACAGCATTCATGATCTGCTCGTTGTCGATCAGCTTCGCGATCGCGGTGCGCACATCGGGATCGGCGAGCGGGCCGCGATGGCTCAGCCGGAAGCCCGTACCTCCGAGCAGAGGAGCAGAGGTGACCTTCATGCCTGCGCCTTCTGCACGAGCGGCATACTTCTGCACCGTGACTGCCATGACGTCGACTTCGCCGGCCTGGAGGGCGTTGAAACGCTGATCGTCAGCAGGGATCGTCTTCAACACGAGTCGGTCGACGTACGGACGGGGCTGGTCCCAATAGGTCGGATTGCGGTCGAGAATCATCTCTGTGCCGCGAGCCCAGGAGGTGAGGGTGAACGGTCCGGCGCCCACGGGATTGTTGCCGAAATCCGCGCCCAGCGCTTTGATCGCGGTGGGCGAGGCGATGTATGCGAGTGCCTCGGTGAGACCGAAATCGAGTTGGTAGTTGACCTCCTTCGATGTAACCGACAGGGTCGTCGGATCGACTACCTCCCAGTCGATGGTCTTGGCAACGGAGGCGCTCGGCGATAGGAGTGCCGGATCGAGTATGCGGCCCCAGTTGAAGGCGACGGCAGCCGCGTCGAAGGGAGTGCCGTCGGAAAAGGTCAGACCGGGCCGCAGTTTCAGCGTCCAGGCCTTCCCGTCCTCGGTGGTGAAGGACTCCGCCATCCCCGGCTCGATCTCACCGGTCTCGAGATCGTAGTCGAGCAGCGCACCGTACACCGCTTGGCACGGACCGACCCCGATGCCGATGGCACAGGTTGCGGGATCGACCGATTGTGCCTCGGTGTTGTACGAATACACCAGCGTGCCACCACGTACGGGGTCGCCGGCAGGCGACGCGGAAGACGCTGCTTCACCGCCGCACGCGGACACGAGCAAGGCGACGGCAGCACCGATACAGGCGGCCGTTATCGGACGCGGACCAATCTTCACAGCACTCTCCTCGACGACATCGGGGGTCAGGCGCGGGGCGAACGGAGACCAAAAACGATGAGTGCATTAGGTCACAGGTCACAAGGAAGGCCGAACCGAATGTTCCACTGAGTGGGTGGTCGGGTGGCTCGACGTTCGCGTGAATACCTTTATGGATCACAGTAATTGCCGAGTCGTGTTCGTAATCCGCGACACGGCTCAGGTCGACGGAGCGGAGAACGATGAAGGAACTGTGCGGTCGCATCGCGGTCGTCACCGGCGGTGCACACGGGATCGGGTTCGGGCTGGCGACCAGATTCCTCCAGGAAGGTATGAAGGTCGTCGTCGCCGACAACGACAGCGACGGCCTGGCCCGAGCGGAGAAGGAACTGTCCCGTTCCGGTGAGGTTCTGGCCGTGGATACCGATGTCGCCGATCCGGATTCGGTTCAGGCGCTGGCGGACGCGACGATGGACCGGTTCGGAGCCGTTCACGTCCTCTGCAACAACGCGGGTGTCGGAGGTCTACAGCGATTCGAGACCACGAGCCTGGCGACCTGGAACTGGACCCTCGGCGTGAATCTGTGGGGCGCCGTGCACGGCTGCCACATCTTCCTGCCTCTCCTCGCGGCGCAGGACGAGGCATACATCGTCAACACGGCCTCCATGTCCGGCTTCCTGACCGGCCCGTATCTGCAGCCCTACACGGTGTCGAAAGCCGGTGTGGTCGCGCTGTCCGAGGCTCTGGCGAACGAGTTCGCGAAGGAATATCCCCACATCGGGGTCGCCGTGTTGTGCCCGGCCTACACGGCGACATCGATTCGCCACGACGAGCGCAATGCTCCCGCGGGTCATGTGCCGCGCAGTCTGGCGGATCCTGCGACGGCCGAGCTCCGGGAGGCAGTGGACTCGATGATCGAAAAGGAGGGTATCTCGGCGGACGCCGTCGCCGATCTCGTGGTTCGCGGGATGGCAGAGCGTAAGACGCACATCTTCCCGCATCCGGGATGGCTGGACCGATGGCAGGAACGTGTCGACAAGGTGAGGGCGCAAGTATGAGGAATCTGCAGGGTCGCGTCGCAGTCGTCACAGGTGGGGCGAGCGGGATAGGCCTGGGACTGGCGACTCGTTTCCTCGAAGAGGGAATGAAGGTCGTGATCGCGGACATCGATGTGCACGGTCTGGCTGTCGCGGAGGCGAAGCTGTCCGAGCTCGGTGACGTGCTGGCGGTGAAGACCGATGTGGCGCGGGTGGACTCGGTTCAGGCGCTTGCTGATGCAGCCGTGGCTCGATTCGGTGCGGTGCACATCTTGTGCAACAACGCAGGCGTCGGTGGCACGCAGCGGTTCGACACCGTCGGCCATGCGACGTGGGAATGGACGATCGGAGTCAATCTCTGGGGAGTGATTCACGGATGCAGGATCTTCCTCCCGATCCTCGCGGCGCAGGACGAGGCCTACATCGTCAACACGGCGTCGATGGCCGGATTCACGTCCGGTCCGTACCAGGCAACCTACAAGACCACCAAGGCCGGTGTCGTAGCGCTGTCGGAATGTCTGGCGAACGAGTTCGCGATCGAGCACCCGAACGTCGGGGTTGCAGTCCTGTGCCCGGCCTACACGGCTACCGAGATCCGCAACGATGAACGCAACGCCCCTGCCGGCCATGTACCGCGCGCGGTCGCCGATCCCGGGTTGAACGACAGACGAGAAACCGTCTACAGCACACTCGAGCAGGAAGGTATCTCACCAGAGGACCTCGCCGCCCTGGTCGTCGATGCCCTCGCGGAGCGCAAGACGCACATCTTCTCGCACCCCGAATGGTTCGACGTCTGGCAGCAGCGGGTCGACAAGGTCCGCGCTCAGCTCTGATCGTTCTGCGCCCGGATCCGATCTGACTGTGCCCCGGCTCCTCGAGGAGTCGGGGCACAGTCCCGTGTTCTACCGGGGGCAGCGCACGGTTACCGGAACCATGCCAGTTCCGGGCGGAACCAATACTGGTAGGCGGGCCGCACGCCCTGGACATCGTCGGGGCTCAACAGACTGACCGTCGCATGCCGCCAGAAGCGGTAGGTGGACGCCGACACTATCTGCTCGATCGCTGTCTTGTACGCACTCTCGACGACAGCCGGATCGCCGGAGGCACGCGTGATGTCCAGTGCCTCGTCGACGGCCGGCTCCGACAGTCCCGCACCGTTGGAAGCACCTTCCGTGTGGAATACCTTGTAGAGATTCTCGGGATGGGCGCCGCCCACGGAGGCGATGATGAGGTCGTAATTCCCGGAGTTCAGCGCCGCGGCATAAGCGCTTCCGTCGAGGGGCTCGATGTTCAGCCTCAGGCCGTCGACCTGTTGCAGTTGAGCCTGGAGCAGCTCGCCGACCTGGGTCAGGACCGGACTGCCGGCAGAGATGTTCAACGACAGTTCCACCTCTGCTCCGCCGTTCCGTGCGCGATATCCGTCGACGAGTGCCTGAGCACCTTCGAGGTCGCGGGCAGGCCACGCGGATCCCGGGCTGTGGAGAGGACTGTCCTCGGGGGTGAACCCGGTGGCGGTGGGCTCGCCCGGATAGACGGCGTTCATGATCTGCTCGTTGTCGACCAACTTGTCTATCGCCGTGCGCAGGTCGCGATCCGACAGCACACCGCGGCTGTTCATCCGGAAACCGGTCCCACCGAGCATGCTCGTCCGGACGGCCCGCATCCCCGCGTTCTCGGCGCGGTCCGCGTACTTGTCGAGGGTGACGGTCATGACGTCCACCTCCCCGGCCTGCAATGCATTGAATCGCTGATCGTCAGCGGGGATCGTCTTGATCACGAGGCGATCGACATAGGGGCGGGGTTGATCCCAATAGCCGGGATTGCGGTCGAGGACCATCTCGGTCCCCCGGGCCCAGGAGGTGAGGGTGAACGGTCCCGCACCGACAGGAGCGCTGCCGTAGTCGGCCCCCTTCTGCTCGATGGCAGCAGGGGACCCGACGAATGCGAGGTCTTCGGTCAGGGCAAGGGGGAGCTGGTAGTTCACGTCCTCCGATACCACTCGAAGCGTCAGCGGGTCGACGACCTCCCATCGGAGGGTCCGTGCCACAGTGGCAGCACGGGAGAGCTGGGCAGGATCGAGGATGCGATCCCAGTTGAACGCGACGGCTGAGGCGTCGAGGGCGGTACCGTCGGTGAAAGTCAGGTTCGGCCGAAGCGTCAGCGTCCATGTCCTTCCGTCGTCGGTGGTGAAGGATTCGGCCAGCCCCGGCTCGAACTCGCGACTTTCGGGGTCGTAGTACATCAATGCGCCGTAGATCGCCTGACACGGATGCATGCCCACCCCGATCGCGCACGTGGCCGGATCCACGGATTGCGCCTCGGTGTTGAAAGCGTAGGTCAGGGTGCCCCCACGCTGGGGTTCCGCGGACGATGCGCCGGCAGGAGAGGAGGAGCCGGAACATCCCGTGGACAACACGGCCATGGCTACGGCCACCCCGATCGCAGCAGCGGCTCGTGGACGCATCTTCACATTCGTCTCCTCGGATACAGATTGTCGATCGGCACTGCGCACGGGAATGCTCGTTTCTCCGACGATCAGGCCACAGAGGTACCGGTGCGGCGAACCCGGCGTTCCACCCACCGGGCGGATGCGATGCGCACAGGGTGAAGTCGACGGCAACCTCCCGCTCCGTGGAATCCGATCTGAACCGACGCGATCGAAAGTGCCTACTGTGAACCGGATTGCCGTTCCGCCGGGCTGATGCCGCGGCAGAGAGGAGCCCCTATGACTACCCTCGAGCGCCATCCGATGATCCCCGTGGCGCCGCCTTCCGTGATCGACAACTTCTATACACCGGAAGAGATCGCGACGATCTTCTCCGTGATCCGGGAGAACGGACCGTGGCGCCTGATTCTTGCTCATCATTTCTCCTCGACCGAGGAGTATCTCGCGATCTCGGGCGGAAAAGACCGCAAGCCGGACGCGAAACTGTCGGACTTCGTCGCTCCGGTGTTCCGGGGCTTCCTCGGTAACGACGGCGTGGTCTTCTACCCCGAACTACACGACATCTATTTCGGACGCAAGCTTCTCGACACTGCACGGTCGCTCCACGGAGCGAAGTACGGCATGGTGCACGACCTGCTCTTCAACTTGTGCGGGCCCTCGCACAGCTTCGATCCGGGCCATTTCGACACCGCGGTCTTCCGCGGCATGGGACTGTTCAACACGCCTATCTGGTTGTTGGCGATCATGTCGAAATCCGGGCTCTTCGATGCGTGGGAGGTCAAGTCGGCCCAAGTCCTCACCTACTTCAACAGGTCCGACATCGACGGCGGTTTCACGTACTGGCCGGACGGCCCGGACGAGGATCCCGCCCGGATCGCGGCTCCGTTCTGGAATACCGCCTTTCTCACGGACAATTCCCGGATGTATCACCGTCGGGAATCCAACGGAGCCAGGGACGAGCGGGACTACCCCGAGTTGGACATGAAGACCGAGTTGCATGCAGTCGCCGACGGTGAGTGGTCCGTTCGCAACGGTGACGAAGAGATTCGCCGATTCGGTGAGGCCGACATGCGATTGCTCGTGCACTACACGGCCCTGTTGTTCGACGATATCGACGATGTCCGGCGCTACCAGGACCACACCGACGACCTGACTCCCGACAAGGTGTTCGGAATGCTGATCGACGACATGCGAGCCAAGGGGCATGCGATCGATGAACCGAGCGACCCGATGAACGACATGGGGTTCGTTGCACGATTGACGGAGTTCTACAAGATGGCGCCCAGTCGCTATCCGGCGGAAGCACCGCTCGAAGTGCGATGAGCGATCGCTCTTCCGTGCCCGGCGCGCGCCGGACACGGAAGAGCGGGTTCCGAAGATATGTGCTGTGGGGTCAGGTCACCGTGCCGGCAGCGTCGGACGCATCCGTATCCCGCCGTCGACTCGGATCGTCTCCGCGTTGAGATAGGAATTGTCGAGGCATGTCGTCGCCAGCGCCGCGACCTCGTCCGCCCGGCCCATGCGCCGGGGGAACAGGACGTCCTCGGCCAATCGCGCCTTGTACGCGGTGGATGCGTCGGATGTGCCGTAGATCGGAGTATCGACGAATCCCGGCGCGATCGTGTTCACGCGTATGCCGTATTCCGCAAGATCGCGTGCCAAAGGCAAGGTCATACCCGCCAGAGCGGCTTTCGCGGCAGAATAGGCGACCTGGCCTGCTTGGCCGTCGAACGCCTCCACGCTCGAGACCATGAGAACGGATCCACGCTCACCGGTGTCGTCCGGTTTCTGAAGCGCCATCGCCGAGGCGGCGCGCCGTATCACGGCGAACGTTCCCAGAAGGTTGATCCGCAGGACGCGTTCGAATGCGGCGAGATCGTGCAGGAATACGTTGTTGTCGTTCACGGCCACGATTCGTTCGGTGTGTCCGATGCCGGCGGAAGTCACGACACGGCGCAGCGGCGCCAGGCCGATCGCGGTATCGACAAGTTCCGCAATTGCTTCGGGATCACTCACGTCGCATCGGACGAACGTCCCCGCGACCTCCGATGCGACGCCCTCGCCTGCTTCGACGCAGATGTCGCCGACGACGACGTGGGCTCCGGATTCCGCCAGTTCACGTGCCACCGCGGCGCCGATGCCCGACGCACCTCCGGTGACAACTGCCGTCGTTCCTGTCAGCGTGCGCATGTATCGCCCTTTCCTGGCTACAGATTCTGGGCGATCTCGATGAGATGTCCTTCGGGATCCTTGACGAAAGCCACCGCGAACCCGATGTCGGGCATCTCCTCGATCGGTGTATCGACAGTCCCGCCTGCCTCTTCGACTGCACGCACGGTGGCAGCGATGTCGGTCACGTTGAATCCGAGCACGGACTCTCCTACCGGGGGAGTGGGGCGCTCGACGTACCGCCACACGATCAGTGAGGAGTCGTCCCCCCGGCCACTGGTGAGGATGATCTCCTCCACGGCGTCGTGCCCTCGACCCACGGTGAGCCTGTTCTTCTCCTTCATGCCGAAAGCCGCGGCGTAGAAGTCGGCTTCGGCCTGAATGTCCTCGACGAATATCTTGGTGAAAGCGAAACGTGTGCCCGTGTCCATGGATCTCCCTGCCGGATCGTCGTGTGATTCGAGGATGTTCGTGTGTATTTCGCCGGGGGGTGACTCCGCGCGGCAAGTCGAAGTTCCACTCAGTGGTTTGTTGTGTATGCGGCTCAGCATGTTTCGAGAATTCTCGTGGTCGGTAGGCCGACTGAAAGAGGAGACATGTCCGAGACGATGAGATTCGATGGTCGCGTTGCCGTTGTCACGGGAGCCGGTAACGGTCTGGGGCGCGCGTACGCTCTGTTGCTCGCGGAGCGTGGAGCCACAGTGCTCGTGAACGATCTCGGGGGCAGTATCCACGGCACGGGATCGGACCGGGGACCGGCGTTGCGGACGGTCGCGCAGATCGTCGACGCAGGGGGCGTCGCCGAAGCCAACTTCGACTCCGTGGCAACCGGACCCGGTGGTGCCGCCATCGTTTCCCAGGCCCTCGAGACGTGGGGGCGAGTGGATATCGTTGTGAACAATGCCGGCTCGGTCATCTCTCGTGGACCGATCGACGAGAACACCGACGAGCAGTACCAGGCAGACCTGATGGTCGCGGCCGGCGGGACATTCTTCGTCACGCGTGCGGCGTGGCGGCACATGTGGGATCGCGGTTACGGCCGCATAGTCAATGTCTCGTCGGCGGCGTTCCTCGGAATGCGGAGTTCGGCCGGATATCCCGCAGCAAAAGGTGCGACGTGGGGTCTGACGAGAAATCTGGCGCATCGTGCCGCGGCCGACCACAAGGACATCAAGGTCAACTGCGTGATGCCCACAGCGGCCGCGAGAATGACAGAGCTCATGGGGGACACCATCTCTGCAGGCATGGCGAAGTACTACCCGCCCGAATCGGCGGCACCCGCAGTCGCGTATCTGGCGCACGAGGAGGCGGCCGTGTCGGGCGAGATGTTCGCCGTCGGCGGAGATCACATGCGCAGAGTATTCGTCGGAATAACGCCAGGATTCCAGGCGGAGCCGGGAGAACTGTCTCTCGAGGGGATTCGCGACAATCTCGACGCGGTCATGAGCACAGAGAACTACATCGTCGCGCGGAATGCGCTGGACAAAGTCATGCTCGACCCGCGGGTCCCGTGGCAGGACGGTGTCGGTTCGGTGTTCTAGGCCGAGCAGGGGTCTCGATCTCCTCTGTTCACCTGTGTCCGATGGAAATGCTCTACCGAAGGGTCTCCGACTCGTCGAGATGTCGTGCCCATCCGTCGGGCAGGTGCAGTCGACGGGGACGTTCCGTCATCCGGGTGGGAGTGTCGTGTTCCACTTCGACGAGAAGTTCCGGCGGGAAATACACGGACGCAGTGATACCGGCGTTCGAACCGAAATCGAAGGTGGGCCGTAGTCGCACGCTCATACCGTTGCGTGCAGCGAGGCGCCCCACGACGTACAGGCCCATTCGGCGAGGAGCGGAGACGTCGGCATCGTCACCGGCAGTGAGGCGAGCGTTGATCTCGTCGAGAGTGTCCGGTGGTATCCCGACACCGGAATCCGCGATCTCGAGCAGAAGGCCCCCACCGACGGCGGCCGAGAACTCGAAGTTCACCGATGATGGGGGTTGCGATGCGCGTAATGCGTTGTCGACGAGTTCGGTGAGCAGATGAACCACGTCGGTGACCGCGGCACCGACGAGATAGCCGCTCGGTGTCCTGCCGATGCGGACACGCTGGTAGTCCTCGACCTGGGAGACGGCGCCGCGAAGGATGTCGCCGAGTGGAGTGGGCGCAGCACGAGTCTGCGGGCGCGAGTCGGAAAGGACGAGCAGAGAGTCGCCGGTCCGGCGGATTCGTGCCGCGAGATGGTCGAGCGAGAACAGGCTCTGCAGCCTCGCGGGGTCCTTTTCCTGGTATTCCAAGGACTCGATCAATGACAATTGCCGGTCTACAAGTGTTTTGTTCCTTCGAGCCAACGTCTCGAACATGATCGCCACCTGACGCCGAAGATGTGCTTGCTCGCCGGCCAGGCGTAGCGCTTCGGAGTTCATCGAATCGACGGCCCGGGCAACCTCGCCGATTTCCTCGCTCGTATGCACGTCGATCGGATGGAGCCGCACGGTGTCGACATCGGCGCCGTTCTTGACCGCTTCGATGGCAGCGGGAAGTTCGTGGTGTGCGGACGCAAGAGTGCCGTCGCGCAGTCGTCTGAGTGGCACGGACAGGGCACGGGCCACGGCAAGGGCGACGGCGAGCGCGATCGTAAGGGTGGCGGCGACGACAGCCGCGTCCCTGATGGCTACCGCGCGGGAGTTCGACGTCAGCCGGTCCAGCGTCGACGTGATCTGCTCGACTGCACGGTTGTTCATCTCCTTGTAAGGAGTGAATGCCGCCAGCATCGTCCCCTCGAGTTCCGTCTCGGAGTTTCCATCGGACACCATCCCGGCGAGCTGCCTCTGTCTGAGGGACAGGTTGCCGAGCAACTCGTCGATTCGTCCGTTGTCGAGAGAAGTTCCTCGAAGAAGTCCCAGGGTCGATTCCTCCACATGCATGGCCCTCTGGGCAGTGATGAGTGCGGCCTCCGGGTCGGCGACGAGAAGCCCCAGCGCGTTCGCCTGATCGAGGAGCGTCCTTTGAGCTGTCCATGCATTGAGCATGTCGGTTCCGGCGGTCAGCACCTCGGTGTTCTCGGCGAGGTCGAGCACCGCGCGAAACACCCCTTCGCATCGGCTCAGAAAATCGACTGTGAGCCGCTCGAGTTCTTTCGTTGAGACGCTGCGACTGTATGCGGATTCGTGGAGGGCGCGTCCGTCGTCGACGAGTCGCGCGATACTCCCGGCAATCGCAGCTCCGAGGACTTCCGGATCGGCATGGCCATCGAGGTTCCGGGTCGACTCGGCGATCTGCTCCTGATCGGCGATGGCGGGTAATCCGAGACTGATCGAAGTGGAGGCAGCGATGACGACATAGGAGAAGTCGAAGAGTACGGGAATCACTGCGATCTGTTCCGACAGCGTGTCGAAGCGCCGGGCTTCGTCGAGTTTCGCCCCGGCTCGTAGCGCGCCGAGTGCAGCAGCGGCAAGTAGGGGAATCACGAGAAGAACGGCGAGTTTGTGTACCAGCCTCCAGTTCGAGAGCCTCGAGGAACTCGGTAGTCGTCGTCTTCGTTGTCGATTCATCGTTTTCCTATGTCATCCGGCACGTGAACCCGCGGTGGTTCACGCCCGGGCAGAGTGCTCCTACGATTCGCAGTGGCTCGATCGCGAGGTCTCGTATACGTTCCACGGCTCCGGATCTCGGCCCGAACGGCGCCGACGTGGAGGATGACGTCCGGATTCGGAGAAATGAACCCCGAGTTCCCGCTGAGCGGACCGTCGGAACGGGCTGCCTACGCCGATGCGTTGCGGCACGACCGCAACGGTGCCGGTCGCGGTGGCCACCCATGCGGCCCGAGGCGTGTCCGGCAAAGGTCGAGCCCGCACTTCGGCCGAGCTCACGTCCGCTCGGAGCGGCATCCCGTTGAACGGGAGGCCACCGTCCACCGGTCTCGGGCATGCGCACATAATTCAGCGCCCACGTCGGAAGTGATGCAGATCACTGGGTCGGAAATATGTGTCCGGCATCTCGTCCAGTCGGACCTCACCATCGTTTGAAGGAGTCCGCGTTATGAATTCGAGCGGTCGGAATCGACAGTTCCGGACGGTTGCGGGAGTGAGCGCATTGATGCTCGCCGGAATGTTCGGCACCGCAGCATGTGCAAGTGACGAAACGCAAGATGATGCAGCGGCGGCAGTTTCGTCCACCTCCGCCTTGCCGAGCGACCCGGCGAGCGGCGAGCCGGTGAAGATCGGGTTCGTCTCGACGGAGGGCGGTGCAGCGGTATCACTGCCGGAGATGCGTGAGGGGGCCGAGGCTGCGGTCGAGTACCTGAACAACAACGGTGGCGGACTTGCGGGCCGTCCCGTCGAACTCGTCGTCTGCAAGCAACAGGAGGAACCCACCTCGGCGACAGCCTGTGCGAATCAGTTCGTCGAGCAGAAGGTGGCAGCCGTGCTGTCGCCCGGCACATCCATGGGGCCCGCGATCGTTCCGATCGTCATCGGAGCCGGCATCCCGTACGTCACGCTCAACGGGGTCGCGCCGATCGAGCTGACGTCGCCCGATGTCGCATCGCTCTCCGCCGGTCTGCCCGGAACCCTCACAGCAGCCGCTACGGCGGCGCAGCGAGAAGGAATGTCGTCGTTCACCATGTTCGCCAGTGACGGCGGCGGAATCGCGGCGATGATCGACCAGATGGGTAAGCCGATCTTCGAAGGCTTCGGAGTTCGACTCGACGTGGTTCCCGTCGCTCTGGGCATCCCGGATCCGACCCCTGTCGTCACTTCGGGGCTGGCGAACAACCCCGAAGGCGTCAGCTTCATCGGTGATGCCGCCACCTGCACTTCGGTGCTGAAGGCAGTGCAGACGACGGCGCCGACCGTGAAGAAGGTGCTGATCCCCACCTGTCTGGACGAGAACGTGGTCAAGGCCATCGGCATCGACAACGTGAAGGGCAATATCGGAATCACCGCGACCGACGCGCTGTCGGATCGGCCGGACACCGTGTTGTTCCGCTCGATCCTCGCGGAGTACGCCCCCGATCTTTCCCCCACGGGTTACGGCTCGACCGGCTACCAGACGGTGATGGCTCTTGCCGGTGCAACGGACGGCATCGCCGGTGAGGTCGACGCGGCGTCCATCCGTGAAGCGCTTCGCACCAGCGAGAACGTCGAGATGCCTGCAGGCGGTGGAATCACCTTCACCTGCAACGGAACCGCATTCCCGATGATGCCGTCGATCTGCTCGTCGCAGATGCTGATCGGTGAGATCGACGATCAGGGTATCCCCGTCGATCTCACGGTCACGGGCTGACGGACCGGCCGAATCCCACAAGGACACAACATGACCGACCATCTCGCCTATCTCGTACTGGGTCTCGGCAACGGAGCCGTGTACGCAGCAATCGGGCTGGCACTCGTGATGACGTTCAAGAGTTCCGGCGTCGTCAACTTCGCCACCGGTGCCGTGGCCCTCTACACCGCCTACACCTATGCGTTGTTGCGTACGGGTGAGCTGATGGTCCCGATCCCGGGACTGCCCCGAACGGTCGACCTCGGTGGACCGCTCGGGGTCGCCCCGGCGATGGCCCTGTCGCTCGCGATTGCGGCGCTGCTCGGCCTGGTCTTCTATGCACTGATCTTCCGGCCGCTTCGTGACGCACCGGTGATCGCCAAGGCCGTGGCGTCCATCGGTCTGATGATCGTGCTGCAGGCATTGATCGCCCTGCGTGTTGGAACCGAGATCGTAGCTGTGGAACCGATCTTCGCTCTCGACAGCATCACCATCGGTGCCCGGCAGGCGCCGACCGACCGGATCTGGCTGGCTGCCACGATCATCGCGATAGCTCTGGTGGCCACACTGGTGTTCCGGTTCAGTCGCTTCGGGATCGCGACGGAGGCTGCGGCCGAGTCGGAGAAGGGCGCCTACCTGACGGGCCTTTCGCCGGATCGGATCGCGTTCAGCAACTGGGCGCTGTCGTCCGTGGTGGCCGGCCTCGGCGGCATCCTCATAGCGCCGATCGTGGCCCTGAATCCTGTCGCGTACTCGATGTTCATCGTTCCCGCCCTTGCCGCGACCCTCGTCGGGAACTTCCGGTCGATCTGGCTGACCGTGGTTGCGGGAATCGTGATCGGGGCACTGCAAGCGGAGACCACGAACCTGCAGGCCACCTTCGACTGGTTCCCGCGTGCGGGTGCGGCCGAGGCCATCCCGCTGTTGCTGATCCTCGTCTTCCTCGTCTTCAAAGGACGACCGCTGCCCGATCGCGGCAGTATCGTCCGTCAAAGACTCGGCCACGCGCCTCGTCCCGAGCGGATCCTCGCTCCCGCGCTCGTGGCCGTCGCGATCGCCGTCGTCGCGCTGCTCGTCACCGGAGGTAGTTATCGCGCCGCGATCATCAGCAGCATCATCTTCGCCGTGATCGCACTGTCCCAGGTGGTGGTCACCGGCTATACGGGGCAGGTGTCGCTGGCGCAACTCACGCTCGCGGGAGTGGGTGCCTACTCGATCAGTGTCCTCAACACGCATCTCGGGATCCCGTTCCCGTTCGCGCCGCTCATCGGTGCGCTGTTCGCAATGGTGATCGGCATCGTGATCGGGCTGCCGGCTCTCCGGGTGCGCGGTCTGCCCCTCACGGTGGTCACGCTGGCGCTGGCGGTCTTCCTGGAAGCATTCTGGTTCCGGAATCCGCAACTCAACGGCGGTGTCGCGGGAGCCCCCGTCGACAGCCCGCGGTTGCTCGGAATCGATCTGGGGATCGGTGCGGGGGAGGGCTATCCACGACTCGCCTTCGCCCTGATGTGTCTGGCGGTGCTCGTCGCAGCGGCGCTCGGGGTGGCATGGCTGCGACGCAGTCGCCTGGGGACCGACATGCTCGCGGTCCGAGCGAACGAGCGGTCTGCCGCGGCATCCGGAATCGACGTCCCCCGCACCAAGCTGGCGGCATTCGCCATCGGTGCCTTTCTTGCCGGACTCGCCGGATCCCTCATGGCGTATCAACAGACGCTGGCGACACCGGAACCGTTCACGGTGTTCCTCGGAATCACCCTGTTCGCGATCATGTACATCGCCGGCATCACGTCGATCACGGGTGCCGTGTCGGCCGGGATCATAGCGCCGGGTGGACTGTTGTTCCTGCTCGTCGACCGATTCCTGCACATCGGTGACTACTACGCGGTGATCAGCGGAATTCTGCTCATCGTCACGATCATGGTCAATCCGGACGGTATCGCCGGGAAGTTGCCACGGATCCCCTGGCCGTCGAGACGGAAGACGTCCCTCGACGGAACAGCGGACACCCGCGAGGTCGAACCGGTGGCCGCGCAGGTGCCGACGTCGAAGACGGGTGCCCCGCCCCTGTCGGTGCAGAACCTCGATGTGAAATACGGCGCAGTGCACGCGGTGTCCGGGGTTTCCTTCGAGGTCCGTGCCGGAGAGATCGTGGGGCTCATCGGCCCGAACGGCGCGGGAAAGACCACCGTCATCGACGCCGTCACCGGGTTCGCGCCGGCGACCGGTGCCGTCCTCCTGGACGGGAAGGACGTCAGCGACCTGCGGCCCTACCGTCTCAGCCGGAGAGGGCTCGGCCGCAGTTTCCAGGATGTCGAACTGTACGACGACCTGTCGGTCGTCGAGAACGTGACCGTCGGTGCGGCGAGAGGACACGAGTCCTCCGCGGTAGCGGTCTCGGAGCGAGTGCGTACCGTCCTCGACACGGTGGGTCTCGGAGAGGTCGCGGACGCCGAGGTGTCGACCCTGTCCCAGGGCAGGCGCCAGTTGGTGTCGGTGGCGCGCGTGCTGGTCTCGTCGCCGAAAGTGGCACTGCTCGACGAACCGGCCGCAGGCCTCGACAGCTCCGAGAGCCGCTGGCTCGGTGACCGGCTTCGCGCCGCTCGCGACGCCGGTACGTCGATCCTGCTCGTCGATCACGATATGGAACTCGTCCTCACGATCTGCGACCGCGTCGTCGTCCTGGATCTGGGGCGGGTGATTGCGTGCGGTACACCGGAGGAAGTCCGATCCGACGAAGCTGTGATCAGCGCGTATCTCGGCCTCTCCCCGGATCCGGCGGCTCCCGGGCACGACGCGATTCCCGAGTCGGCAGCCGCACCGACCCATGATCCCCAGGAGGCGCTCTCGTGAGCGGACTGACGATTCGGAATCTCTCGACGGGTTACCTGCCGCAGCGTCCCTGTGTCCGGGACGTCGACCTGCGAGTGGAGAAGGGGACGATCACCTGCCTGCTCGGACCGAACGGGGCCGGCAAGACCACGTTGTTGCTCTCCCTCGCCGGGTTGATACCCCGGTTCAGCGGCGACGTGGTCGTGGACGGACTCGATGTGGTTCCGGGCCGGCCACGTGACGCCGTGCGTTCGGGAATGGTGCTCGTCCCCGACGACCGGGCACTCTTCCGGGAACTGAGCACGATCGACAATGTCCGGCTCGCAGTACACGAGCGCCGTCGCCGTTCCGGCGCCGTCGACGAGATGCTCGAGTATTTTCCCGCGTTGGAAAAGCGGCTCCGTGTGGCGGCGGGTCGCCTGTCGGGTGGCGAGCAGCAGATGCTGGCCATCGCCCGGGCGATTCTCCAGCAACCCAAGGTTCTGTTGATCGACGAACTGAGTATGGGCCTCGCACCCGTGATCGTCGACGAGATCCTTTCGGTGCTACGGAGGTTGGTGCAGGAGCGGGAGATGTCCGTGCTTCTCGTCGAACAGCACGTGCGCCTTGCGCTCGACGTCGCCGACCGTGCCGCCGTACTGGTGCACGGGTCGGTGGTGCTGTCGGAGGCAGCAGCGACTCTCGCGGCGGATCCCGGCCGGATCGAACATGCCTACCTGGGGTCCGTGCAGCACAACGGCTCCGTGCAGCACAACGGCAAGGAGAGCCGGACCACCGCGGACACGTGATCCGAAGACGAACCACATTCGGTCTCCCGCTGTGCGGTCGGCTCCGAACATCCGAGGACGTCTGGCCGGTAGACGAAGAGACGGGTGGTGTCGCGCGGTGCGCCACCGGACAGGGAAAGGTGTCGCATGCGGTTGGACGGGAAGGTCGTCGTCGTCACGGGAGCCGGCAACGGTATCGGACGACAGACAGCGTTGACGTTGCTCGAGCGGGGAGCCAGGGTCGCGCTCGTCGATCTGAAAGGGGAGTGGTTGCGCGAAACGCAGGTGCTCGCCGGTGACCGGGGCGCACAGGTCTCGCTGCACGTCGTGGACGTCACGGATCGGGTGGCGGTGGATGCGTTGCCCGCAGCCGTCCTCGCCGAACACGGACGGATCGACGGCCTCGTCAACATTGCCGGCGTCATCCACCGGTTCGTCCCGGTTCTCGAGCTCGAGCGGAGCGAGATCGAACGTGTTCTGCAGGTCAATCTCTGGGGTGTCGTCAACATGTGCCTGGCGTTCGTGCCCGAGCTCCGGCAGCGACCGGAGGCCTCGCTGGTGAACATCGCCAGCCTGTCCGGTCTCGTCCCGTTCGCCGGACAGACGGTTTACAGCGCCTCCAAGGGGGCGGTCAAACAGTTCAGCGAGGGCCTGTACCAGGAACTCTCGGATACCGGTGTGGTGGTCACGACGGTTTTCCCGGGCAACATCAGTACGAATCTCAGCGGCAACTCGGGCGTGAAGATGATCGACGCGGGTGGTCGTAAGGTGCGTGCGACGACGCCCGAGCGGACGGCGGAGCTGATCGTCTCCGGGATGGAGAAGGGCAGCTTCCGCGTGGTCATCGGCCAGGACGCGAACGTCCTCGATCGACTCGTCCGTCTCGTGCCCCGGTGGACGACGAATCTCGTCGCCAGGCAGATGAAGAATGTGCTCCGGACGCACCCGGAAGGAAGCTGACCGCTCAGCGGGATGCACCCCGTACAGGCGATTTTCCGGGACCTAGGGTCCCTCATGAACGCAGTTGTGACGTAGTTCACGGCCCTGTGGGTCGTTCTCGTCACGTTGGCAGAACCACCGTGGACACCTTGCGCCCGGTCCCTCTCACTGGAAGGCACGACATGACCAACGTAGTTGCCGACACCGCCGCCGCTGTCGCAGAGGCGAAGGCGCGCATCGTCGAACCCCGCAAGATCGCGAGCGGGTTCTCGTGGCCCGAGTGCCCGCGCTGGCACGACGGCGCCCTCTGGTTCACCGACATGTACACCTCGACACTGAAAACCCTCGACGCCGACGGCAACGCAACGGTCGTCGTGGACGCGTCGGGCCGTCGTGCAGGGACCGACGTTCCGATCCACCTCGGCGGTTTCGGATGGCTCCCGGACGGCCGGCTGATCGTCACCTCCATGCGTGAGAAGCTCGTCCTCGTCCACGGCGGGAAGGGACCCGACGACCTCGAGGTACTCGCCGATGTCTCCGCACTCGCGCCGGCCCCCATCAACGACATGGTCGTCGATGCGGAGGGCCGCGCATACGTCACCCAGCTCGGATTCGACCTGTTCGCCGGTGCCGAGCCGGTGGCGTCCCCGATCATCGTCGTCGAGCCCGACGGGACCGTGTCCACCGCCGATGAGGTCGGACCGCTCATGTGCGCCAACGGCATCGCAATCAGTGCTGACGGAACGAAGGTCTTCACTGCAGAGGTGACGGCGCAGAGGCTGACGGTCATCGATCGTGCGGCGGACGGCTCACTGTCCAATCCTCGTCCGTTCGCCGCCTGCCCGTTCCTTCCTGACGGGATCGGACTCGACGCCGAGGGCGGCGTGTGGGCGGCGATGCCCGGCAGCGGTTACGTGGCCCGTTTCACCGAGGACGGCATGACGGATGCCGTTCCGGTCCCGCTCGAGAACGGCGTCGCTTCTGCGTGCCTGCTCGGTGGTCCCGACCGCACCACGCTCTACATGACCGTCGGTGTCGAGGTTTTCGACTTCGAGAAGTCCGCACGAGAAGCGCTGGGAACCATCTGGGTTGCAGACGTTTCCGTGAGCGGCGGCGAAACCCGTCCCTGACCCCGATCACTTCCCACCACATTCGAGGACAAGTCATGACATTGGATTTCAACGACCGCGTGGTCGTCATCACCGGAGCAGGTCGTGGAATCGGCCGCGCTCACGCCGAACTGCTGGCCGCGCGTGGTGCCGCCGTGGTCGTCGGTGATCTCGGTGCCACGATCGACGGCTCCGGGATCGAGGGAGACGACCCGGCAGCGGAGGTCGTCGCGGCGATCACCGCGGCGGGTGGACGTGCCGTCGCATGTGCCGCCGACGTCGCCACGGAGGACGGAGCCAACGCTCTCGTCGACATCGCTGTGTCGGAATTCGGTCGTCTCGACGCCGTCATCAACAACGCAGGAATCGTTCGTACCGGGCGGTTCGACGAGGTTCCGTACGAGGAGTACCAGCGACATCTCGACGTCCACTACTTCGGTGCGCTCCGGTTGTGCCGCGCGGCGTGGCCGCACCTGCTGAAGTCGCCGGCCGGCCGCGTGGTCAACACCATTTCCCAGGCCATGCTGGGCAATCCCGACATGTCGCACTACGGCGGATCGAAGGGCGCGCTGTTCGGTCTCACCCGCAACCTGGCGGTCGAAGGCCTGGCATCGGGAGTGAAGGTCAACGCCATCGCTCCCGGCGCGGGTACGAGGATGGCCGAGGCCTCGGCGGACACTCTGTCGCCCGAGGTGATGGAGTACATGCGCACGCAGTTGCGTCCCGAGCACGTTGCGCCCGTCGCGGCATATCTCGTCCATCCGGACTGCACCGTCACCGGTGAGGTGTTCAACGTCGCCGGCGGCATCGTCAATCGTCTCGCTCTGGTCAACACCGTAGGTATTCACGACCCCGGCTTGACGGTGGAGACCGTGGCCGAGCGGTTCGAGGACATCATGGCAATCACCGCCGATGCCGTGCCACAGGTCGTCGCCCCGGCGGAAGTTCCCGCCTCGTCCTGAGCAAGACTCACGACATCGGTTCAGCCCCAGGAGAATTACAGTGAGCTCAACGGAAACCTCCACGACTCCCACCGATCAGGTAGTCGACACTTCCTACCCGTTCGCGGCCGTCCCGCCGCAGGACGCCGTCCAGCGATATGTCGCCATCTCGGCCGAGCGGCCCATGACCAAGATGACGATGCCGATCGGTGGCGACGTCTGGGTCATCCATCGGAACGCTGCAGCGCGAGACATGCTCAGCGATCCCCGGTTCGTTCGGAAGCCATTCCGGACCGGTGAGCGGGCCGTGCCCTACTTCGTGGAGTTCCCGGACTTCCTGAAGTCCACGATCCAGTTCGAGGATCCGCCGCACCACACCAAGCTCCGCAAGCTCGTACAGAAGTCGATCTCCCCGAAGCGTGTGCGCGCCATGCGGGAATCGGCGGTCGAGTTCGCGAACGAGCTCATCGACGCCATGGTGGCCAAGGGTAACTCGGCGAATCTGGTGAACGACTACGCCGTGGCATTGCCGATCCAGATGCTGTCCAACCTGCTGGGCGTTCCGCCGGAGGACCGACCGAAGTTCCAGAAGTGGAGTGCCGCCACGCTCGCGGTGGCGAACATGCCCGAGGACGAGGTCGTGCAGAACATGACCGAGCTCTTCATGTATCTGACCGCGCTGATCGAAGACCGGCGCAAGAATCCCCGGGAGGATCTCCTCAGCGATCTGGCCAACGCGCCGGACAAGGACGATTCGCTCACCGACGGCGAAATCCTGCCCATCGCGATGATCCTGATCGTGGCAGGATTCGACAACACGGCGAACTTCATCTGTTCCGGGGTCCTGTCGCTCCTGAAGAACCCCGACCAGCTGGCGGTTCTTCTCGAGGATGTCGACGCCGTGGCACCCACCGCAGTCGAGGAGATCCTTCGCAACGGCCGGATGGCCATCTACGACACGGTAGCGGGAGGCGGTGGGCTGGTTCCGTTCGTGGCCACCGAGGACGTGGAGATCGACGGCCAGGTCATCGCCGAGGGCGAAGCGGTGCTCGTGGATCCCGCTTCGGTCAATCACGACGCGGTCGCGGTCGCAGACCCCGGTACCTTCGACGTGCGTCGGAAGGACAATCCGCATCTCACACTGAGCTACGGTTTGCATCACTGCCTCGGAGCGCCACTGGCACGAATGGAGATGCAGGTCGCGATCAGCGAACTGTTCAAGAGATTGCCGGATCTCAGGCTCGCGGGTGAGGCTGTGGTGGACGACGACAACCTCACACAGCCCATCACCGTTCTCCCGGTCACCTGGTAGGGATTCGACATGCCCAAAGTCTTCTATGTCCAGCCCGACGGAACGGAACGCGTGATCGACGGTGTGGCCGGCGATTCCGTGATGTCGACTGCCGTCCGTAACGGTGTGGCCGGAATCGTGGGGCAGTGCGGTGGGTCGCTCTCGTGCGCGACCTGCCATGTCTACCTCGCTGCGGAGGACCAACAGCATTTCGATGCTCCTTCGGAGGACGAGGACGACATGCTGGACTGCACCGCCAGCGATCGCGAGGACTCGTCGCGGCTGTCGTGCCAGCTGATTCTCAGCGAGGGTGTCGATCTGCACGTGACGATTCCGGATGAGCAGGCGTGAGATGACCGGACACGGGGAAGGCGCCGACGGACTGCCACGCAGTGTGGTGGTCGTCGGCGCCTCGCACGCGGCGGTGCAACTGGCCGATCGACTCAGGCTCGGTGGGTACACCGGGCCTCTGACGTTGATCGGCGACGAGACGCACCCGCCCTACCACAGGCCGCCGCTGTCGAAGGCGTGGCTGAAGGGGGAGTCGACGCCGGACCAGCTGGTGCTGCGCGCCGCGGAGCACTACTCGGACAACGAGATCGAAATGCTTCTGGGGACGACGGTTCAGCGGGTCGAGCATGACGGCGACGGCGTCGCGCTGCATCTCCAGCGATCCGATGGGTCCGTCGAGACGCGCACGTTCGATCGACTCGTGCTCGCCACCGGCGCTCGGGCGCGGCGATCGGACATTCCGGGTTCCGATCATCCGGATGTCCTGGTGCTGCGTGAACTCGACCATGCGCAGCGGCTGGCGGACCGTGTTGCCGCCGGGTCGGTGGTGGTCATCGGAGGTGGTTTCGTCGGTCTCGAGGTCGCCGCCACACTCCGGGGACTGGATGTCGCTGTCACGGTCGTGGAGGCGGGCCGGCAGTTGATGGGCCGTGCGGTCGGACCAGGAACGGCCGAGTTCCTGCTCGCGGCGCACCGCGAGATGGGTGTGGACGTCATCCTCGATGCGAAACCCGTCGAGATCGCACTCGACGGTGACCGGGTACGTGCGGTCCGTCTCGACGACGGTCGCGAGATCGCCGCAGCGACAGTGCTCGTGGGTATCGGTGCGGAGCCACGCACCGAACTCGCCGAGCAGCTCGGACTCGCCTGTGACCGTGGCATCGTGGTGGACGAACGTTGTGCGACCTCGGACGGGCACATCCTCGCCATCGGCGACTGCACCGTGCAGGAGACGGGCGGGGGAGCGCGGGTGCGTCTGGAATCCGTCGACAACGCGTGCACGCAGGCCGACACGGCGGCCGCCACGCTGCTCGGACGGGAGGTGCCGGCCCGGCCGGTGCCGTGGTTCTGGTCCGACCAGGGATCGTGGAAGATCCAGATCGCCGGGAGGATCGATGGGCACACGGAGGTGGTGGTCCGTACCGATCCGAGCAAACCGCGTCGCCGCGTCACGCTCTATTTCGAGGACGACCAACTGCTCGCTGCCGAGTGCGTCAATGCGCCCGCCGACTTCGTCGCATTGCGGTCGGCGCTCGCGCGCGGGTACCGCCCGTCCCGAGAACTGTTCGCGGACGAGACGGTTCCGTTGAAGAAGCTGTTGAGCGCCGTCCGTTCGGCATGAGGTGACCGACGAGCCGGCCCGGTGAGCATACGCGCCGGGCCGGTTGTCATGTGTGGAAGACGCGAGTTACGAGCCCTCGCGAGTGGTGTTCCGCAGCAGCATGTTCGTCCCCGCTTCGCCACCGCGCCGATGCTCGTTCATCAACGCGATCAGGCGCTCGTTGTCGTGATCGGCAAGCGCGTCGATCATGGCATCGTGTTCTGCTATCACGCGTCGTCGTACCTCGGCATCGAAGAGATAGGCCGCGTGATACGGCATCGCGAGGCGCCACAATCGGCGGATCTCCGACACGACCAGACCCAGCGGGGAACGGTCGAACATCGCGAAGTGGAAGTCCTGGTTCGCCAGGCGCATCTCGAGCAGATCCCCGCGTTCCGCCGCCTCCGCGACGCGCTCGCCCAGCATACGGATCTCGGCGAGCGCGTCGGCGTCGAACACGGGAAGGGACGCCAATACCTCCCGCTCGAGCGCATGGCGCATCAGATAGATCTGATCGAACTCGGACTGTTCGAGCCTGACGACCGTGTACCCGACGTTGCGACGGTGTTCGACGAGACCCTGCGAGGCGAGCTGGCGGAGTCCTTCCCGGATCGGGAGCCGGCTGACTCCCAGACGTTCGGCCATCAGTTCCTGCCGGACCGGCTGGCCGGGCAGCAGGTCGCCGGTGACGATCAGCCGCTCGATCTCGGTTGCGACCCATTCGGCGCCACGAACGGCCGGGGAAGGACCGGTTCCGGCGCTGTCACCCGCCCGCGTCGATCGTCGGCTCACCTCGTTCCTTCCTGCAGTCTCGCTCCGAGTCGTTTACGGCCGGCCCGGTCGTGAACGCCCCAACGCACCCGCGGCGCGCAGCGCGTCGACGGCCTCCATGCTGTACCCCATCGAGTGGAGCACCGCCGCGGTGTCCGTTCCGAGAGGAACTGCTGTCCGGGGTGTGCGTGTCGCGGTTCGTCCGAGCTTTATCGGCACACCCAGGCCACGATAGTCGACGGTGTCGATGAAGAGCCCACGGTGAACGGTCTGGGGAGCGGTCAGGGCCTGGTCGACGGTGTTGACCGGGCTGGCGGCGACACCGGCGCGTTCGAGTTCGGCCGCAAGGTCGTCGCGTTTCCACCCGGCGACGAGTTCACCGAGCAGAGCGGCGAGGTCGTCGCGGTTCTGCGAACGCACGCCGTTGGAGGCGAATCGTGGATCATCGGCGAGGTCCGGTCTGCCCAGGACGGTGACCAAGGAACGGAACTGCCGGTCGTTGGCCGCGCTGACGAAGAAGTCGCCGTCGAGGGCGGCGAACACCTGGTACGGCACGACCGTCGGGTGGTAGTCGCCGGTGCGCTGAGGCACCTTCCCGCTCGAAACCCAGTTCGAGGCGTGGGGGTGCAGGAGCGAGATCACCGAGTCGAGAAGGGTGATGTCCACGAGCTGCCCGCGCCCGCTGCTGTCCCGTTCCCTGAGCGCGAGCAGAATACCGCTGACAGCCATGTGGGACGCCACGATGTCGACGATCGGAACTCCGACACGCAAGGGATTGCCGTCGGGATAACCGTTGACGCTCATCAAGCCACCGAAGGATTGCAGCACCGCGTCGTATCCGGGTAGTCCGCCCATCGGACCGTCGACACCGAAGCCGGTCACTCTGCAGTACACCAGACGGGGGTTCTCCTCGGCGAGCACGGTCTCGTAGTCGAACCCCCAACGAGCCATCGTGCCGGCCTTGAAGTTCTCGATCACCACGTCGGCGCCACGCAGCAGATGCGAGAGCACCTCACGGCCCGCATCCGTCCGGAGGTCGAGACAGATGTTGTCCTTGCTGTGATTGAGACCGGCATAGTATGCGCTGCTCTCGCCCGAATCGTCGAAAGGCGGTCCCCAGCCGCGGGTTTCGTCGCCCGACGGTGCTTCCACCTTGATCACCTCGGCGCCGTGGTCGGCGAGAGTCTGGGCGGTATACGGCCCGGCGAGGACCCTGCTGAGATCGAGTACGCGGAGTCCGGCGAGCGCGCCGATTCCGGTGTTCCGATCGGCCGCCCGCCACGCGGCGCGACCGTCGATCACCGAACTGCCGTCGACGGTCGTCGCTGCGGACGTGTGGCCTGGGGAAGTGGAGACGTTCATGCCGGACTCCTGTGCGTTGTCGGTGCGGTGTCGTGCTCTGATCGTGTTCCGGTGACGACATCCCACACGTCGATGCCGTCGTCGAGGATGCGGCGCGCCAGGTCTTCTGCCCAGAACTGTTCGGAGCCGAATCGGTCGCGCCAGCTCCACAACGCGGTGGTGAAACGGCCGAGGCTGTGTTCGGAGGTCGTGCCGATGGCACCGTGGATCTGATGGCCGGCAGCAGCGACGGAGTGCGCGGACATCGCGGTCACCACCTTCGCGGCTGCTGTCGTGAGCCGGCCGATCTCCGGGTCGGCGTACGTGGCGATCGCGGAGTCGACGGCGATCTCCATCATCGTGGTCCGGGCGGCGAGCTGCGCGAGTTGTTGCTGAACGGCTTGGAATTTCGCGAGCGGGCGTCCGAATTGGGTGCGCTCGGACGCGTAGCGGACGGTGTGATCCCGTACTGCCGCGGCCGCAGCCGCCGTGGAGGCCGCGTAGGCCAGAGCGCCACGGTGCAGGAATCCGGTGAGGGAAACCGGTGAACTCCCGTGGAATGCGACGGGTGCATCCCGGAAGACGATGTCGGCGTAGGACACACCGGTCAGGTCGGTTTCGGCCGAGATCTCGGCGCCGCTCCCGGACATGGCCACGACGGCGACCGAGGAACCGTCCGCGCCGGGTTCCGGGGGGAGGATCACGACGAGGGTGTCGGCGTCGGCCGCGTAGGGCACGCCTGTCACCGCGCCGTCGAACAGCAGGGTGTCGCCGTGACGGTGGATCGAACAGTGCGCATCACCTTCTGCCACGGTCGCGATCTCGGAGGTCAGCACGTGCCCCGCTGTGGCAGCGAGCCAGGCTGCGAGGATGCCGTGCTCGACGAGGGGCACCAGTGCGCCGTGCCGCGCTGCGGTCGTCACGACTGCGAGTGCGTCGCCGAGTGCCGCGCCACCCCCACCGGCAGCTTCCGGTACGCCGACGGTGACGAAGCCGCCGTCCGCAAGGTGCGTCCAGAGGGCGCCGGACATGCCTTCGGCCGGCGTCTCCGGATCGACACCCACGTGCTCGATGATCGCCGCGGTG
Organism: Rhodococcus sp. 5G237; assembly: GCF_053764735.1. NCBI lineage: Bacteria > Bacillati > Actinomycetota > Actinomycetes > Mycobacteriales > Nocardiaceae > Rhodococcus > Rhodococcus sp. 5G237. The sequence goes on along the minus strand of NZ_JBSNCD010000010.1, from coordinate 112,988 downwards.
GTCTCCGCCAGCTCGGTGGTGAACTCGCTCATCGAACCCCCAATCCGCGCGCGACGATCCCGCGCAGAATTTCGTTGGTACCACCCCTGAGGGTGAACACGGGTGTGTGCAGAACGCTGTGGGCCAGCATGCGCGCGAGCGAATCGGCTCCACCGCGCCGGGCGACGAGGGCGCTCGAGGCTCGCACGGCTTCCACCAGATCGCCCTCGAAGGTCGACCCGACATCCTTGACCATCGCTGCGAGTACGTCCGGCTTACGGCCGGCCGTGAGCTCGGCCGCAACCCGCAAGGACATCCGGCGTAATGCCCAGGCTCGTGCTGTGAGAGTGCCCAGCGTCTGTCGCTGTCCGGGCGTGGCCCCGGTCGCCGCGAGGTGCGCTGCCCATGCGCGCAGCAGGGGCATCGTGCTCAGATAGCGCTCGGGACCGGATCGTTCGAAGGCGAGTTCGCCCATGACCTGTGCCCAGCCGTTTCCACGCTTGCCGAGCAGGGCCGCCGCAGGCACCTGCGCGCCGTGGAAGACGACCTCGTTGAAATGTGCCTGTCCGTCGATACTCCGCAAGGGGCGGATCTCGATGTCGGGGTGGGGAAGGTCGACGACGAACTGGGACAGACCGCTGTGGCGGTCACCCGGTTGTCCGTCGGTACGGGCGAGCACCACCATGGCATGCGCGAGGTGGGCTCCGGTCGTCCAGACCTTGGTTCCGGTGATCGTCCACGAATCGCCGTTGTCCACGGCGCGGGTGCGCACCGCGGCCAGATCCGATCCTGCGTCGGGTTCGCTCATGCCGATCGCGAAGAACGAACGTCCCGAGGCGATTCCCGGGAGATATCGTCGCTTCTGCTCCTCGGAGCCGTTGGCGAGGATGCTCGGAGCCATCTGGCGGTCGGCGATCCAGTGCGCCGCGACGGGAGCGCCGTGCGCAAGCATCTCCTCGCTGACGACGAAGCGCTCGAGTGGGCTGCGTCCGTGTCCGCCGTACTCCGTGGGAATGGTCATGCCCAGCCAGCCTCGTCCGGCCACGCGAGCGCTGAAGCCGGGGTCGAATCCGGTCATCCAGCTGTCGGTGTCCGGTACGAACCCGCCTGTGGCGCTCTCGTGGGACAGGAAGGCTCGTACTTCGGTACGCAGGTGCTCGAACCCGGATTCGATCCCGTCGAGGTGCTCGGTCCCCGTGACGGTCATGAGCGGCTCGGTCCTCGCGACGACCACGATGCCCGGCCCTTGCGGGCCATCGACCACATCTGTACGCCGCGTTCGATCTCCAGCGCCGATTCCCAGCTCACGGCGGGCGGTCCCAATTCGAGGCGTGCGCTCGTCATGATGCGTCGGGTCAGTTCGGGATCGGCGGCGGCCGTGCGGGTCAACTCCTCGACGGTGCCCGGTATGTCTTCGGCGGCCACCGCGGTGTAAGCGAGTCCTCGCGCCACGGCTTCGGACCCGTTCAGGGACTGGCCGCATGCGGCGAGTGCGATCGCCCCCGACCAGCCCATCGCGCGTCCCAGCAGGGAGATGTGGCCACCACCGGGATGGATGCTCCGGGCGGAGAAACCGCTGTCGAGGACGGTGTCGGGCGTGACCACCATGATGTCGGCGGCCATGGCGAGGTTCAGGCCTGCCCCGACAGCGCCGCCGACCACGACGGCGATCGTCGGTACCGGTAGCGATCCGATCCGCACGAAGGCGTTGTAGACCGCCGATGTGCGTTGCACTGCTTCGGGAGATGCCGGATCCGCAGACGAGGATGCGAGGTCGCGAGTGTCGGCACCGCTGCAGAAATAGCTGCCGCGGGCGTCGATCACCACGGCGCCGATGGCCGTGTCGGATTCGACCCGGTCGCAGAAGGCTGCGATCTCGGCGGCCATCTCCAGGGTGATCGCATTCTTGCGGCGCGGATTGTTCAGGGTCAGGCGGGCGACGCCGTCTGCGACGGAGCAGAGAATCGGTTCGGCCGGGCCTGCGCCCAGGTCCGAATCGGGTGAGATCTGGGTCATGCGGGAGACCCTAACAGATACGCAGCGTTTATTGGATCCAATATCTGTTGACAAAAAATGGTCGACTGTTGTGCACTGGGCCACACCACGATTCGTCGAATCTTGTCGACGGGAAGGAGTACCTGTGTTCAGTCTTACCGGACGCATCGCGCTCGTCAGCGGTGCCGGTCAGAGTGTCGGTGAAGGAATCGCGAAGGTCCTTGCACGGCAGGGGGCGTCAGTCATCGTCAACGACCTGTTCGCAGATCGGGCCGAGAAGGTCGCCGCGTCGATCGTCGAGGAGGGGAACGCGGCGGTCGCAGCGGCGTTCGACGTCACCGACTACGACGCCACGCTCGAACACGTACGAGCGGCGGAGAAGGAACTCGGCGGCCACGTCGACATCGTCGTCAACAATGCGGGCGTCGCGGAAGGACGCGTGATCAAACCGTTCCGCGAGTTGTCGCCCGAGGAGTGGCGCGCTCCGATCGATCTCAACATCTACGGCGCGATGAATTGCATCAAGGTCGCCATCGACGGGATGTGCGATGCCGGCTGGGGCCGGGTCGTCCAGATCTCGTCGGGTTCCGCACGCACGGGTCAGAACATCAATCAAACGATGTACGCCACGGGTAAGAGCGGTATCGAAGGGTTCATCCGTCACCTGGCGGCCGAGACCGGACAGTATGGTGTGACCGCGAACATCGTGGCACTGGGTCATCAGAAGAATCTCGAGGACAAGATGAGTCCGGAGATGATCGAGCAGATCCTCCGGACCATCCCGATCGGCCGCCTGGGAGATCCCATCGAGGTCGGCGCGTTCTGCGCCTACCTGGCTTCGAACGAGGCCGGCGGAATCACCGGTCAGACGCTGGACTTCAACGGCGGGTCCCAAACACGATGACCGTACAGAGTCCGGATACGCAGACGTTGCTCTCACTCACTGCGCTGAGAGTCGCCGACCTGGAAAGGTCGGCCGAATTCTACATCCGGGGATGCGGATTCGTGCACGACAAGGATCTGGACACCCCCACCTTTCATGCGTCGATCGTCCGAGCCGGTGCCGCAGGCCTCGAGCTCGTTCTGCCGACAGGCATCGACGGGGAGACCCCGCACGATCACGGCCACATGTTCGTCAAGATCGTGTTGAACACCGACGACGTCGAGGGGAGGATGGCCGACGCATGTCGTCACGGTGGCGTCGAGGAGACACCGGCGACGAAACTCGAGGCCTACGGAATGGTGATCGGCACGGTCCGCGACCCGGACGGCTATCTCGTGGAGTTCGTGCAGCGCGGCTGATCCGAGCTCCTCGATGCGAGGGCCGGCGCGGGGCGCGTATGCCCCGCGCCGGCCGTTGTCGGCTAGTGCCTCGAAAGATCTGTCGCGACGCAGCGCTGCCAGATCTCGCCGGCCAGAACACGCAGGGGCCCGATCATCTTCTGATGATCCAGCACGCTCACGGGGGCGCACACGGACAGCGCTGCAAGGTTCCCGTACATGTGATCGGGCGGACCGATGGACACCCCCACGCAGGCTGTGCCGGGGAATGCCTCCCCGCGGTCGAATGCGGCGCCACGATCACGCACCTGAGCCATCTCGTCGTCGAAGCGACTCCGCCCCGAAGGTGCTGTCACGCAGTCGGTCCGGGCACTGTCCGGAGAAGGCTGGGACGAGACCGCCGAGTACGCCATGATGACCTTGCCCAAGGCGGTCGTGTGGGCCGGCACCCGCTGGCCGACGGCTGTCGGCGTCGACCCCGAGGTGCGTCCGTTCACCTTCGCCAGGTAGACGGTGTCCCCTCGGTCCACGACTCCCAGCTGCACCGTGAACCCGGTGCGATGCGCAAAGGCATGCATGAGAGGGCGCGCATGATGCAGGAGCCGGTTCTGATTGAGTGCCGCCTGACCCATTTCGTACGCCTTCACTCCGAGCTCGTACGTCTGCTCAGGCGATCTGGCGAGCCAGCCCGCATTGGCCAGCTGTTCCAGCAGGCGGTGTGCCGACGATCGGGGGAGCCCGGTGCGCGCTGTGACCTTGGCCAACGTCATCGGGCCCGTGCTCAGCGCCTCCAGGACCAGGGAGATCCGGTCCACGACGGACACGGGCAGCCCATCGGTGCGTGACGTACTCACATTTTCCTCCTGACACCCCCAAGTGTGACGCGCGTCACGGTACCTTCGATGCGTCGCGCGCGGCAACCTCGAGCCGACCGTGCCAGGCGGCCCCTCGTTCGTCGAAACTACCCTCCCGTTCTGCGGGAGACGGACATCACAGCGACGTCCAGGTTCTTGATTCTGGTCACTGTGCGACGGGTGAGTTGTCGCGATCAGCCGACCAGGAGGCACCGTGGGTTCCACAGATACCGAAGATCAGGTCCGCACCATTGATGCCGGCACGCCGCCGGAGCGCTATGCGCGGGGATGGCACTGCCTGGGACTCGTGCGCGACTTCGCGGATGGCAAGCCTCATCAGGTCGACGCGTTCGGGACAGCCCTCGTGGTATTCGCCGGAGAGGACGGCAAGATCAACGTCCTCGACGCCTATTGCAGGCACATGGGCGGAAACCTGGCACAGGGGACCGTCAAGGGCAACACCATTGCCTGTCCGTTCCACGACTGGCGCTGGCGCGGTGACGGCAAGTGCGCCGCGATTCCCTATGCCCGCCGCGTCCCACCGCTTGCTCGCACACGGGCGTGGCCGGTGGCAGAAGTAAGCGGTCAGCTCTTCGTGTGGCACGACCCGCAGGGCAGCAAGCCGCCCGCGGAGCTGGCTGTTCCCGAGATTCCCACCTACGGCGACCCCGGCTGGACCGACTGGGTGTGGAATTCGATCGAGGTGACCGGATCCCACTGCCGTGAGATCGTGGACAACGTCGTCGACATGGCGCACTTCTTCTACGTCCACTACGGAATGCCGACCTATTTCCGCAACGTCTTCGAAGGTCATACGGCGACCCAGGTGATGCGGTCGCGGCCCCGGGCCGATGCAGTCGGTGTCAGCCAGACCACCAATTACAGTTCCGAAAACATGTCCGACGCAACCTATTACGGTCCCTCGTACATGATCGACAAGCTGTGGAGCGCCGGCCGTGATCCCGAGTCGACGCCGAACATCTACCTGATCAACTGCCATTACCCGATTTCTCCGACCGCCTTCCGCCTGCAGTACGGCGTGATTGTGGAAAGGCCGGACGGGATGCCTCCGGAGCAGGCGGAGCAGATCGCCCAGGCCGTCGCCCAGGGCATCGCGATCGGATTCGAGCAGGACGTCGAGATCTGGAAGAACAAGTCGCGGATCGACAATCCCCTGCTGTGTGAGGAGGACGGTCCCGTCTACCAATTACGGCGGTGGTACGAACAGTTCTACGTCGACGTCGAGGACATTCGACCCGAAATGGTCAACCGCTTCGAGTACGAGATCGACACCACGCGCGCACTGACGAGCTGGCAGGCCGAAGTCGACGAGAACGTCGCTGCCGGACGTAGCGCCTTCGCCCCGAACCTCACCCGGGCTCGTGAGACGGCCTCCGCCGAATCGGGATCCTGACCCCCAGTTCCGCATCACTACATACCCTCCTGGAGAAACCATGAGTTACGAAGTGCTCGACAACATCGTCGCGATCGCCGACGAGATCCGAGCGGGGGCCGACGACTCCGACCAGCTCGGTCGGCTGACGAACGACATGGCCGCAGGTCTCCGGCAGTCCGGCATCATCCGGCTGCTGCAGCGGAAGAAGTACAACGGGTACGAAGCACACCCTCGTGAGTTCGCCGAGACGGTGATGAAGACCGCGAGCATCTACGGTTCTGCAGGATGGGTCGGAGGGATCGTCGGTGTCCACCCGTGGCAGCTCGCCTTCGCCGACCCCAAGGTGCAGGACGAAGTGCTCGGCACCGACGCCGACACCTGGCAGGCGTCTCCCTACATGCCCGGGGGTATCGCAGTTCCCGTCGACGGTGGATACCGGATGTCGGGACGGTGGCAGTTCTCGTCCGGAACCGATCACTGCGACTGGATCTTCCTCGGCGCGATGGCCGGCGGTGAGGACGGCGCCCCCATCATGCCGCCCGTCAGTCTGCACGTGATCCTCCCGCGTTCCGATTACGAGATCGTCGACGACTCGTGGGATGTCGTCGGTCTTCGTGGCACGGGCAGCAAGGACATCGTGGTGAAGGACGCGTTCATTCCCGAGTACCGGGTGATGGACGGTGGAGCGGTGATCGACGGGACAGCGGCCAAGGAGTACGGCGTCACCGAGACCCTGTACCGGATGCCGTGGTCGACGATGTTCCCGCTCGGCATCACCTCCGCCACCATCGGGATCTGTGAAGGCGTGCTCGCGGCCGGTGTCGACTATCAGCGCGGCCGTGTGGGTGCGGCGGGAACGGCGATCAAGGACGATCCGTACGTCCTGCATGCACTCGGTGAAGCGGCCGCAGAGATCGACGCGGCCCGCCAGCAACTCCTGGCGAACGTCGATCGCATCTGGGATCTCGTCGACTCCGGCAAAGAGGTCGACTTCGAAACCCGTGCCATGTCGCGGCGCAATCAGGTGCGTTCCGCCTGGCGGGCCGTCCGTGCTGCGGACGAGATCTTCGATCGCTCGGGTGGGAATGCGCTCCGCGTCGACAATCCGTTGCAGCGGTTCTGGCGGGACGCGCACGCCGGCCTGCATCACGCCATCCACGTCACCAGCACCACCTATCACGCGTCGGCCATGGCGTCCCTCGGAATCGACGTTCCGGACGGGCCCCTCCGCGTGATGATCTGACACTTCTTGCGTACTCGAAAGGAATTCTGTGACTGAGATCAAAAGCCTCGGCTACGTGCGCGTCCAGGCCACCGACATGGCGCGTTGGCGCGAACTCGGTTTCGACGTACTCGGTTTCGCGCCGGGCACCGGTCCGGAGGAGGACGCACTGCACTTCCGAATGGACGAACGTCCGGCTCGGATCACCGTCGAACCTGGCGACACCGACCGCGTGACCGCAGTAGGCTGGGAGGTCCGGGACGGTACGGCCCTCCGGGCCGTCGCGGACCGCCTGACGACCGCGGGGTACGACTTCGAAGCGATGCCGTTCGAGACATGCGAGCGACGGCGAGTCGAAGGTGGACTGATCATGAAGGATCCGGGCGGTACACCGCTCGAGTTCTTCTTCGGGCCGGCTCTCGATCACAGTCCCGTCATCACGCGCTACGGTCAGAAGTTCGTGACAGGGTCACAAGGCCTCGGGCACGTGGTCATGCCTACCACCGCGTTCGACGAATCGTTCCATTTCTACACCGACGTGCTCGAATTCCTTCCGCGCGGAGCATTCCGGTTGCCGACGCCTCCCGGTATGGATCCGATGCGGATCCGGTTCCTCGGAGTCAACCAGCGCCATCACAGTCTGGCGCTCATGCCCAGCCCTGAGGATCGAGACCCGGGACTCGTGCACGTGATGGTGGAGGTCGACTCGCTCGACGCAGTCGGTCGTGCCCTCGATCAGGTGACCGCCCGGGACTTTCCGGTGTCGTCCACGCTCGGTCGCCACACCAACGACAAGATGGTCTCGTTCTACGTTCAGGTTCCCGGCGGATGGGACATCGAATACGGCACCGAGGGCATGCTCGTCGACGAGACCTACTACACGGCCGAAGAAATCACCGCAGACAGTTATTGGGGTCACGAATGGCTGTGGGCCAAGCAGATGAAGGAAGCCGCTCTATGATTCCCGAGACTCCTTCGAGCGACGTCGATGCCGTCGTGATCGGTGCCGGCATCTCCGGGCTCTATGCTGTCTACAAGCTCCGGAAGCGCGGGATGACCGTCCACGGTTTCGAATCCGCTGCGGGAGTGGGAGGAACCTGGTTCCACAATCGCTATCCGGGTGCCCGCTGCGACGTCGAAAGCATCGACTACTCGTACTCCTTCGACGAAGACCTGCAGCAGGAATGGACGTGGTCCGAGCGGTTCGCCACGCAGGAAGAAATCCTCGCGTATCTCGAACACGTCGCCGACCGGCACAACCTGCGTAGCGCTTTCGAGTTCCTCACCCGGGTGGTGTCGACCGTGTACGACGAGGAGTCGGCCCTGTGGACCGTCACCACCGATACCGGACGATCGGTTACGGCGCGATTCTGCATCATGGCCACAGGGGTGTTGTCGGCGACGAACCGACCCGACATTCCCGGTCGCGACACCTTCGCCGGCGAGTCCTACCACACCGGTGAATGGCCCCACGAGCCGGTCGAATTCGCAGGCAAGCGCGTCGGCGTGATCGGAACCGGTTCGTCGGGCATCCAATCGATTCCTGTGATCGCAAAGGACGCGGACCACGTGTTCGTCTTCCAGCGGAGCCCGAACTATTCGATCCCGGCCGGCAACCGACCGCTGACCGCCGAGCAGATCGCCGAAGTCAAGGCGACGTATCCGGAGCGCCGACGACTGGCACGGATGAGCGGTGGCGGCACACCGTTCACCCCGTACCCGAAGGGCGCGATGGAGGTCGACGAAGCCGAGCGTCGCAGGGTGTACGACGAGTGGTGGCAACGCGGGGGTTATCTCTTCGCGAAAGCGTTCCCGGACCAGACGACCAACCTTCGGGCGAACGACACGGCGCGGGAGTACGTCGAATCGAAGATTCGGGAGATGGTGAAAGACCCGGAGATCGCGAACCAATTGATTCCGAACGACCATCCCATCGGAACGAAGCGCATCGTCACCGACGACGGGTACTTCGAGACGTTCAACCGTGACAATGTGACGTTGGTGAATCTGCGCACCACTCCGATCGTCGAGATCACCGAAGACGGTGTGCGCACGAGCGGACAGCACTATGCGCTGGACATGATCGTCTTTGCGACCGGGTTCGACGCAATGACGGGTGCGCTGGCCCGGATCGATATCCGCGGTCGCGGCGGACGTACCCTCCGTGAGGAATGGTCCGCAGGACCGCGAACCTATCTGGGACTCGCGTCCCACGGATTTCCCAACATGTTCTTCATGGTGGGTGCGGGAAGCCCGAGTGTGCTGGCGAACATGGTGCTCATGGCAGAGCAGCAGGTGGACTGGATCTCCGACTGCCTGGACCATCTCGACGAGCACGATGCCGCCTCGATCGAACCGACCGAGCGGGCCGTCGAGGAATGGGTCGCCGAGTGCAACGAGAAGGCCGCCGGCACCCTGTTCCCCTCGGCGAACTCGTGGTACATGGGCGCCAACATTCCCGGCAAACCACGGGTGTTCATGCCGTACATCGGTGGATTCGCGAACTACGGCACCATCTGTGCCGAGATCGCGGCAGCCGGTTACAAGGGATTCGAGATCGCGCAGCGAGGGGCAATCGAGACACCCACCGAACTCTCGTCGAAGAAGGGCTGATGATGACCGAGACGATCTCCCTCGGCTCGAGTGCCGAGGACCTGGAGGACCGCGAAAGCCGGCTGCATGCCGCCATCGACGTATGCGATCCGGCACCGCTTCTCATGTCCCTGGTCCACGCCACCGGCGACACCACGCTGCTCGACGAGTTCGCCCCACGCCTGACGATCAGCGAGCCTGGCAACCACTATCGCACCGGGACGCGTCCGACGACGCCGCCGGGACAGTACCCGGACGACGTGGTCGCCGATATCCGGGCGCGCGCCCACGAGTTGCTCACGCCGGACGCCGACGACCGGCTGGGTGTTCCCGACCCGGAGCTGTTCCTCCGCATGGCCACGGTCGCGACCTCGGAGCGCGTCGACGAGGAGTTCGTTCCGATTCTCCGCGAGCAAGCGGGTTTCGTCCTTTCCGAACGCTGCGTCCCGGTCACACGGAAACCGACGCCGGAATTCTCCGTGATCGTGATAGGTGCCGGGATCGTCGGCATCAATGCCGCGATCAAGCTCGGCGAGGCCGGTTTCACCTATCGCGTGTTCGAAGCCCGTGACGAGATCGGCGGAACCTGGTCGCGCAACACCTATCCCGGCGCCGCCGTCGATACACCCAGCCACTACTACTCGTATTCGTTCGAATTGAATCCGGGGTGGTCCAAGTACTACCCGACGGGAACCGAATACCAGAAGTACTTGAAGGGTGTCGTGGACACCTACGGAATCGCGGAGAACATCTCCTTCCGTACACGGGTGCAGTCCGCGCGGTGGCTCGACGATCAGCACGTATGGGAGGTGACCGTCGAGTCCGCCGATGGGACTCGCGAGGTGCACCGTGCGAAGGCCGTCGTGACAGCGCTGGGGATGCTCAACTCACCGAACATCCCGGATGTCGAGGGTATGCACACCTTCGGCGGCACGATTGTGCACACCGCCGAGTGGGACGAGAACCTCGACCTCACCGGTAAACGCGTCGTCGTTCTGGGCACCGGATGCACGTCCGTCCAGGTGGTCGCGAGCATCGTCGATCGAGTGGAATCACTCGACGTCGTGGTGAGGTCGCCGCACTGGATCGTCCCGGAGAAGGCTGTCGTGAACGAGGTTCCGGACGGCGAGAAGTGGGCGTTGGCGCATCTTCCGCGGTACCACGAGTGGTTCCGGCTGCGCTCGTACTGGTTCGCATCGGACAACCTCTACGTGATGCCGCGCATCGACCCCGAATGGGCGAAGACGCACTTCTCGGCCTCACCGGCGAACGAGATGGTGCTCCAGACGGCGTTGAACCACCTGCACGCCAATTTCCCCGACCGTCCGGATCTCGTCGAGAAGCTGACGCCCGACTTCCGTCCGTACAGCAAGCGGATCATCAAGGACCCGGGCTTCTACGCGGCGCTCACCCGTGATCACGTGACATTGCATCGCGCGTCGTTCCGGGAGGTGACACCGGAAGGCGTGATCACGACCGAGGGTGAGTTCGTGCCCGCCGACGTCATCGTTCTCGCAACGGGTTTCAAGTTGGAGTTCACAACCTCGATCGACGTCGTGGGGACAGGAGGACGGACCCTCGCCGAGCAGTGGAAGGGGGGTGACGACCCTCGGGCGTATCTGGGCATCCAGGTGTCCGGTTTCCCGAATCTCTTCGTCACCGCGGGCCCGAACTCCGCGCCCAACCACGGTGCCGGCCACAACATCCTCAGCGAGGAACACGTCCACTACATCGTCGAGTGCCTGCAGTATCTCGTGGAGAACGGGCACGAGGCGATGGACGTACGGCAGGACGTGCTCGAACAGTACAACCGCAAGGTCGACGAGGCGCTGGACAAGACCGTGTGGGTGCACCCCGGTGCGGAGACCAACGGCTACTACCGGAACAGTGAGGGACGCGCTGTCGTGCCGTGTCCGTGGCGCTTGGTCGATTACTGGACCCTGCTGCGCGCGCCGAATCCCGAGCATTTCGAATTCTCGGATCCGGCGCCGGCGGACGGTCGGGAAGGTCCGTCATGACAATGCAGGAATTGACCTGTGACCGATGTGGACTCGGGGTGCTGGTCGAGAAGTTCAGCCCTGCGCATACGTCGATCCAGTGGGAATCCGATACGTCCGAGTGCCCGGTGATCTCCCAGGGCAACCCCGCTACCGGAGTCCACCGCCGGGAGTGCAACGCTCTTCGGGACAGTATCGATCGCGCGGTCGCGCGGAGTGTACTCACCGAAACGCACCTCGACCTGCCTGCCGGACCGGATCTACCTCGCCTGCATTGAGAGCAGGCAAACGGCCCCGCCGCGAAACATCGCGACGGGGCCGTTTCGGCGTGTTCTCAGTCCGGGGAATCGATTACCAACGGGCACCGCGTGCCCGTGAAGATGCTGGCCGCGCACCGGTTGCAGTGGATGCACAACGACCGCGTGTCGCGATCCCGCTGAATCTGTGCGATCAGATCCGGTTCGCGCAGCAGTGCTCGGGCCATCGCGACGAACTCGAAGCCTTCGCGCATCGCGACCTGCATTCCGTCGAGATCGGTGATGCCGCCGAGGAGTACGAGCGGGAGGTCGAGCTCGTCGCGGAACTGGCGGGCGTACTCGAGGAAGTACAGCGGTTCGTACGGATAGTGCTGGAAGACGAAATTGCCGAACATCTTCATCCCGAGTTGCAGGATCGGAATCTGTGTCTCGGCCATCTCCCGCAGCGGTACGTCTCCGCGGAACAGGTACATCGGGTTGAGCAGCGACGACCCACCGGTCAGTTCGAGTGCATCGAGATGCCCGTCGGACTCGAGCATCTTCGCGAACGGCAGGGATTCGTCCAGCCAGAGCCCGCCCGGCACCCCGTCGGCCATGTTCATCTTGGCAAGGACCGCTATCTCGCCGTCTGCCGCTTCGGCGACGGCGGCAAGAATGCGGCGCGCGAATTCGGCACGGTTGGACAGGGATCCGCCCCAGCGGTCCTTGCGGCGGTTCACCTTCGGGCTCAGGAACGAACTGGCGAGGTAGTTGTGCCCCAGGTGGACTTCGACCGCGTCGAATCCGACCTCACGGGCGTATCGTGTCGCTTCGCCGTGCGCGGCGATGATCCGCCGGATGTCGTCCTCGCTCGCCTTCCTGTCGATACTCATGGACAGGGGATTCGGGCGCGCGGAGGGCGCCAGCGAGGGGAGCCCGTTCGATCGGGAGTTGGCCACGGGACCGGCATGGCCGATCTGGGCGGACACCTTCGCGCCGGTGGCGTGCACGGCATCGGTGAGCCGTCGAAGACCGTCGAGGGCCTCCGGACGCCAGTAGATCTGATCTTTCTCGGTGCGCCCTTCGGGTGCCACCGCCAGGTAGGCGACGGTGGTCATTCCGACGCCTCCTTCACCGACCCTGACATGGAAGTCGACGAGGCGGTCGCTGACCAGGGCGTTCGGGCTGGCGCCCTCGAAGGTTGCGGACTTGATGATTCTGTTGCGCAGTGTGATCGGTCCGAGGCGCGCAGGCGCCAGCGGATCGACCGTGGGCGCGGAAGCAGATTCGGGGTCGACTGTCGTCATGGTGATCTCCGTATTCTCGGGCTGTGAGAGGAATTCCAGGCGGAGAGTGCTGATTCAGGCGGGACGTGCAGAGGAGCGAGGAACGATGTCCATCCAGCGCAGCATCGCGTCGACGGCGTCGGCAGGATCCCCGTGGGCACCCTCTTCCGCCCACTCCGTCAATGCCGCGAACGCCGCGGCCTGGTATGCGGTTGCCAACGCGCGCGCGATCGCTGCCGGGACTTCGGGGACGCGTCGGCCGATGTAATCGGCCAGTTCGGTGATCCATGGCCGGTATGCTTCCGACGACATCGCGGCGAGTTCGGGTGTGCCCGCGATGAGGCGGAGCCAATCGCGTCCGACGCGCTGGATGTGCGGACGATGCGAGATCGATTCGACGATCGCCGTGCGTACGGCGTCGGTCAGTGGGGCGGTCTCGGGTGCGACGGAAAGAGATGCGCGCAGACGTTCGGTCGCGGGGGCCACACCGATCCAAGCGATCGCGGACTTGACGGAGAAGTGCCTGATGAGGGTGCGGGCACTGACCCCGGTCGCTTCGGCGAGGTCGTTCCAGCTGGTGTCGGCGTATCCCTGTCGGGACCAGAGGTGGAAAGCCGCCTCGGCGATCGCTTCGGTATCGATGACGGACGGCCGGCCACGCCTGCGTCCGCCCGCCGATTCGGTGGATGTCGTTGGCGGATCGGAGGATTCCTGGCGCACATTTCGAGGACACCATTTTTGTCCTACTATGTCAAATATCGATCGCCGTAAATCCGGTACGCAACAACGAAGGAGACGACGTGGGCGTCTATGTGGTGACAGGATCTGCATCGGGCATGGGGCGCGCCGTCGCAGAACAACTTCGCGCCGCCGGACACACCGTCATCGGTGTCGATATCGGAGAGGCAGAGGTCGTTGCCGACCTGTCGACGCCGCAGGGCAGGAAGAGCGCCGTCGAGAAGGTGCTCGAGGCCGCCGAGGGCCGACTGGACGGTGCCGTGCTCGCTGCGGGTCTCGGGCCGGCGCCCGGCCCGGAACGCCCGCGGCTGATCGCGGAGGTCAACTACTTCGGGGTCGTCGACCTGCTGACGGGCTGGCGGTCGGCCCTCGAGGCAGCGGGCAACGCCAAGGTGGTCGTGTTCTCGAGCAATTCGACGACCACCACGCCCGCGGTTCCGGGCCGGACGGTCAAGGCGTTTCTGAGCGGCGACGCGGACAAGGCAGTCCGATCGGTCCGGTTGTTCGGCAAGGTTGCGCCGTCGATCATCTACGCGGCGTCGAAGATCGCCGTCAGTAGATGGGTTCGCCGCACCGCCGTGCGGACGGAGTGGGCGGGCGTCGGTATCCGGCTGAACGCTCTGGCGCCGGGAGCGATCATGACACCACTGCTGGAGAAGCAGTTGTCCACGCCTTCCGAAGCGAAGGCGATCCGCTCGTTCCCCGTGCCGGTCGGTGGCTTCGGCGATGCCCGACAACTTGCTGCGTGGGCGGTCTTCATGTTGTCGGACGCCGCGGATTTCCTGTGCGGCAGCGTGGTGTTCGTCGACGGCGGTTCCGACGCGTACTTCCGTGCCGACGACTGGCCCCGGTCGGTTCCGATTCGCGGGCTTCCGTCCTATCTGCTCCGGTTCCGCAGATCGGGGAAGTAGTCGGAGTGACCTCCCGCACAACGGGAGGGAACGGTCCGTCCGTACGGGCTGCGGCATAGCTTCGGAATGGTTCGACGAGAAGTCCGAGCACACAGACGAACAGGCAGCAGGAACCGACATGACACAACGACTGACCGGACGTACCGCTCTCGTGACCGGAAGCAGCCGGGGGATCGGCCGGGCGATCGCGCGACGTCTCGCATCCGAAGGTGCAACCGTAGTGGTCACGGCTCGTTCCATGTCCCCGTCCCGATCGCTTCGGGACGGGCAGGAGCACGTACTCGAGGGCACTCTGGAAGAGACGGTGCAGCTGATCGAACAGGCCGGTGGTCGCGCAGTGCCGATCGCGGCGGATCTCGAGGACCGCGACCAGCGCGCGGGCCTGATCGACGCAGCGGCGGACGCCGTCGGCGGGCTCGACATCCTGGTCAACAATGCGGGATTCGCCGATTACTCCTCGATCGAGAAGATGAGCGAAGCAACGTTCGACAGGACTCTGGAGCATTACCTGAAAGTTCCCTTCCTCCTGTCGCAGGCCGCCATCCCTCACATGCGCAAGTCCGGGGCCGGGTGGATCGTCAACATAGGCTCGTCCACCGGTATGAGCCCGATCCGCCCGTTCCGCGAGTACAACAAGACCTCCGGTGACGTGATCTATGCGTCGGCGAAAGCTGCTCTGCATCGGTTCACGCAAGGCCTCGCCGCGGAACTCGTCGACGACAACATCGCGGTCAATGCTGTCGGTCCGTCCACGGCGATCATGACCCCGGGTGCTGCCACGCTGCTGCCCGAAGGTTACGAAACCGAGCCGCCGGAGTACCTGGCGCAGACCGTTCTCGAGATGTGCACATTGCCGGCCGCCGAACGTACCGGTCTGGTGGGCTTCAGTCTGCACTTCCCGTGGTCCCAGGGAATCCCGGTGAAGAGCCTCGACGGCAAGGACGAACTGCCTCGCCGCGAGCCACCGGCCTGGTGCAATCCCAACATCGCCGACGACGGACTGAGGGCGTGAGCATGCAGACGAGCAGTGCACGGGAACGGTTCTCCCGGGGCGTCGCCGTGGTGACCGGCGCGGCCGCCGGTATCGGCGAAGGTCTGGCACGGCATCTCTCGTCTCTGGGAATGACGGTCGTCGTCTCGGATATCGACGGCGATCGAGCGGCGAAGGTCGCCGACGAGATCGTCGCCGCAGGGGGCAAGGCGGAACCGTATGCCGTCGACGTCGCCGACCCCGACGCCGTCGAGGTGATGGCGAGCGAGATCTTCGATCGTCACGGCAGCGTCGAGCTCCTGGTGAACAATGCCGGCATCGAATCGTCCGGCCTGTTGTGGGAGATCGACCGGGAACGGTGGCAGCGGCTGATGCAGATCAACGTCGACGGTGTCTTCTACTGCCTTCGATCCTTCGTCCCGCGGATGATCGCCGCGGGAACTCCCTCGTGCATCGCCAACCTGTCCTCGGTGGGTGGACTCAATGCCGTTGCGGTGCAATCCCCGTACATCGTGAGCAAGCACGCGGTACTGGCGATGACGGAGTGCCTGCATCAAGATCTGGCTATCGTCGGTGCCCCGATCCAGGTGAGTGCCGTGATCCCGCATTCCATCCGGAGCGAGATCTTCCTGTCGGCTCAGCGAGAGGCGCCCACGGACAATCCGACGGCGAACGCGGTGTTCGCTGCCATGCAACGCGACAATGTCGAGAAGGGGCTCGATCCGCTCGTCGCCGCCGAGCACATGATCGAGCAGATCGCGCGCGGCGAGTTCTGGGTCCACTCCGACGACGACCTGTGCATCGCCGCGATGCATCGACGCGGACAGCAGCTTCTCGATCTTGCGCCACCGGCCGATCCTCACGCCATGCTCACACGCATGGGTATCACCGTCGAGCACGGGGCATGACAGGGGCTTCGTGTCCGATTCCCGCGTGATGGGACGTTTCGTAGGACGATGGGCCTTCCGGACCATAGGGTGAAATATGGCCGAAAACAGCTGGAGCAGAGAAGAACTCGAGAACGCATATCAAAACTGGCACGCCACGGTGAATCGTGCGGGTTCGGGGGAGGGAAGCTGGCGGGATTTCCTCGAACTGTTCACCGAGGATGTCGTCTACCACGAGCAGATGGCCGGCGTACTCGAAGGGAGAGAGGGTATCTGGAAATGGGCCGAGCCGAGCCTCGCTCAATTTCCCGGCTCACACACGGTCTCCTTCCCCGAGCACTTTCATGTGATCGACGAAACCAACGGCACGATCGTGGCCAAGCTCGACAACGTGATGAGCGATCCCGGTGATGGCTCGGTGTGGGGAGCGCCCCATGTCAGCATCTTGACCTACGCCGGGAACGGCAGGTTCTCCAGACAAGAGGACATCTACGACGTCACGAGTTTCCTCGACCTGATCAAGGCCTGGGGGCGACGTGCAATGGAACTGGGCACGTTCGACGCCACCCAGCGCGCCTGGTTCGCGCAGGTCTACCCCGAGACCGTCCCCTCGTCGGCGGCCGACCGATGAGTGGCGGAGGCGGGAGCACAACCGAATCAGTACGAGAGATCACCCTCGATCCGGCGGAGCGCGCGCTTGCGATCCGGGAGATCGAGAATGTCTTCGCCGCGCGGTTGCGCATCATGGACACCAAACAGTGGGACCTGTACGGCAGTGTGCATACCGAAGATGTCGTGAGCGAGACCTTCGGTGCTGCGGTCGGCGACGAGTCGGCGCGGCGGCCGGCGGTGGTCGGACGGGATGCACTGAGGCGCGCGATCGAAGGTGTTCTCGACGGACCTGTTCCGGTGACCAGCGTGCACCACGGGCATGCACCGGAGATCACATTGACCTCGGACACGACGGCGACCGGTGTCTGGGCGATGGAAGACAAGTTGTGGTGGCGCAACGGCTCGACCGAAGAACACCTGCACGGATACGGCCATTACCACGAGACGTACCGCAGGGTCGACGGTGTGTGGCTGATCGCGTACAGGACCCTGACGCGTCTGCGCGTCGATCACACCCCCGGATTCTTCGACTATCGGTCTCGATCTCCGCAGGAGTAACACATGAACGAATCGACCCTCACTCCGGGCGCCGTCAGCGCCCTCGTCGCAGCCTGGTGGTTCCACTACGACGAATGGAATCCCGTCGAGTTGCGGGCCTTGATGGCCGACGACATCGCCTTCACATGTGCGAGTGACACGGGTACCACCGACTACGAGGATTTCATCCGCGTCGATGTGCGCGGAGCCGACGACGTGATGGCATGGAAGGACGATCACCGGCGCAACAGCCCTTATCCACTGCGTCACAACGGTACCAATGTGTTCGTCACCGACGTCGCGGACGGAGAGGTCGAGTTCTCGTCCTACATCTTCGTGACGAAGATCGTCGCGGGGAAGCCGTTC
The DNA here is from genome assembly GCF_053764735.1 of Rhodococcus sp. 5G237. NCBI lineage: Bacteria > Bacillati > Actinomycetota > Actinomycetes > Mycobacteriales > Nocardiaceae > Rhodococcus > Rhodococcus sp. 5G237. The sequence continues at coordinate 95,108 of NZ_JBSNCD010000010.1, read as the reverse complement.
GCTGTATCGAGTGGCGTCGTGCGCGGCAGCATCCGGGCCACCGAAACGGGACCGGTCTTCGGTGCTGTACATGTCGTACTCGACACGCAGGAGTCGGTGCGCTACGCCGATCATCCCGTGGGAGCGTCCACCCCGGCGGTCTGATCGGATCGAATCCGATAACGGCCGGAACCGGCCCCACCCTCCGTCGACGAAACGAGAACGAAGATGCCGCTGTCTCCTGACGCCCAGCGAGTGGTCGACAACTCCGCAGCGCGTATGGCGAAAGCCATGCACGAGATACCCGTTGCGGAACTACGTGCCGCACTCGCCGCGAGCGCAATTCCGGTGGTGACACCCATTCATCAGAGTCGGGACGTTGTCGTTCCGTCCGCGGGTGGCGGTGTCCGGGTGCGTATCTACCGGCCGTCCGATGATCCGGGATTGCCGGTGGTGCAATGGATGCACAGCGGGGGCTTCGCCGTCGGGAATCTCGATCAGAACGAGGAGTATCTGCGGAAACTGAGCATCGCATCGCAGGCCGTCATCGTCTCGGTGGACTATCGCCTCGCCCCGGAGCATCCGTGCCCTGCCGCACTCGACGATTGCCGGGAGGTGTGGGAATGGATCACGTCTGCACCCGATGAACTTCGGTCCGTCGACGTGACCAGAGCGGTCCTCGCAGGAGAAAGTGCAGGTGGGGCGCTGTCTTTCGCGCTGTCTCATCAACTCCGGGACGAGGGGCTTCCGCTTCCCGCCGCACAGATCTCGCTCTACGGCACGGCGGTGATGGAAGTGACCAATCCGGAGCACGCGACGGCGCTTCTGTCCCCCGAGGACTGTTACTGGTTCTGGGGCATGTACGTGCCCGACCCCGCCGACCGGAATTCTCGGCAGGCGTCTCCGGGCCTCGCTCCCGACCTCGGTGGCCTGCCGCCGGCCCTCGTGGTCACTGCCGAGATCGATCCCACCCGCGACGGGACCGAAGAGTACGCGCGACGTATGCAGGAGGCCGGTGTGCAGGTCGACCTGCGACGGTATGAGGGCATGATGCACGGTTTCGCGACCATGACGACCGTGCTCCCCGCCGCGAAGGAACTGTTCGATCAGATCGTCGACTATCTCGCCGAAGTCTTCACGCGGCAGAGATGATCCGGACATTTCCGGAAAAGCGAGCACGTGACCTCGTACTCTCCCGGTGATCGGGATCACGGGCCGCACAGCCCGAAAACTGCCCTACCGTCCCGCAGACAACCACATGAAGGAGACTGCCGATGGCGACGACACCCCTGCCGGCCGTGACCCCCGCCCGCGACACCACTGTGGACCTGCTCGTGATCGGGTCCGGTACCGGCATGGCCGCCGCGCTCACCGCACACGAAGCGGGGCTGTCGACGCTCATCGTGGAGAAATCCGAATATGTCGGCGGATCCACCGCCCGTTCCGGCGGTGCGTTCTGGGTGCCGGCCAATCCCGTTCTGACCGAATCGGGTTCGGGAGACACCGTCGAACGTGGCCACACCTACGTCCGATCGGTCGTGGACGGCACCGCCCTTGTCGAGCGGGGCGAGGCCTTCGTCGACCACGGAGTCGAGACGGTCGAGATGCTCCGTCGCACCACGCCCATGAAGCTGTTCTGGGCGAAGGGCTACGCCGACTACCATCCCGAGCTGCCCGGTGGCTCTGCCGTCGGCCGCAGCTGCGAGTGCCTGCCCTTGGACCTGTCGGTCCTCGGTGATGAACGCGGCCGACTGCGTCCGGGCCTGATGGAGGCGGGGTTGCCCATGCCCACCACCGGCGCGGACTACAAGTGGATGAACCTCATGCTGCGCGTGCCGCACAAGGGTTTTCCGCGCATCTTCAAGCGGCTGGCGCAGGGTGTCGCCGGTCTCGCCGTCAAGCGTGAATACGTCGCCGGTGGACAGGCGATCGCCGCCGGACTGTTCGCGGGTGTGCTGAAGGCCGGTGTGCCTGTGTGGACCGAGACGTCGCTGGTGCGTCTGCTCACCGACGGGGACCGGGTCACCGGTGCGGTCGTCGAACAGAACGGGCGTGAGGTGACTGTGACCGCGCGTCGCGGGGTGGTGCTCGCGGCCGGCGGCTTCGACCACGACATGGCGATGCGACGCAAGTTCCAGTCCGAGCGTCTGCTCGACAACGAGAGCCTCGGCGCCGAGACCAATACCGGCGATGCGATCAAGGCGGCACAGGAGATCGGTGCCGACCTGGACCTCATGGATCAGGCGTGGTGGTTCCCCGCAGTCGCACCGACCCGGCCGGGCAAGCCGCCACTGGTCATGCTCGCGGAGCGATCGCTGCCCGGTTCGTTCATCGTCGATCAGAGCGGCCGACGCTTCACGAACGAGTCGTCGGACTACATGTCCTTCGGGCAGTTGGTGCTCGAACGTGAACGCGCCGGGGATCCGATCGAGTCGATGTGGATCGTCTTCGACCAGAAGTACCGCAACAGCTACGTGTTCGCGGCCGGGGTGTTCCCCCGTCAGCCGCTGCCGGAGGCCTGGTACAAGGCGGGTATCGCTCACCGCGCCTCCACCGCGGAAGAACTCGCGGCCTCGATGGGCGTGCCGGTGGAGAACTTCGCCGCGACCTTCGGCAAGTTCAACGACGATGCCGCAGCCGGAACGGATTCCGAGTTCGGCCGTGGGAGCAGTGCCTACGACCGCTACTACGGTGATCCCACCATCCAGCCCAACCCCAACATGCGGCCGCTGACGCACGGACCTCTCTACGCCGTGAAGATGACCCTGAGCGATCTGGGCACTTGCGGTGGCGTGCGAGCCGATGAACGGGCTCGGGTCCTGCGCGAGGACGGCACCCCGATCGCCGGTCTCTACGCGATCGGCAACACCGCCGCCAACGCGTTCGGTCACCGCTATCCCGGTGCCGGCGCCACGATCGGGCAGGGTCTGGTGTTCGGGTACATCGCGGCACGCGACGCAGCATCGTCGGACGCACCGGTCGCCTGATCGAACGATCCGAGAGGTAGGGAGGGTACGTGACGATCACGAACGGGGACGTCCGGTCCCTCCCTACCGTGCTGTCCCTCCGGGGAACCGGGCTCTGTCTCGCCGGTGGCCGGGTGGACGAAGTGGACCTCGTGTTCTTCGCGCCGCCCGTCACCGGCCCGCTGAGCTTCCGGGCCCGCGAGGATCGGGACGAGGCGTCCGCCCGGCTCGACCGGACGCTCCGATACCTCGATGAGGTCGGGCGGTCGTCGCCCGTGCCTGGGTAACCGCGGCCGATTCGTAGAGTGCCGGCCGATGCGCCGGGGCACTCAGTACGGGTCGTAGCGGATGTTCTCGACCGGGGTGCCGGTCTCGATCAGCCGCTGAGCGGTGGTGCGCACCATGGCCGCCGGGCCGCACACGAGCACCTGGTGGTCGCCGAACGCACCGTAGGACGTGACGACCTCGTCGACGCTGCCCTCGAGCAGTTCGTCGGGGTCGGGTCCGAACTCGTCGATGCGCGGCGCGATGCGATCGAACCAGGGGTCGGGGATATCGGGGATCTCGAGGGTCTCCACGACCGGCACCACCGTCAGCCACGGCAGCGCCTCCGACAGGAGCATGAGCATGTCGGCGGCGTACAGGTCGCGCGGGTTGCGGGCGCCCGTGAACAGGAAGGTGCGGGGCGGATCCGGCCGGCGCGCCGCGTCGAGGATCAACGACCGGAGCGGCGCGAGGCCCGTACCGCCGGCCACCATGATGACGATGCGGCCCGTGTCGTCGATGTGGAGGTCGCCGCCGCGGGCCGCGCCGAGCTGCCACACGTCGCCCGGCTGGGTCTCGGCGACGATCGCGCCGCTCACCCAACCGCCCGGGACCGTGCGCACGTGGAACTCGAGCTTGCCGTCCAGCGACGGCGGCAGCGCAGGGGAGAGACGACGAGGCAGCGTGGGGCGCTGCGGCACGGCTACGTCGACGTACTGGCCGGGGCGGAAATCGACGATCGCGTCGTCGCATTCGAGACGCACGACTGCGAGATCGTGCCGGAGCCGATGATGTTCGACGACGGTTGCGGTGACTGCCGTCTCGGTCTCGCTCGGTGACGGCGTGGCCGACTGCATGCGTGTTCCCCCGGTGGTGTGCTGTGGCGTGCCCAAGACTCTAGGCGAGAAATCGCCGAAAAGGCAGAGTGGAACGTGTTTCAGTTTTTACCCTCGAGCGGTTATCGTGACCAACGGCAGGTGATGGTCACCACAGCGGAGAACGCCGACCGGTGACGTCACACAACGGACCGTCACAGCACACCGGAAGGACGACCATGCCCGAGGAGTACGCCGACCTCTACCGCCCCGCATTCACGCCCGATCTCCTCATCACCGCGCTCGACCGCAGCGCCGACCGGCCCGCCCTGCACCTCGGTGACGTCGTCCTCACCGGAGCCGAGATGCGCGCCGCCATCAGCCGGTTCCAGCAGGCGCTCGCGTCCGTCGGGGTCGGGCAGGGATCGGCGGTGGCGATGTTGTCCAAGAACCGGCCCGAGGTGCTCATCTCCATGGGCGCCACGATGGTCGCCGGCTGCCGCAACACGGCCCTGAACCCGATGGGCTCGCTCTCCGACCACCTGTACATCGCGACCGACGCCGAGATCGAGACATTGATCTTCGATCCCCGGCACTTCGAGGAACGCGCCGCGGAGCTGCGCGAGCAGGTACCGACCCTGAAGAACCTGTTCTCCCTCGGCCCGTCCTCGGTGGGTACCGACATCCTCGCCCTGTCCGAGCAGTTCACCGAGCAGCGGCTCGTGTCCGCACCCGTCGACATCGAGGACACCTCGTCCATCGTCTACACCGGCGGCACCACCGGGAAACCGAAGGGTGTCATGGGCTCGTTCCGATCGGGAGCGGCCCTGAACCAGATCCAGATGGCCGAGTGGCAGTGGCCCGAGCAGCCACGCTTCCTCGTGTGCACCCCGCTCTCGCACGCCGGGGCGGCGTTCTTCGTCCCCACGCTCCTGCGTGGCGGATGCCTCTACGTGCTGCCCCATTTCGATCCCGCGCTCGTGCTCGAAGCGATCGAGAAGCATCGCATCAACGCGACGATGCTCGTGCCGACGATGATCTACATGCTGCTCGACCATCCCGATTTCGACAGCCGCGACCTGTCGAGTCTCGAGACCCTGTTCTACGGCGCGTCGGCCATGTCGCCGTCCCGCCTGCGCGAAGGAATCGAGCGGCTCGGCCCGGTCTTCTTCCAGTTCTACGGCCAGTCCGAATGTGGCATGACGATCTCGGTGCTGCGCAAGGAGGAACACCTCCCCGACGATCCGAGCCGCCTCGCGTCGTGCGGGCGCCCCGTGCCGTGGCTCGACGTCCGCCTGCTCGACGACGACTTGAACGAGGTGCCACAGGGTGAACTCGGCGAGATCTGTGTGCGCGGCCCGCTCGTGATGAAGGGCTATCTGAACAAGCCGGAGGAGACCGCCGAGGCGCTGCGCGGCGGATGGCTGCACACCGGCGACGTCGCGCGTGCCGACAAGAACGGCTTCATGACGATCGTCGATCGTAAGAAGGACATGATCGTCACCGGCGGCTTCAACGTCTTCCCCCGCGAGATCGAGGACGTCATCTCCTCGCATCCCGCGGTCGCGTCCGTGGCCGTCGTCGGGGTGCCGGACACCAAGTGGGGTGAGGCCGTCAAGGCATGCGTCGTGCTGCGTGAGGGCCAGTCGGTGCCGGCCGAAGAACTGATCGAGAAGGTGCGTGCCGCAAAGGGCTCGGTGCACGCCCCCAAGTCGGTCGACTTCCTCGACGCGCTGCCGCTGACGCCGCTGGGCAAGCTCGACAAGAAGACGCTGCGGGCGTCCTATCGCTGACCCTGCATTCGTGACAGCCGCTCCCGGCAATCGACCGTGATTGCCGGGAGCGGCTGTGTATCACAAGGATCCGCGGATCCGGAGGTGGCGGTCTCCAGCCTCACCACTGGTGCGCGACGTCCAGCACCACCCGGGAACCGCTACCGGGACCGTCGAGGGTGAACACCCGGAACGGCAGCCGGGCCCGTACCCCGACCCCGAGGGTGGTCTGGCCTTCGAAACTGTTGGCCCACGCCACCTGCCGCAGAGTCCGGTACCCGCTCACGTCGACGACCTCGCGCCGGTTCGCCGGTACGTAGTAGGCGGGCGCGAGGACGACCACCTGGAGATAGGCGCCTCCGCGCAGCGGAACCTCGAACCCCGATCCGTCCTCGTAGACGGCGGGGACGTAGCCGACGCGGTAACCCGCGGCCGGCCCGGCGAGATCGACGACGATCCGGTCGAAGCACTCGTGCCGTCCCGCCCGCACGGCGGTGAACGGTGAGGTGACCATCGTCGGGTTCACCTTGTCCAGCGAACCCCAGTGGATGCCGCAATAGGGCGTTGCGGCCGACGCGGTCGGGCCCGTCAGCCCGATCCCCGCGATGACGACGATCATCGCGAGCCACACGTGAATCCTGCTCATGTCCGTTCCTCTGTGTGTGGCTGATGATGGATCATCGCAAGGAGTGTGATCTGCGTTACATCGAGCTTCGTCGTTCTGCTGCTGCGGGCGGAGTTCGTGCTGTGTCCTCGCGGAGGTCTGCCCGAAAGGTCGTGCGCGCTTTCGGGAACGAGCGCGTAGGGGCTGCGTCGGTACCTGCGCGACCATACGAGTACCGGTCAGGTGCAGCCGGTCTTTCACTGCCCGGGCCGTGCTGACATACTCCCTCGCATGGTGAACGGGGACGCCCAGCGGGTCGAGGTGCGGTTGGCAGTCGAATATCCGGGCTCGGGAGCGACGAGCACGCTCGGAGACGGTTCGATGCGACCGATCGATCCCATCCCCCCGATCTGCCCGCGCCACGGAGAACCCGAGACCGGACGTGTCCGGGTGACGGTCGCGGCCGACGCGTCGGAGCCCCGCCAGGGATCGAACCGGTTCGGTTCGGCGCTCGAGGCCGCCTACACGGTGCAGGTCGCCGCGGTGGACTGGCCCGTGTGCGCTCGCTGCGTCGCAGTCCGCACGCGCTGGCAGATCGCCGCCGCCGCGACCTGCACGGTCCTCGGCGTCATCTTCCTCGCGCTGGTGTTCGCGCTCGTACAGGGCGCTCCCAAGATCTACGGTCTCGCGCTGCTCAGCGTCTTCGGTCTGTCGTTCCTCCCGATCTACGTCGCCCTGCGGGTGCTCGAACCGAAGCGGGCGTCGCTGGGAATGTCGGTGGCGGAGGACGGTTCGGAACTCGTCATCTCGCAGGCGCATCCCGAGTTCGCGCGGGCGGTCGCGGCGCAGCGGATGTAGTCGCCGGCGCGGAACGTTCTCGCAGCACGGAAGCTGCGCAAGCAGATCAGAGCGGGTCGAAGCTGATGTTCTGACGCGGCGTTCCCGCTGCCGACAGCGCGTACAGCGTCGTGCGGATCATCGACGGCGACCCGGCGATCTGGATCTGACGGTCGGCCCACGTGCCGAACTGCCCGGCGACCTTACCGAGCTTGCCGTACATCGGCCGGTTGAGGCCGGTGGGCGGTTCCTTCACGGGAACCGGGTGCCACCAAGGGTTCTCCTTCTCCTCGAGCACCGGCACGATGGTCAGCCACGGGTTGGTCGTGGCGATCTGCCACAGTGTCTCGAGGTCGTACAGGTCGCACGGATACTTGCCGCCGTAGAACAGGTGGACGCGCGGGTTGTCGCCGCGCATCGCCATCTCCATGATCTGGGCGCGCATCGGCGCGAGGCCGGTGCCGGACGCGATCATCAGCACGTCCTGGCCGCTCTCACGGTCGACGTGCAGGCCGCCGAGCGGTGGGCCGATCGTCCATCGGTCGCCGACGGCGGTCTCGCCGACGAGCGCGGGGCTCACCCATCCGGTGGAGACCCGCCGGACATGGAATTCGATCTGCCCGTACGGATTCGGGGGGATCGCGGCGGACAGGTAGCGCCACATGTGCGGGCGCTGCGGGATCTGCACGCTCATGTACTGGCCCGCGTAGTAGGGGATCGGGCTGTCGGCCTCGAGCCGGATGATCGCCAGATCGGGGAGCACGCGTTCGTGGCCGACGACGGTGGCGCCCCACGAGGCGGGCAGGTCGTCGGTGGCCGCGGCGGTCGCCATCGTCTCGACGACCCCGTCGACGACCTCGGCCCATGTGCGTTCGAGCGCGGCCGTCCACAGGATCAGGGGAGTGCATTCGCGGACCGCGGCGAGCAGTGCGTTGCCCGCGACGCGGTAGTGCAGCGGCTCGACCCCGTACTTCCGGTGGTCGCGCGCGAGCTGGGCGAGGAACCTGTCGACGGTGCCCGGCTCGTGGAGGCGGGCGACGACCCAGCCGACCGCGGTCGCGAAACGCTGCCGCATCGACTCCATGCCGGCGGGGAACAGTGAGCGGATGCCGGTGGACTCGCTCCACATGGCGGTGTAGAACGCCGTCGCGAACCGTTCGGCTCCGGTGGGGGTGGCGATGATCGACGCGAAGCTGAGCTGAACCCGGGCGATGGCGAAAGCCTCCACGCCATCCTCCCTGTATCCGTGCTGCGCGAACGCCGCCACTGTAGTCGGTTGCAGGGCGCCCGGCCACTGACCTCCGGGTCCGTCACAACCTGCGAGCGGTTTGTGATCAGAGTCACTACACTCAGGAAAGTTGAGTGGAACAAACTCAACTTACGATCCGTTGAAGAATTCGACATCACCGAGACCTGCCCGATGCAGGGAATCGGCTGCAGAATCGACATGGGGCACTCGCCTGCGCGTGGAGTGCACCGAGAAAGAAAGGGGCGCGCAGTGGACTCGTTCAATCCGACGACCAAGACCCAGGCCGCACTCACCGCCGCACTTCAGTCGGCGTCCGCTGCGGGCAACCCGGAGATCCGTCCGGCACACCTGCTCGTGGCACTGCTCGACCAGACCGACGGCATCGCCGGCCCGCTGCTCGAAGCGGTGGGCGTCGACCCGGCCGCGGTCCGCAGGGAAGCCGAGGACCTCGTCCGTCGCCTTCCGCAGACCAGTGGTGCGACCACCACGCCACAGCTCGGGCGTGAGGCGATTGCGGCCATGACCGCGGCGCAGAAACTCGCCACCGAACTCACCGACGAATTCGTCTCCACCGAGCATGTCCTCGTCGGCCTCGCCGGTGGCGACTCCGACGTCGCGAAGCTCCTCGCCGGGCACGGCGCGACGCCGGCCGCCCTGCGCGACGCCTTCACGACCGTCCGCGGCAACCGCCGCGTGACCTCCGCCGATCCCGAGGCCAGCTATCAGGCCCTGGAGAAGTACTCCACCGATCTGACGACGCGGGCGCGCGAAGGCAAGCTCGACCCGGTCATCGGTCGCGACAACGAGATCCGCCGTGTCGTCCAGGTGCTCTCCCGCAGGACCAAGAACAACCCGGTCCTCATCGGTGAGCCGGGTGTCGGCAAGACCGCCATCGTCGAGGGCCTCGCCCAGCGCATCGTCGCCGGGGACGTCCCCGAGTCGCTGCGCGGCAAGACCGTCATCTCCCTCGACCTCGGCTCGATGGTCGCGGGCGCGAAGTACCGCGGCGAGTTCGAGGAACGCCTCAAGGCCGTGCTCGACGAGATCAAGGAATCGGCCGGGCAGATCATCACCTTCATCGACGAGCTCCACACCATCGTCGGTGCCGGCGCGACCGGCGAGTCGGCGATGGACGCCGGCAACATGATCAAGCCGATGCTCGCCCGCGGTGAGCTGCGGCTGGTCGGTGCCACAACCCTCGACGAGTACCGCAAGTACATCGAGAAGGACGCGGCCCTCGAACGCCGCTTCCAGCAGGTTCTGGTGGGGGAGCCGAGTGTCGAGGACACCGTCGGCATCCTGCGCGGCCTCAAGGAGCGCTACGAGGTGCACCACGGCGTGCGCATCACCGACTCCGCGCTCGTCGCGGCGGCGACGCTGTCCGACCGGTACATCACCTCGCGCTTCCTGCCCGACAAGGCCATCGACCTCGTCGACGAGGCGGCCTCGCGCCTGCGGATGGAGATCGACTCGCGTCCCGAGGAGATCGACACCGTCGAACGCATCGTCCGTCGCCTCGAGATCGAGGAGATGGCGTTGCAGAAGGAGAGCGACGAGGCCTCGAAGGAACGCCTCGAGAAGCTGCGCGCCGAACTCGCCGATGAGCGGGAGAAGCTCAACCAGCTCACCACGCGCTGGCAGAACGAGAAGACCGCGATCGACTCCGTGCGGGAGATCAAGGAACAGCTCGAATCCCTGCGCGGTGAGGAGGAACGCGCCGAACGCGACGGCGACCTCGGCAAGGCCGCCGAGCTGCGCTACGGCCGCATCCCCGAGCTGGAGAAGAAGCTCGAGGCGGCAGCCGCCGCGTCGGGTACCACCGCCGGTGGCGACCTGATGCTCAAGGAGGAGGTCGGCCCGGACGACGTCGCCGACGTCGTCGCGGCATGGACCGGCATACCCGCCGGCCGCATGCTCGAGGGCGAGACCGCCAAGCTGCTGCGGATGGAGGACGAACTGCGCAAGCGGGTCGTCGGCCAGGACGTCGCGGTGCAGGCCGTCTCCGACGCGGTGCGTCGTGCACGTGCCGGTGTCGCCGACCCGAACCGTCCGACGGGGTCCTTCCTGTTCCTCGGCCCGACCGGTGTCGGCAAGACGGAGCTGGCGAAGGCGCTCGCCGACTTCCTGTTCGACGACGAACGCGCCATGGTGCGGATCGACATGTCCGAGTACAGCGAGAAGCACTCGGTGGCACGCCTCGTCGGTGCGCCTCCGGGCTACGTCGGCTACGAGGCCGGCGGTCAGCTGACCGAGGCCGTGCGGCGCCGCCCCTACACGGTGGTGCTGTTCGACGAGGTCGAGAAGGCCCACCCGGACGTCTTCGACACGCTGCTGCAGGTGCTCGACGACGGTCGTCTCACCGACGGTCAGGGACGCACGGTCGACTTCCGTAACACCATCCTGATCCTCACGTCGAACCTCGGTGCGGGTGGCGATCGGGAGCACATCATGGCGGCGGTGCGGGCGGCCTTCAAGCCGGAGTTCATCAACCGGCTCGACGACGTCGTGATCTTCGACCCGCTCTCGGAGGAGCAGCTCGAGAAGATCGTCGACATCCAGCTCGACCAGTTCGCCGACCGCATGTCGGCACGGCGACTGACGTTGGACGTCTCGAACACCGCGCGGTTCTGGCTGGCGGTACGCGGCTACGACCCGCAGTACGGTGCACGTCCGTTGCGCCGCCTGATCCAGCAGGCGGTCGGCGACCAGCTCGCCAAGAAGCTGCTCGCCGGTGAGATCAAGGACGGAGACACCGTCCACGTGGGCGTCAGCGAGGACGGCGACCACCTCGTGATCAGCGCCTGACGGCCCCGGTGCGCGGCCTCGGTGGCAGAAGCCGCCGGGGCCGCGCGCGCCTACTCTGGAAGGCGTTATGACGAATCCCCAGGATCCGCGCACCCCGCAGGAACGGGCCTACGCACTCGACGAGTCGTCGAACGGGACGGACGACGACGCGACCCGTGTGCTGCACACCGACGACCCGACCGAGGCGTACGGGCGGCCGGTCACCAACCCGACGGTCGCGTACACCCGCTACGAGCAGTGGGGCGCGCAGGGGAGCGAGTACCAGCCCACCCAGGCCTATCTCTCCCCCCAGGGTCCTCCGTCGCAACAGCCGTATCCGCCTCAGCCGGGCTACCCGCCTCCGCACGGCTATCAGCCCACACAGGTGCTCCCCGGATACGACCCCGGTAACCCGCAGACGGCGATGAACCCGGGACCGGGAACGCCGGGGCACGGAATCCCCGGGCAGCCACCCACGGGTCCGGTACCCGGCGCGGATGCCGGGAAGCCGCGCGGCCCGCGCTGGGGACTGATCGCGCTCGCCGCGGTGGTCCTCATCGCGCTCGGCGGCACCATCGGCTTCCTGCTCAGCCGGCCCGACGACTCCACTTCGCGGGTCGCGTCGGATCGCGCCCCGGCCACCGTCGCGCCCCCGCCGACGGCGACTCTCCCGCCGGCACCCGAACCGACCACACCGGGACTGCCGCTCGACCGGATCCCGGGCGGACTCGGCGAGGTCATGGGCGACGCGGGCGCGGTCGTGGGCACGATCACCGCGAACGACGGCGGCAGCATCACCCTCGGCGTCATCGGTGGTTCGACGGTCACCGTCGTCCTCACCCCCGACACCGAGATCATCACCCTGACCGGCAACACCGCCGACAGCCTCGAGGTCGGAGCGACCGCCGTGGCGACCGGCAGTGCCGTCGAGCAGGGACGGATGACCGCCGAGACCGTCGTCAGCGCGTCCCTCCCATCCTTCGGTGGTTCGGGCCGCTGACCCGCTAGGCTGACTCGACGATGACTGTCATGTGGTTCTCTCTGGCCGCGGTCGCACTGCTGGGTGCGGTCGCGCTGCTCTACGTCGACCGGACGCGGCGGGAACAGTCGGGTCGTATCCGGGAGATCTGGGCCAAGGCGCAGGGCTACAAGTACACCTCCGCCGAGGACCACCTGCCGTCCACCTGGCACCGCGCGGCGCTCGCCAAGCAGGAATATCTCGGCGCGATCGACATCGTCCGTGGGGTTCGCCGCGGCGAGGAGTTCGTCCTGTTCGACATCGAGGAGACCGCGACGATCATCGCGGTCCGGCGCAAGGTCGGCTCCGACGTCGACATCGATCTGCGGCTCAAGTCGACGCCGCCGCCGAAGGACCCCGACATGAACCTGCTCGGTTCGATCGGCCCGCGCATCGTCTTCGCCACCGACCTCGAGATCGCGCGACGCGTGTGCGACCAGCGGATGGTCGCGTTCACCGAGTCCATCCCCGACCACGTGCAGATGCTGTGGAGCGAAGGCGAGTGGACGCTCGGCTCGATCCCCGTCGGCAGCTCCGGACGCGAATGGGACTCGGCCATCGAGACCGTCGCGCGTTTGTCGGGCATCCTCCACGTGCTGCCGCCCGTCGTCGAACCCGAGGAACTCGACCGGGGTTCGCAGGATCCGGGTCGGCCCTCCGCTCGCCACTGAGCGAGGATTTCCGAGAGGTGGTCGCGCACGCTGCGTGTCGTTAGTGTGGCGGCCATGACTTCCGCCCGCCCCGTCGCGCTCGTGACCGGCCCCACCTCGGGAATCGGTGCGGGTTTCGCCCGCACACTCGCGAGTCGCGGTTACGACCTCGTGCTCGTCGCCCGCACCCGTCCCGCCCTCGACGAACTCGCCGCCGAGCTGAAGCAGAAGTTCGGGGCGGCATCGGAGATCATCGTCGCCGACCTGGCGGCCGCCGACGGTCGCGATCTCGTCGTCGAGCGCCTCGGTCGCGGTGTCGACATGCTCGTCAACAACGCCGGATTCGGCACGACCGGCGAGTTCTGGACCGCCGATCCGGCCCTGCTGCAGGCGCAGCTCGACGTCAACGTCACCTCGGTTGTCGCGTTCACCCGCGCCGCGCTCCCGTCGATGATCGAGGCGGGCAGGGGCGACATCGTCAACGTCGCGAGCGTGGCCGGTCTGCTGCCCGGGCGCGGTTCCACCTACTCCGGCAGCAAGGCCTATGTCGTGTCGTTCACCGAAGGGCTGGCCGGTGGTCTCGCCGGCACGGGCGTGCGGGTGCAGGCACTGTGCCCCGGCTTCGTGCGCACCGAATTCCATCGGCGTGCCGGGATCGACATGTCGTCCACCCCGAACCTGATGTGGCTCGACGTCGACGAGGTGGTGCGCACCTCGCTCGCCGACCTCGACAAGGGCAAGGTCCGCAGCATCCCCGGGCTGCAGTACAAGGTGCTCGCCACGGCGGGACGACTGGTGCCGCAGAACCTCGTGCGGAAGCTGACCAATACCTTCGGCAACGGTCGCGGCCGCAACCGATCACCACGGACGAACTGACGGCGGGCGTTGCCAGATCACGGTACGGATACACCGTGTAGGACACGCCGGGTGCAGTCTTCGACGCGATTCGTGCGCTCGGTACATTTCTGCGCGTGACGTCTGTGGCTGTGGTGCTCTGTGTTGCTGTCGTGGTTGCGGTGGTGCTCTGGTTGCGCGCAGGCGTGCGCCGTCTTCGGACGTTGCAGCAACGCCAGCGGGAGAGCCTGCGTCTGCTCCTCCACGAACTCGACGACCGCTACGATCTCGTGCCCGCGCTCATCGCGGCGTCGGCCGGTGCCGGTGTCGAACGTGAGCGCATCCGGCCCGTCGTCGGCGCCCGGTCGCTCGCCATCGGCATGCGCGACCAGCGTCTCGGCCTCACCGAACGCGCCGGCGCCGAGAACGCGCTGTCCGCGACGCTCCACGAGCTGATCGGTGGACTCGAAGGGGTCAACCACTGGCCGTTCATCCGGGTTGCCCGGGAACTGCAGACCCGCGAGCAGCGCATCGCCGGCGCCGTCCGCGTGCACAACGACCTCGGCGGCGCCCTGAACACCGCGGTCGGCCGATTCCCCACCTCGCTGTTCGCGAAGCTCGCGGCCGTCGGACCGGTCGTGCTGTTCGAGGCGCCCGCGCCCGTCGCCGCATCCGAACCGGCGCGGAAGCCCGAGACCGTCGAGGCGGAGATCGTCGAGAGCGACGTCCGGCCGGAGTCCGAGGCGACCTCCGGCACCGTCGCTGCCTGACCTGCGATCCGCAGCGACTAGGCTCGTTCCCCGACACGAGCGCGACCGCACCGGCGTCGCGCCGCCGAACGACGGGTGAGGACGCAATGAGTGACCGCGACGAACTGGCAGCACTGGTACGCGAGCTGGCGGTGGTACACGGCCGCGTGACCCTGTCGTCCGGTAAGGAAGCCGACTACTACGTCGACCTGCGCCGCGCGACCCTGCACCACAAGGCCGGCCCGCTCATCGGCAAGCTCCTGCGCGAACTCGTCTCCGACTGGGACTTCGACGCCGTCGGTGGCCTGACCATGGGTGCCGACCCCGTCGCTCTCGCCGTGATGCACGCCCCCGGCCGGCCCATCGACGCCTTCGTCGTCCGCAAGGCCGCCAAGGCCCACGGCATGCAGCGGCAGATCGAGGGACCGGATGTCACCGGCAAGCGTGTGCTCGTCGTCGAGGACACCACCACCACCGGCAACTCGCCCCTCACCGCCGTCAAGGCGCTGCGCGAGGCCGGCGCGATCGTCGTGGGTGTCGCGACCGTCGTCGACCGCGCGACCGGCGCCGACGAGGTCATCGCCGCCGAGGGCGTCGAGTACCGTTCCCTGCTCGGCCTCGCCGACCTGGGTCTGGACGACAAGTAGCCGCGTGGGGGCGCGGGTCCGGCAGACCGTCACGCATCTCGCCGACGGCCGGGAACTGATCTACTTCGACGACACCGAGCCGTTCGTCTCCGGTGCCGCGACCCGCGACCTCCACGACCGCCGCGACCTGCCGCCTGTTGCGGCGGCCTCCGAGATGCGCCGCGACCCGCTGACGGGGGAGTGGGTCACCTTCGCGGCGCACCGCATGGAGCGCACCTTCCTGCCGTCGGCCGTCGACTGCCCGCTGTGTCCGAGCAGGGCCGATGCGTGCACCGAGATCCCGGCCGACGACTACGACGTCGTCGTGTTCGAGAACCGTTTCCCGTCGCTCGGGGCGCCCCCATTCGACGAGGATCTCGTCGACGACGACGGTCTGTGGCCGCGACGACCGGCGACCGGCCGCTGCGAGGTCGTCGCGTTCACCCCCGACCACGACGCCCGGTTCGCCGACCTCTCCGTGTCCCGGGCGCGCACCGTCATCGATGCGCTCGCCACCCGCACCGCCGAGTTGTCGCAGCTACCGGACGTCGAGCAGGTCTTCTGTTTCGAGAACCGCGGTGTGGAAATCGGTGTGACACTGCAGCATCCGCACGGACAGATCTACGCCTACCCGTTCGTCCCACCACGCTCGCAGGCCGTGCTCGACCGCGCCCGCGAGCATCGCCGGCGGACCGGGAGGTCGCTGCAGAGCGACATCCTCGACGCCGAACGACGCGCCGGCACCAGGCTCGTGTTCTCCGGCGACGCGTGGTCGGCCTACGTTCCCGCCGCGGCACGCTGGCCCGTCGAGGTGCACCTCGTCCCGCACCGCGACATCCCGGATCTCGCCGCCCTCGACGAGCACGAACGCGACGAACTCGCCCGCCTCCAGCGCGACCTGCTCGGCCGCGTCGACCGATTCTTCCCCGGAGTCGACCGCGCCCCCTACATCGCCGCCTGGCACCAGGCACCGGTCGGTGCACCTCATGGGGACGTGCGACTGTTCTGCCAGATCTTCTCGTTGCGCCGCGCCCCGGACAAGCTGAAATATCTCGCCGGGTCCGAATCCGCGATGGGCGCGTGGATCAGCGACACCACCCCCGAACGGATCGCCGAACGCCTGCGTGAGGTGGCGCGATGACACTCGTAGCGACCGCCCGCGCACTGTTCACAGCCGAGTTCGGCACCGAACCCGAGGGCTGTTGGTGCGCCCCCGGGCGCGTCAATCTCATCGGCGAGCACGTCGACTACGCCGGGGGTCTGTGCCTGCCGATGGCGATCCCGCAGGTCACGATCGTCGCGGTGCGTCGGCGCTCCGATCACGTGCTGCGCGTGCGCAGTTCCGGTTTCGACAGCGTCGACCTCGATCTGCGCGACCGGCACGTCGACGGTTGGGCCGCCTACGTCGCAGGCGTGATCTGGACGCTCGACCCGCCGGGATTCACCGGCGCGGACATCGCGGTCGCGTCGGACGTGCCCGTCGGGGCAGGGCTCTCGTCGTCTGCAGCGCTCGAGACGTCGATCGCGGTGGCGCTCGCCGACCTGTGCGGGCTGCCCCTCGACGACGACGGCCGTGACCGGCTCGCCGCGGCGTGTGTGCGCGCGGAGAACGACTACGCCGGTGCCCCTACCGGCGGACTCGACCAGCGGATCGCCCTCCACGCACGTCCCGGCCACGCGCTGCTCCTCGACTTCGCCGACGGCAGCAGCGAACACATCCCGTTCGACGCGGAAGCCCGCGGGCTGACCGTGCTGGTCGTCGACACCGGCACCGGACACGAGCTCGCCGACGGACAGTACGGACAGCGCCGCCGTGAGGTCGAGGACGCCACCCGCATCCTCGGCGTGGAGAGCTTGCGCGACGCCTCGTCGGCGGGCCCGATCGACGATCCCGTCCTGCGTCGCCGCGCCCGGCACGTGATCGACGAGATCGCCCGCGTTCAGGAGGCTGCGGAGTTGTTGCGGGCAGGGCAGATCCGGGATCTCGGACCGTTGCTCGACGCGTCGCACCGCTCGTTGCGCGACGACTTCGAGGTCAGCTGCCTCGAACTCGACACCGCCGTCGACGCGGCCGTCGCTGCCGGTGCGCTCGGCGCCCGGATGGTGGGTGGCGGTTTCGGCGGGTCGGCGATCGTGCTGTGCGAGGACGACCGCGTGGACTCGGTGCGGCAGGCCGTCGCCGACGCCGCTGCACGTGGCGACCTGCCGGCGCCGACCTTCCTGCGCGCCACGGCGTCCGGCGGTGCGCGCCGCTGCTGAAGCTTGCGGGATGATCAACGCAGCCGGGTACTGTGCGCGCATGGGTTGGTTCAGTCGCAAGAGATGGGGCGTCGAGCACGCGGTGTTCGCGGCGGCGTCGGCCGCCACCGTCGTCGGGGGAGTGACGGGGAACGAGAAGTTGCAGCAGATCGCCAAACCACTCATCGCACCGGCGCTCGGCGTGCGGGTGCTGCGCCGCTCCCGCGACACCGATCGCGCCGACACCGCCCTGCTGGTTGCGGGTCTCGCAGCCGCCACCCTCGGTGACATCGCGATGATCCGCTCCGACGAGGACCGTCGGATCCTGAGCGGTGCAGCCTGTTTCGGCGTCATGCAGACCGCCTACTCGAGCATCCTCGTCCGGCGCGGTGCGCGGGTCTCGACGCCGGTCGCGGTGCAGCGTGCCGGCGCTCTCGCCGGTGCGGCCGGTCTGCTCGCCGCCCGCAACCGCTCGGTGGCCGCGCCGCTGACCGGATACGGCGCCCTGCTCGCCACCACCGCGACCCTCGCCGGAGACCCTGCCCTCGCGCCCGGTGCGCGCGTGCGCGCGGGTCTGCCCGTGCCGGGTTCCGACCGGCGCAGTCGGCTCGGTCTCGGCGGCCTGATCTTCACGCTGTCCGACGGATCGATCGTCGTGCGCCGCACCCTGCTGAAGGACGAGAAGACGCGCGCGGCAGCGGAAGGATTCGTGCTGGCCACCTACGTCGTGGCCCAGCTGCTGCTCGTGGAAGGGCTTCTCGCTCTCACGAGCCGGGACAGTCAGGGATAGAGGACGATCCGGTCGCGGTCGAGCGGGTCCACCCAGATGCTCACGACCTCGCCGGGCGCGTAGCGCTGCAGGTTGCGACGGTCGACCTCGTAGACGACCGTGCCGCGATAGGACTCCGAACCGGGCACCGTGAGCTCGAGATCGAGCCGGGTCAGCTGACCGGTCGAGGTCAGATCGAGCGGGGTCGCGGAACGGATGATCGCCCATCCCTCGTAACCCTCGCGTTCGATGCGGCGCATGACCTTCGAACTCCGACCCGCGAGCGCCAAGGACAGGCCGAGCACGGTGCCGTACAGACAGACGAGGAAGACCACCTGGAAGCCCTCGGTGCCCGGTTCGGAGATCGGCAGAAACAGGTTCAGCCACAACGCGAGAACGACGACATATCCCGCGGTGACGAATCCGACAGTAGCGACGATACGACGATTCACAGCTCCTCCGGTTCCAGCCTATCCCCGCTCGGCCCCGTCGGCTTCCGCCCGTGATTAGGGTGATGCCATGTCCGCTCCCAACGTGGTGATCACCGGCGCCGCCGCCGGTATCGGTCGCTCCACCGCCCTGTTCTTCGCCCGTCACGGTTACCGCGTCGGTGCCTTCGACATCGACACCGTGGGGCTTGCGAGCCTCGCCGAGGAGGGCGCCTCGATCGCCGCAGGGCGGATCGTCACCGGTGCCCTCGACGTCACCGACACCTCCGCGTGGACCCGCGCCCTCGAGGACTTCTGCACCGACGGTCGGCTCGACGTCCTCGTCAACAACGCCGGGCTGCTGTCGTCCGGGCCGTTCGAGGACATCCCGGCGAGTCGGCACCGCCAGCTCGTCGACGTCAACGTCACCGGTGTCGTCCTTGGCTGCCACGCGGCCTTCCCGTATCTCCGCGACACCCCCGGCGCGCACATCGTGAACATGTGCTCGGCGTCGGCGCTCTACGGACAACCTGAGCTCGCCACCTACAGCGCTACCAAGTTCGCGGTGCGCGGTCTGACCGAAGCACTCGAACTCGAGTGGGCACGCCACGACATCAAGGTGCAGGCGCTGTGGCCGCTGTTCGTCGACACGAACATGGTCGACGGGATGGATATCGGCTCGCGACGCTCACTGGGCGTGAACCTCCGCGCCGACGACGTCGCCCGCGCGGTGTTCGACGCGACCCGCCCCACGCGGCGCTCGGGACGGGTGCACAGGCCCGTGGGCCGGCAGGCGACCGTGCTCGCCACACTCGCCCAGGTGTCGCCCGGATGGATGAATCGCCTGGTCAACCGGCGCCTGACCGGCCACTGACACCGCTCGATAGAGTGACACCCGCACGTCGTCGGGAAGGGTGTTGCGTGAGAATTCGGATGTGGCCGGTCGCAGTCGTCGCGGGTGCGGCACTGTTCGTCGCAGGATGCGGGGGCTCCGCGGACGGGCCGGAGGCCGACTCCGGAGCGACGTCGACGACGACCTCGGCGGCTGCCTCGACGACCTCGCCCACGACGGTCGCTCCGAGCACCACCGAGGAGACGACCCCGTCGACGACCGAACCGGCTCCCGAGCCGGAGACCTCCCCGGAGGAACCCGCTCCGCTCGCGCAGGTCGAGTACCAGCGCAACGAGTCGTACTACTTCAGCAGCCCCGACGGCACCTTCGAATGCGGCATCGTCCGGCTGCCCACCCGCACCGAGGCGGGCTGCGAGGGACCGACCGATCCGATCCCGCCGCGCCCCGAGGACTGCATGGTCAACTGGGGACTCGGCATCCGCGTGCAGGACTCCGGCGAAGGCGAGTTCGTGTGCTCGGGCGGACCGGTCTACCTGTCGCCCGACGGGGCGAGCCCCGTCCTGCCGCCGGGATCGTCGCTGTCGCAGCTCGGTTACACGTGCGCCACCACCGCAGCCGACGTGACCTGCACCAACGATGCCACCGGCCACGGTTTCCGCGTCGCAGCAGGTTCGAACGAGACGTTCTGACGGTGACCGACACGCATTCCGAACCGGCCGTCGAGGACGCGGCGGGCCCCACCGAGTGGGGTGAGCACCCGCACGGCGTCGGACCGTGGATCGAGGAGTTCGGCACCGAGCCGCCCATCGACCCGCGCTACGACCCCGAGCTGCTCGCCCACGGCGACCGGCGCAACGTCGTCGACGCCTACCGCTACTGGACCCGCGAGGCGATCGTCGCGGACATCGACCGTCGCCGGCACCCGCTGCACGTCGCCATCGAGAACTTCGCCCACGACGCGAACATCGGAACTGTCGTCCGCACCGCCAATGCGTTCGCCGTGGGAACCGTGCACATCGTCGGACGACGCCGGTGGAACCGGCGCGGAGCGATGGTCACCGACCGCTACCAGCACCTGCTCCACCACTCGGATGTCGACGCGCTCGTCGCGTGGGCGGCCGAACAGGACCTCGAGATCGTCGCGGTGGACAACACCCCCGGCTCGGTCCGGCTGGAGACGGCGACCCTGCCGCGCCGCTGCCTGCTGCTGTTCGGGCAGGAGGGCCCCGGCGTCACCGAAGCAGCCCGCAACGTCGCCTCGATGACGGTCTCCATCGCCCAGTTCGGCTCCACACGGTCGATCAACGCGGGTGTCGCCGCGGGCATCGCGATGCACGCGTGGATCCGGCAGCACGCCGATTTCTCGGACGCCTGGTAACACCTGCCCCGCATTCCGGGATGAAAGTCGCGCGGACCGTCGTCGGGGCGGCCGCCGGTCGGGCAGTGTGGAGGGTGATGAACACCGCAGCAGGACAGCGTTCGGACGGAGTCGAGGCCGCCCGGTGGTCGGAGCGGGCCGACGCCGCAGAGGGTGCCATCGTGTCGCGGCACATCCGTCGTCTCTGGGCCCTCCCCGGCACCGCGCTCGGGGTGGTCGGCTGGCCCGCCGTCCGACGTGAGCGGCTGTTCTTCTCCTGGCACTACTGGTGGCAGGCGCACCTGATCGACACCGCCGTCGACGCCGCCGAGCGCGACGCCACCCCGCGTCGCCGGCGCCGTGTCGTGCGGCTCGCGCGCACCCACCGCATCCGCAATCTCACCGGCTGGACCAACAACTACTACGACGACATGGCGTGGCTCGGCCTGTCGCTCGAACGGGCCGAACGGCATCTCTACGTCGACCACCGGGGCGCGATCGCGACCCTCGTCGACGAGCTCGTCGACGCGTGGCAACCCGAGCGCGGGGGCGGCATCCCGTGGCGTCGGCGGGACAACTTCTTCAACGCCCCCGCGAACGGTCCGGCGGCGTTGCTGCTCGCCCGCACCGGCAAGGTCTACCGCGCCGAGGAGATGGCCGACTGGATCCACGACGTGCTGCTCGACCCCGAGACGGGTCTCGTCCTGGACGGCATCCGCGACGGCGTGCACGAACGCGCGATCTACAGCTACTGCCAGGGGGTGACGCTCGGCCTCGAGACCGAACTCGCCCTGCAGCTCGACGACCCCCGGCACCGCCGCAGGGTCCACGCGCTCGTCGCCGCGGTCGACGATCATCTCACCGAACGCAGCGTCGTCACCGGCGGGGGAGGCGGCGACGGGGGACTGTTCAACGGGATCCTGGCCCGCTACCTCGCGATGGTCGCCACGACACTGCCCGTCGTCGACGGCGACGACATCCGCGCCCGCAACGCCGCGGCACGCATCGTGCTGGCGTCGGCGGAGGCCGCCTGGGAGAACCGACTGCAGGTCGAGGAGCTGCCGGTCTTCGGCCGCGACTGGTCGCGGCAGGCGCGGCTGCCCGGTCTGGGCACGTCGGTCGCGCGGTTCGCGGGCGGCACCGTCCGCGAGTCGGCCGTCGCCGAACGCGACATGTCGGTGCAGCTCGGCGGGTGGATGCTCATGGAAGCTGCCTACGCCGTCACCGCGTCGCGGTCATGAAACGACAGCCGCGTCGCGGTCATGAAACGGAAGAAGGTGGATTCCGACCCGTTCGTTCGACGGGCGGAATCCACCTTCTGCGGTGTGAGGACCGTTCCTACTTGCTGTCGATGCGGTTGATCGGCATCGTCGCGGCCTCGGTCTCGGCGGCCGGCGCCTCACCGTTCTTGGCCCGACGCGAGCTGAGCACGCGCTTGCCGACCTCGGTGATGATCGGGATGACCGAGACGAACACGATGCCCAGGAAGATGATGTCGATGTTGTCGGCGATGAAGCTGATCTGTCCCAGCAGGTAGCCGAGCAGCGTCACGCCGGCGCCCCACACGATGCCGCCGATGATGTTGTAGGTGATGAACACGCGGTAGGGCATCTTCGCGGCGCCCGCGACGAGCGGGGCGTAGGTGCGCACGATCGGCACGAAACGTGCCAGGAAGATCATCGCGGGTCCGTGTCGCAGGAAGAAGCGGTGCGCTTCGTCGATGTAGGCCTGCTTGAAGAGCTTCGAGTCCGGCTTGAACAGCCTGGTTCCGCCCTTCGCTCCGATGAGATAGCCGACCTGGTCGCCGAGGACCGCGGCGATCGGAATCGTCACCATCAGCACCCACAAAGGGGCGAACGGTTCGACCTCCGCCGACTTGGCGGCCGCGATCAGGCCCGCGGTGAACAGCAGCGAGTCGCCGGGCAGCAGCGGGAACAGCAGACCGGATTCGATGAACACCACGAGCAGCAGCCCGATGAGCATCCAGGTACCGAACGAATTGAGTAGATTGACAGGATCCAGAAACCCCGGTAGCAGGGCCAGATTGGTCACGGACTCCGAGGCTTCGAGCACAGTCACGCGATCCAGGGTACCGGCGGCGTCCACCTCTCCCCGAATCCCGACACCGACCCGGACGGCCCGAGTATCGAGGAGGCGTGTCACTTGACATACTGCAAGGACAACCGGGCACCCACCACACCCCGGTGGGATGCCGATCGACTCTCATCTGGAGGACAGCCGCTGTGCCTATCGCGACTCCCGAGGTCTACGCCGAGATGATCGCCCGCGCCAAGGAGCATTCCTTCGCGTTCCCGGCCATCAACTGCACCTCGTCCGAAACGATCAACGCCGCCATCAAGGGCTTCGCGGACGCCGGCAGCGACGGCATCATCCAGTTCTCGACCGGTGGCGCCGAGTTCGGCTCGGGCCTGGGTGTGAAGGACATGGTCACCGGTGCCGTCGCGCTCGCCGAGTTCGCCCACGTCGTCGCCGAGAAGTACGACGTGACGATCGCTCTGCACACCGACCATTGCCCGAAGGACAAGCTCGACGGCTTCGTCCGCCCGCTCATCGCGATCTCGCAGGAGCGTGTGAACAACGGACAGAACCCGCTGTTCCAGTCGCACATGTGGGACGGCTCGGCCATCCCGATCGACGAGAACCTCGAGATCGCGCAGGAGCTCCTCGCTGCCGCCAAGGCCGCGAAGATCATCCTCGAGATCGAGATCGGCGTCGTCGGCGGTGAAGAGGACGGCGTCGAGAACGCCATCAACGACAAGCTCTACACCACGGTCGAGGACTTCGAGAAGACCGTCGACGCGCTCGGCGCCGGCGACATGGGCCAGTACCTGCTCGCTGCGACCTTCGGCAACGTCCACGGCGTCTACAAGCCGGGCAACGTCAAGCTCAAGCCGTCCGTCCTCGCCGAAGGTCAGGCCGTCGCGTCGAAGAAGCTGGGCCTTCCGGAGGGTTCGAAGCCGTTCGACCTCGTCTTCCACGGCGGCTCGGGCTCGCTGAAGTCGGAGATCGACGAGGCGCTGAGCTACGGCGTCGTGAAGATGAACGTCGACACCGACACGCAGTACGCGTTCACCCGCCCCATCGCGGCACACATGTTCACCAATTACGACGGTGTGCTCAAGATCGACGGCGAGGTCGGTAACAAGAAGACCTACGACCCGCGCAGCTACCTCAAGAAGGCCGAGGCGTCCATGACGCAGCGTGTCATCGAGGCCTGCAACGACCTCAAGTCGGCGGGACGCTCGGTCTCGGCCAAGTAGGACCCACCGATAGACGAAGGGCGCCGACGTTGCCGTCGGCGCCCTTCGTCGTCCCTACGGTGTGCAGAAATCGTCGCGACACGCGGAGGGCGAACGACGACTTCTGCGCACTCGTCGCCGGCATTGTTCCGTTATTCGCTGCAGACCTTCCACTGCTCGCCGTCGAGCGTGAGGTCGAAGGTGCGGTCGGTGACATCGCCGGGATCGTTCACCGTGTGCGCGGTGACCTGCGCGATGGCGGTGCCCTCGGTGATCTGGATGCGGTCGACGCTCGTCACCACCGGGATCTCGCCCTGTTCGACGGCGAGCCGGTGGATGTCGCGGAAGTTCTCCGGATCGACCGTCTCGTAGAAGTCGGAGAGCGCTCCGCAGGTCGACTCCCGCAGGGTCGTGAGGTCGCCCGATTCGAGTGCTCCGACGAAGGTGTCGATGCTCGAACGGATCCGGCTCTCGGGGGAGTTGTCGGCGCGGTCCTTCAGGAACACGATCACCCCGGCCGCGACGATCGCCACGACCACCAGCACGGCCGCTGCTCCGGCGGCGATCAGCCGGCGTCCGCGACTCTTGTCGCGGGCCGGCGGGATGCGCGTGGGCGTGGGCTGGACGGCGACGCGGACGGGTTCGGGCTGAACCGTCGGTTCCTCACCGCGCGGAGCGATGCGCTGCGGCGGCGCCTTCGGCACGTGGCTGCGGACCGGGATCTGCACCGTGGGCGCATCGGCGGCGGAGGTGGCATCGGACGCGGGCTCGGATTCGGGGTCCGGGCGGGACTCGGCGGTCTCGGGTTCGGCGACTGGAAGCGCCACGGTCTCGTCCGTCGCGACGTTCTCGTCTGCAGCCTGTTCCGGCTCGTCGCTGCTCGTGTCCTCATCCGAGGACGCCGCATCGGTGGTCGGCTCCTCCGGTTCCTCGGAGACTTGCTCCGCTTCCTCGGAGACCTGCTCAGCCGGCTCGAGGGCGGGTTCGTTCTCCGTACTCTCGTCCGGTGTTCCGACAGAAGGGGTCGTCGAAGTCTGCTCGGGTGACTCTTCGTTCTTCGGGTCCGACAACGTGCTGCACCTCGCTCGACGGCCTGCGGTTACCCGGGGACTCTATCGAGCCTTCGCCACGGAAGGGCACAATGACCCCATGACGTCTTTCGGTGATCTTCTCGGACCGCAGCCCACCCTTCTCCCCGGCGACGACGACGCGGAGTCGGCCCTGCTGAACAACGAGGACCCGGCGAAGGTCGCAGCCGACCATCCCACCGCCTCGATCGCATGGGCGTATCTCGCCGAGGCCGCACTCGACCGCGGCGAGACGATCCAGGCCTACGCCTACGCACGCACCGGATACCACCGCGGCCTCGACCAGCTGCGCCGCAACGGCTGGAAGGGCTTCGGTCCCGTGCCCTACAGCCACGAACCCAACCGCGGTTTCCTGCGCTGCGTCGCCGTGCTCGCCCGGGCAGCCCGGACCATCGGTGAGTCGGACGAGCACGCCCGCTGCCTGGACCTGCTCGAGGACTGCGACCCGCGGGCAGCGGAAGAACTCGGCGTCGAATAGACGCCCCGTACATGTCTGTGTCGAACAGACTGTCCGCGGCGACCCGGCGTCGACCCACCCGTCAGGGAGCTCGTAATCGCCTGACCGACTCGTTCGAACGGCTGCGCTCATCGGCGCTGCCGATCGTGCAGTGCGCGCTGGCGGCGGGTCTGGCGTGGTGGGTCGCGAAGGACCTGGTCGGGCACCAGCAGCCCTTCTTCGCGCCCATCGCGGCAGTCGTCTCCCTCGGGCTCGGTCTCGGCGCCCGGTTGCGGCGTTCCGTCGAACTCGTCTGCGGTGTGACCGTCGGGATCGGCGTGGGCGACCTGCTCGTCTCGCTGATCGGCAGCGGACCGTGGCAGATCGCACTGGTCGTGATCATGGCGATGGGTACCGCTGTGGCGCTCGACAGCGGCCCGATCTTCTCGATGCAGGCGGGTAATTCCGCGGTGCTCGTCGCCACCCTTCTGCCGCCCGGCGGCACGGGGGGTGTCGACCGTATGGTCGACGCTCTCATCGGCGGGCTCACAGGGATTGCAGTGGTTGCGCTCATTCCCACGCATCCCGTGCGGCGGGCGCGCCGCAACGCCGCCGAGATCCTCGCCACCGCGAGCGAGGTATTGCGCAAGGTGGAGTCCGGTCTCGTGGAGAACAATGCGAAACCGATCGAGGAAGCGCTGCGACAGGCCCGCGCCACCCAGCCCGCGATCGACGCGATGCGGTCCAACCTCAAGGGCGGCAGAGAGATCAGCCGAGTCTCGCCGCTGTACTGGAACAGCCGCAAGCGTCTCGCGGTCCTGACGGCTGCCGCCGACCCGATCGATCACGCGATGCGCAACATCCGCGTGCTCGCGCGACGTTCCCTGACTCTCGTCCGCGACGACGAGATCCTCGACTCGCGACTGGTGCACCGTTTCGTCGAGGTAGCCGACGCGGTGGACGTCCTTCGCGAGATGGTTCTGGCCGAGCCGGGGGAGCAGCCCGACCAGGCCGAGGCCGCGCGTGTCCTGCGCAGCATCGCCAAGAAGATGGATCCCGAACTCATCGCCGGGGCAGGAGTGTCGGCGACGGTGGTGTTCGCGCAGATGAGGTCGCTGATCGTCGACCTGCTGCGGACCGCCGGACTCAAGCGGATCACCGCGATCGCGACTCTTCCTCCCACCGT
This sequence comes from Rhodococcus sp. 5G237, assembly GCF_053764735.1. Lineage (NCBI taxonomy): Bacteria > Bacillati > Actinomycetota > Actinomycetes > Mycobacteriales > Nocardiaceae > Rhodococcus > Rhodococcus sp. 5G237. The sequence continues at coordinate 68,346 of NZ_JBSNCD010000010.1, read as the reverse complement.
CGAACATCCGGCCTACGACCCGGACGAATAAGTCCCTCCGATCTCGCCGGGCACGTAGCCGTTGAACATATGCACATTCGTGCATACGATGGCCCGAGGTTCGGAGAGGGAGTTCGATGGGTTCGGGTCACGGGCACTCACACGGCGTCGGTCACGGTCACGGTCAGGGCGCCGGTCCCACGCGCGCCGTCATCCGGCGCATGGCCTTCGCGCTGGGCATCCTCGGAGCGTTCTTCGTCCTCGAGGCTCTCGTCGGTCTCCTGATCGGCTCCCTCGCCCTGCTCGCCGACGCGGGCCACATGCTCACCGACGTCGTCGGGGTGTCCATGGGCATGGTCGCCCTCATCCTCGCCCGGCGAGGGAGCAGCGCGGCGTCGCGCACCTTCGGCTGGCACCGCGCCGAGGTCCTCACCGCGATGGTCAACGCGGTGCTGCTGCTCGGCGTCGCCGGCTGGGTGTTCTACGAGGCGATCGACCGCATCGGCGACGCCCCCGAACTTCCCGGCCTGCCCATGATCGTCACCGCCCTCGCGGGACTGGCCGCCAACATCGTCGTGATGCTCATGCTGCGGGCCGACGCGAAGGACAGCATCGCGGTGCGCGGCGCCTACATGGAGGTGCTCGCCGACGCCGTCGGATCCGTCGGCGTCCTCATCGCGGGCGCACTCGTCATGATCTTCGGCTGGAGCCTGGCCGACGTCGTCGTCGGTGTGCTCATCTCCCTGTGGGTCGTACCGCGCGCGCTGCGACTGGCCGCGGAGTCGCTGCGCATCCTCACGCAGACCTCGCCCGCACATCTCGACGTCGACCTCCTGCGCACCGACCTGCTCGCGCTGCCCGGCGTGTGCGGCGTGCACGACCTGCACGTGTGGACGCTGACCACCGGCATGGACGTGGCGACCGTGCATCTCGTCAGCGACCACGACCCGCAGTGGATCCTCGACTCGGCGCGCACCGCGCTGTCGTCGCACGGGCTCGAACACGCCACCGTCCAGGTGGAGTCGACGATCGACGGTAAGCAGTGCGAGAAGGACGTCACCTGGTAGCTCATCGCGCGAATCGGTTCGGCCGCAACGTCCACCGACCCGGCCCGCCGTAGAGCCGGACGACGTCCAGCGGTCCCACGTCGACCCTCCGGAACGACGACGCCGGAGCGTCGAGAGCGCACACCGTCGCGGCCCGCACGACCGCCGGGTGTGTCACCACCCCGACACGTTCGTAGCTGTCGTCCTGGGCGGCCAGCCAGGTGCCGATCCGGCGGATGAGGTCCTCGACGGACTCGCCGCCGTGCGGTGCCGAAGCCGGCTCGGTCAGCCACATCGCCAGGTCGCTCTCGGGCAGCTCGTCCAACCCCGCCCCGCACCACCTGCCGTAGTCGAGCTCGCGCAGAGCGGAGTCGATCTCGGCGGGGACGCCGAAGGCGTGGACCGTGTCGACCGCGCGTCGCTCGGGCGCACACACCCACCGGTCGACGACCGGCACCGCGACGCGTCCGAGTTCGCGGCTGCCTCGTTCGGAGATCGACTCGTCGCACGGAAATCGGGCCTGTTCCGTCGCACGCGTGGAAGCGTGTGCGACGAAGAACAATCGGGTCACGGCAGGTACGTCCTCTCCGCTTGACATCGCAGACCGCACGGTGCGAAGGTGCGTCGGTAAAGATGTGCCGAGGTGTAGGCAATCCGGTGGGAAACCGGAGCGGTCGCGCCACTGTAACCGGAGATCTCGAAATCTCCGGAAGCCAGAAAACTCCCGCGGCACATGACGGAATCGAATGGGACGCGAAATCCCAGGAGGATTGTCATGGCTGTTGTCCATACCCCCGACGAGTCGCTCGGCTCCGCCGCACTCGCAGTCGCTCTCGCTGCAGTGATCGTCGCGGCATTTCTCGTTCTCTACCTGGTCGGATTCGATCAGGGCGCGATCTCGCGCACCGGCATGTTCATGCACGAACTGATGCACGACGGCCGGCACCTCCTCGGTCTTCCGTGCCATTGAGAACGGGGACCACGATGCCCGGAACCTACCTCCACCTGCTGCTGAGGGGCCTGCTCGCCGGACTCGTCGCGGGTCTGCTCGCCGGCGGTGTCGCCTTCGTCGTCGGCGAACCCCACATCGAATCCGCGATCGCGCTCGAAGAAGCTGCCGGCGAAGCGCATTCGCACGATCACGACCACGCTGCGACCACCGGGGAATCCCACGGTCACAGTCACGGCGAGGATGCGCTCGTCGACCGTACCGGTCAGAAGGCCGGACTGTTCCTCGCGACGACCCTCGCGGGTCTCGCGCTCGGCGCCCTCTACGCGTCGGTGTTGCACTTCGCGCGTCGCCTCACCGACATGCCGGGCTGGAAGCTCGGATTGTTCGGGGCGGCCGGAGCGTGGCTCGCCGTCGAGGCCGTCCCGTTCGTGAAGTACCCGGCGAATCCGCCGGCCGTCGGTGATCCCGAGACGATCGATCAACGCACTTTGCTGTGGCTCGCCTCGGTCGCTCTCGGACTCGTCGCGATCGCCGTGGCCGTCGCGGTGGCGAAGGCCCTGGCCGCCCAGGACCTGCACACCGTCCGCATCGCAGGCCCAGCGGTCGCCTTCCTCGTCGTGGTGGGTCTCGGATATCTCGCCTTGCCGAGAATCGACGAGGTGGGGGAGGGCTTCCCCGCGACGCTGCTGTGGGAGTTCCGGGTCGCGTCGTTCACCGTGCAGCTCACCCTGTGGGCGGTGCTCGGTGTGGTCTTCGCCTACCTCACCGAACGCGCCTCCCGTCGCGTGACGATCCCGGCCTGACGACATGGGTTCGGGTCTGCTCGTCGCCGGAACGACCTCGGATGCAGGGAAATCCGTGGTCGTCACCGGGATCTGCCGATCCATGGCGCGGCGCGGCCTGAAGGTCGCGCCGTTCAAGGCGCAGAACATGTCGAACAACTCGATGGTGACGAGCGAGGGCGCGGAGATCGGGCGCGCCCAGTGGATCCAGGCGGTGGCCGCCCGTGCGATCCCCGAGGCCGCGATGAACCCGGTGCTGCTCAAACCCGGCAGCGACCGGCGCAGCCACGTCGTGGTTCTCGGGCGCCCCGCCGGATCGCTGGAGGCAGGTGAGTTCGCCGGTGGGCGACAGCATCTCGCCGACGCGGCGTTCGGCGCCTTCGACGATCTCCGTCGCCGGTTCGACGTGGTGGTGTGCGAAGGTGCCGGAAGCGCGGCCGAGATCAATCTGCGCGACCACGACTACGTGAACATGGGCCTGGCGCAACACGGTTCGATGCCGACCGTCGTCGTCGGCGACATCGACCGTGGTGGCGTGTTCGCCTCGATGTACGGGACGCTGGCCCTGCTCGACGCCGCGGATCAACAGTTGATCCGCGGCTTCGTGATCAACAAGTTCCGCGGCGACGTCTCGCTCCTGAAACCCGGACTCGACTCGCTCGAACGGGTCACCGGCCGCCCGGTGCTCGGCGTGCTGCCGTGGCAACGCGAGCTGTGGCTCGACTCCGAGGATTCGCTCGCCCTCACCTCCCGCCCCGCACACGACGGTGACGGCGCACTGAGCATCGCCGTCGTGATGCTGCCGCGGGTCAGCAACTTCACCGATGTCGACGCGTTGTGCCTCGAACCGGACGTGCGGGTCCGCTTCGTCGACGACCCGCGAGCGCTCGCCGGTGCCGACGTCGTGATCGTGCCCGGAACACGCGCCACACTCGCGGATCTCGCGTGGCTGCGCTCGCGAGGACTCGACACCGCGATCGTCGACCACGCCCGCCGGGATGGACCGGTCCTCGGTATCTGCGGCGGATTCCAGATGCTCGGCACGCACATCGACGACCCGCACGGTGTCGAAGGTGTGCCCGGTGCGAGCGAGCCGGGTCTCGGATTACTCCCCGTCCGAACCGAATTCGCACACGAGAAGGTTCTCCGATTACCGAGGGGCGCGGCGTTGGACGCGGCCGCTTCCGGCTACGAGATCCACCACGGACGCGTCACCGTCGATGGTGGCACCGACTTCCTCGGTGGCACCCGTGTGGGCTCGGTGTTCGGCACCATGTGGCACGGCGCCCTCGAAGGGGACGCGGTGCGCCGGGCATGGTTGCGCGAGGTCGCTGCGGCAGTGGGCCGCGAGATCCGCACCGGGGAAGTGAGTTTCCCGGCAGCACGCGAGGCCCGCATCGAGGCGCTCGCGGACCTCGTCGACGAACATCTCGACATGGACGCTCTGCTCGCCATGCTCTCCGACGAGCGAACCCTGCCCGTGCTGAGGGGAACCCTTCGGTGACGGTCCTCATCCTCGGTGGAACGGGGGAAGCCCGTTCCCTCGCCGTGGCATTGGACGGCACGGACATCGCGTTCGAATCCTCCCTGGCAGGCCGGGTCCGCAATCCCCGCCTGCCCGTCGGTCCGGTGCGCATCGGAGGGTTCGGCGGCGCGGACGGTCTCGCCCGGTACCTGACCGAGCGCGGTATCCGAGCCGTCGTCGACGCCACCCATCCGTTCGCCGCGGGCATCAGCGCGAACGCCGCGACGGCATGCACCGCCGCGCACGTTCCGCTGGTGCGCCTGCAACGACCCGGTTGGCACGACGAGGACGGCCTGTGGACGTGGGTCGACGACCACGACGTCGCCGCGCACGTCGCCGCGACCGGCCGGAGGATCTTCCTCAGCACCGGACGGCAGACCCTCGACCGCTTCGTCGGGCCGCTCGCCGCGCACGACGTGCTCGTCCGCGTCGTCGACCCGCTGACGACCGAGTTGCCACCGGGCTGGTCGGTGCTGCTCGGACGCGGCCCCTACCCAGCGACTGACGAACGGAAACTGCTGCTGGACAACGGGATCGACACCCTCGTCGCGAAGGATTCGGGTGGCTCGCTCACCCGCGGCAAACTCGACGCCGCCGACGAACTGGGCGTGCGCGTGATCGTCGTACGCCGCCCGCCCGCACCTCGCGGTGTCACCACGGTGGAGACCGTGGCGGCAGCGCGGGAATGGGTCCTCCGGAGCGCGGAGATCAGACCTGCGGACCTTCGGAACGCAGATCGTCGACCTTCTTCATCGCCTCGCGCAGTTCCCGGAGCCACTGCTCCGAGTGCTGCCCCACGAGCCTGACGGTCCACTTCAGCGCATCCGAACGGGACCGCGCGACACCCGCGTCGACGAGGGTGTCGAGCACCTTCCGTTCGGGTTGGCGCAGTCGCGTCATGACCGGGACGGCGAGGTGGGTGAACAGTTCGGTCCGGTCGCCGGCCTTCACGCCCCAGGCCACCTTGCGGCCGTAGCGGGCCTCGGCCTCGTCGGCGATGCGCATCCGGTCGGCGCGCGTGGTCTCGCGGAATCGAGCGATGCGTCCGTCGATCTCGGTGTCGCTCGTGCCGTCGGGCACCCCGAGGGGTCCGACGACGAAGATTTCCTCTCTGTCGATCTCGATGTCGGGCGGTCCGGTGAACCAGTCGTCGGGGAGTCTGCCGGCGAACCACTCGGCGGCATCGCTCGCGTCGGGGACGTCGGCCTGTTGCCAGCCGCCCGGTCGTCCGAATCCGTGGATGTGTGAATGTCGCATGATGTCCTCCTCGGGACGCGACCTGGTGCGTGTCGCACCGATCAAGCTGTGCGTGTTGCACTGATTACAGTGTTGCACTGCACGCGTGACGCGCGCCACTGTCGATCGGCGAACGGTGCGGTCAGTGATCGTCCCGGGGAGTCAGAACTCCGGAGGTGACCGGAGGAGCGCTGCGCAGGGGAGCGGTGGAGAGCACGACCGGCAGCCACACCGCGGTGGATGCCATCACCGCGCCCCAGCACAGATACAGGCCGACGTGCGGTGCGTGAGAGGTGTGGGCGACCATTCCCGCCTGCGACCAGACCGCGAACAATCCCACCATCGACGCCGCGCCCGAACCGAGCATCGCGATCGCCGCGGCACCCCACCTCCGTCGGAGCAATGCGACGAGCGGTACGAGGATGCCGAACACCACCACGAAGACATCGAAGACGCGGAGCGGAAGCGTGGCGGCCTCGGAATCCCAGCGCACAAGGGCCGTCAGGGACGTCACGGAGGTGGCCTGCGGAAGCAGCAGACCCACGACCAGCAGCGCGACGCACCCGGCCAGGATCCGGACCCGCGAGCGGCCGACGACCACCTCACCGGCAACGCGGTGTTCGATGCGATCGAGATCGTGACGGAATTCCGCCAGGTCGTCCATGGTGCACCCCCGGAGCGCGGCGACGCTTCGGTCCCAGTATGCGACGCGGGCCACATCGGTGGGCGGGTTCTGCAACTCCGTTTCGGGACGGCACGATCGGGCATGCTCCTGGGCGTGAGTCGATACGACGCGTACATCTTCGACGTGCAGGGCACGCTGATGGACTTCTACACCCCGGTCACCCGGGCGGTGGCCGAGGCACTCGGTACCTATGCCGATCCGGCGACCGTGGGCGACCTGGTGCGGGCCTGGAGGAGCGACTACTACGAACGCATCCTCCGTCTCGACCAGTCGGTGGAGAAGTGGTATCGCGTGCAGGACTCCTACGTCGACGGACTCGGCGACGTGTGCGAGCAGTTCGGGATCGACCTTCCCGAGGACGTGCGCGTCGAGACGGCGCGGGCCTGGCAACGCCTCGAGGCGTGGCCGGACGTGCGGCCCGGGCTGAACGAACTCCGTTCGCAGGCAGTGGTGGCGACACTGTCCAACACGGACATGGCCACGATGATCACGCTCTTCCGCGACCAGCAGCTCGAGGCCGACGCCATCCTCACGGCCGAACTGTTCGGCGCCTTCAAACCCGAACGTTTCCTGTACGAGCGCACCTGCCGGTATCTGGGGGTCGATCCCTCCCGGGCCGCGATGGTCGCGTCGCATCCCTACGATCTGCGGGCCGCCCGCGAGGTCGGACTGAACACGGTCTTCGTGTACCGGCCGCTCGAGAACGGCCGGGTCGAGGACGCGGTCGACGACACCGAGGGGGAGTTCGACCATCGCATCGAGGACCTGCGGGAGATTCCGTGACAGGTTGTCGACCGTGGACACCGACGTGCTGTCGGAGCTGGTACGTATCGGCGACCACCACATGACCACGGTCGAACACACACCCTGAGACGGCCGGACCCGGGCGTCAGTCGAGCACGAGGTGCCGGGCGGCGATCACCGCGTCCTTCCCGGAGTTCACACCGAGCTTCCGGTACAGCGACCGCAATTGTGTCTTCACCGTGTTCACGCTGACGAATTCGGCCTTCGCGATGGTGCGTGCCGAGCGACCCGCGATCAACCCGTCGAGGACCGCACGTTCGCGCGGCGTCAGTCGCACCACCGGTTTCGACTTCGGATAGGTGGCCGTGTCGAGCGCCGTCGGCTCCGAGGCGGTCGGCAGGGCGACTCCCAGCGAGCCGAGATGACGCGCCATCAACGGCGAGACCATGGTGAACGGTCGCAACAGTCCGGTCTGCTGCGACAGCGCGATCGCCCGGTCGAGGTGAGGACGGGCCTCGCTGTCACGTCCGAGCGCGCACGCGGCAGCGGCACCGAGCACGGCCAGTTCCATCGCCTGGCGGGGCGTGCAGATCGGATCGGTCCTGTAGTGGTGCACGAGCGCTTCGCTGCCGGCCGGATCGCCCGTCAGCAGACGCATGCGGGCATGGACGGGCGCGGTGAACAGGTGGGTGGAATCGGCGACGAGATTCCGCGCCCGGTCGAAATCGCCCAGCGCCAGTTCGAGATCGGCGCGTATCGCGTTGACGAGCACCGCGTTGTACCCCGCGTGGAGCTCCGGGTGCTTCCGGATCTCTGCCTTGATGCGCCGCAGCCCGTCCATCGGAGTGTGGGTGAGCAGCGCGAGGGAGCCCTGTGCGTAGAGGACGAGGGCCCAGAACTCGTTCGGGGCCGTGGACGCCTCGATGTCGACGAGGATGTCGAGCGCCACGTCGGTTTCGAGTCGGTCGATCGCGAGCAGTGCCGCCGCGATCTGCTCGGCTGTGTGCGCGAGTCGTGCGCTGTCGCGGTGGTGCCGGCGAGGCGTCCGATCGGTGCAGAGCGCCGCGCGTGCCTCCGGCCCTTCTCCGCGTAGGGCGTGCATGAGCCCGAGTACGGCGGCGGCGTCTTCGCCGACGGGTGTCCCGGCCCCGGCGGAACGGGCGCGGCGCAGCATGCCCATCGCTTCGTGCGGACGCACCGCGAAGAAATAGGTCAGCCCGGCCTGGAAACAGAAGGCAGCGTCGGAGACGACCGTCGTTCCGGGTGCCGTCGACGAGGACGCCGCTCTCGACGCGAGCTCGTCGCAGATCGACGCCGCCTCGGCGAACCGTCCCTCCCTCCGTAGGGTGACGACCTGCCCGAGCTTCGCAGCGCCGTCCGATCCGCGATCGGGGCTCCCTGGTACCACGAGGTAGGTCCTCGTCGGTTCTGCCGGCAGGTCGTTCACGGCCCGTCGCAACAACGACCGGCGGACGGCGTCCGGGTACACCCGGGCCGAGTTCCCGGGCACGGGTTCGACCAGGCCGAGGGATTCGAGGGTGGTGAGAAAGGTCGGGGCGTCCACGCCCGACTCTGCGAGGGACGCGCAGGTCAGCGAGTCGGTCATCGCCGACATCAGAACCGGTCGGAGCAGGTGTGCGAGGAGTGGTTCGTTCTTGATCGTCCGCGCTGTCACCGAGTCGGTCACCGCGTCCACGAGGCGCTCGAGCTCGGTCGCTCCGGGGAGCGGTGCGGAGCACAGGGCTGCGGGGAGACGGCCGATCACGGCCGGTAGCCCTCCGGTGCGGTGAACGATCCGCTCCACGACCCACCGCTCCTGCGGAACACCGGCATCACGCAGGTACGCGGCTGTTTCGTCGACGGTGAAGGCGAGGTCGGCGGAGGTGAGGATCCTCGTGTCGGAGGGCATGTCCGCACCGGTGGAACTCGTGGTGCGCGTCGCGACGACGATGCGCAGGGTCGGTTCGTCGGCGAGCAGGGTGCCGATGCCCTCGGCGACGTCCTCGTCGAGTCGCGTGCCGTCGAGGACGAGGGTGACGGGTGTGTCCGCGGTCGACAGGGCGGTGCGGAGGGCGTCGAATCCCCGGCTCGTGCGCGAGGCTTCGGTGTCGATGCAACGGCGTACGGAATCGAATATCCGCGCCCAATAACGGTCGGCGGCAGAATCCGCCGTGGACGGACCGACGTACGCAATGACGCGACGAGGTTCGGGATCGGTCATGAGCCATGTCCGCAGAAGTGTCGTCTTCCCCGAGAATCGGTGGCCGCGGAGGATCACCAGACGTGGGGCATCGGACAATTCCGAGAACAGGCGACCGCGACAGTAAGGAAAAATCTCGACACCTCCACGTCGGCTTCCCCCTGCTCAACGGTTCCGTACTTCTTTTTCCGATGTACGAATCGCACGAACAGTAACCGGAGTTACGTATTCGGACAGAATGAACACGGATTCACCCCGAAATTTCACCTTCGGAACGGAATTGTCCGTCGAGGTGGCGAAATGCCGAGCAGATTATCGACGACGTGCGAGTGCGACGGCGACAGCCGTCGCCACGGCTCCGAGTCCGACCTTCGAGGCGAGTCGCGCGGTCCGGCCGATATCTTCCGGGACCGGCGTGGGTCCGTCGCCGAGCGTGCCGCGATCCTCGACCACCCCGTGATAGACGTTCGTGCCGCCGAGCCGGATCCCGAGAGCACCGGCGAACGCCGCCTCGACCGGACCGGCGTTCGGGCTCGGATGCTTACGCGCGTCCCGGTGCCACGCCCGGACCGCGCCCCGGCCGTCGTCACCGAGTGCGACAGCCAGCAGGGCGGTGAGGCGAGCGGGGACGAGATTGAGCAGGTCGTCGAACCGGGCCGAGGCCCAGCCGAACCGTTCGAGTCGCGGCGTGCGGTGACCGACGCGCGCGTCGAGGGTGTTCGCGGCCCGGTAGCCGAGCAGACCGGCCGGACCGAGGACCGCACCCCACCACAGCGGGGCGACGACGGCGTCGGAGGTGTTCTCGGCGACCGATTCGATGGTGGCGCGCGCGATCCCGTTCTCGTCGAGCTGCGACGGGTCGCGGCCCACCAGGTGGGTCACCTGTTGCCGCGCCGCGGCGAGATCGCCGTCGCGGAGCTGGGCGTCGATCGTCCGGGCCTCGAATCCGAGGGAACGACCACCGAGCACGGTCCAGGTGGCCAGCGCCGTGACGGTCACCGACAGCACCGGACGATCGCGGGTCGCGCGGTCGGCGACGTATCCCAACGCGCCGGCGGAGCCGACCAGTAGTGAGGTGAACACCACCCCGGCGACGCGGTGGTCGGCGTACAGCCGGCCCTCGGCGGCGCGCGCCAACTTCCCGAAGCCGCTCACGGGATGCCACCGCTGTGGGTCGCCGAAGAATTGGTCGGCGGCGTAGCCGAGCACCAGTCCGAGTGCCCTCTGCTTCACAGGATCGTTCTCCACGTCTCGACGAGCGCCGCCGTGGTCGCCGCGTCGCGCACCGCGATCCGCACCCAGTCGTCACCGAGACCGGGAAAGGTGTCGCCGCGACGCAATGCGAAACCCTTCTCCCGCAATCGATCCCGAGTTCCTTCGGGAACGGACGCCAGCACGAACGGGGCCGTCGAGGGGGAGACCAGGCGGATCCCGAGGTCGGTGAGGGCGTCGACGAGAACCTCCCTGTCAGCGGCGATCTCCCGCGCGATCACGTCGGTCTCGCGTACTGCATCGTCGGATGCGCACGCGATCATCGCGGCCGCTGCGGGAGTGGACACCGACCAGGGCGGCTGCTGCGCGGCGAGATCCACGAGCACCGCGGCGTCGCCGACCACGTATCCCGCGCGCAGGCCCGGGATCGCCCACGTCTTGGTGAGCGACCGCAGCACCACGAGTCCCGGAACGAACTCTCCCGTCAACGATTCGGTTTCGCCGGGAACGGCGTCCATGAACGCCTCGTCGACCACGACCACCCGCCCCGGTCGGGTCAGTGCCAGAAGCGTGTCCGCCGAGTGCAGGACCGAGGTGGGATTCGTCGGATTGCCGACGATCACCAGGTCGGCATCCTCCGGGACCGCACCCGGATCGAGGACGAACCCGTCGTCGCGGCGCAACACGACTCGCGTGACGCGATGCCCGGCGGCCAGCAGTGCCGCCTCCGGTTCGGTGAACTGCGGGTGCACCACCACCGGCTTCCGCCATGCCCGCGCCCGGGCGATCAACGTGAACGCCTCGGCACCCCCCGCCGTCGGAAGGACCTCGTCGTTGCTGCGGCCGTGACGATCGGCGAGGGCGGCGCGTGCATCGCTCGGGTCGGGATACCGGGCGAGAGCGTCCAGCGAGGCACGCAGGGCGTCGTCGAGCCATACCGGTCGCGGTCGGCGCGAGACGTTGACGGCGAGGTCGACCAGCCCCTCGGTCGCGTCGCGGTCGCCGTGATGGTGCAGGTCGGGTTCGTGTGTTCGACGACGTGCCGGTGCCGAGGTGGGTTCGGGTGCGGGCTCCGCCGCCCGTGCGGCGTCCGTGAAACGTCGTGCGAGATCGGGATGTCCGGCCCAGTGCGTGTGCAGGTACGACGCGTGCACCGTGGCGGTCGCGACGCCGTCCGGCCGGCCGTCGAGCAGCCACGCGGGAGACGAGCCGGGATCGATCGCGGTGCGGTGGAATTCGTGGCCGGTGACGCGGGTGCCGGCGGGGGCGAGCAGGGTGTCCTGCGGTGCGATCGCGGTGCGGTAGCCGAGGGTCAGGCGCGGCGTCATCCGTGCCGAGGTGTCGAGGGCGCCGACCATCTCGTGCCCGTCGACCTCCCGCCCCAGATAGAGCAGACCGGCGCACTCGGCGACGGTCGGAACCCCCGCCGCGATCGCGGCGCGCAGGTGCGTGCGCAGGGGGAGGTTCGCGGCGAGGTCGGTGGCGTGCACCTCGGGGAACCCGCCGCCGAGATAGATCCCCGCGGTGCCGGCAGGCAGCCGTTCGTCGCGCAGGGGATCGAACGACACCGGTCGGCATCCGTGTGCGCGCAGGAGTTCCTCGGTCTCGGTGTAGCGGAAGGTGAAGGCACGACCTCCGGCGACAGCGATCACCGGTCCGTCCGCGGTGGATGTGCCCGGTGACCACGGCGTTGCCGACAGGTCGGGTGCTGCCGAGGCGATACCGAGGATCTCGGTGAGGTCGATGCGCTCGGCGATCCGCGCGGCGAGCCGATCCACCTGTGCGGTCGCCTCGTCGCGTTCCTCGGCGGGCACCAGGCCGAGATGGCGCGACGGAACGGTGATGCCGTCGTCGCGACCGAGCACGCCGATCACCGGGATGCCGGTCGGTTCGAGTGCGCGGATCACCTCGTCCGAATGTCGCTGCGATCCGGCCTTGTTCAGGATCACGCCGGCGATCCGCGTGCCGCGGTCGTAGGACGCCATGCCGTGCACGATCGCCGCGATCGACCGGGAGGCGTGCGAGACGTCGACGACGAGGATCACCGGTGCGGACAGCAGGGCCGCGGTGTGGGCGGTGGACGCGTATCCGTCGGTGCCGATCATCCCGTCGTACAACCCCATGACACCTTCGATCACGGCGATGTCCGCGCCGGCGGCGCCGTGCAGGAAGAGGGGAGCGACGAGGTCCTCGCCGACGAGATGCGGGTCGAGGTTGCGGCCGGGTCGGCCGGTGGCGAGGGAGTGGTAGCCGGGATCGATGTAGTCGGGACCGATCTTGTGGCCCGACACGACGTGGCCGGCGCGGCGCAGCGCCGCCATGAGACCCGTGGCGACGGTGGTCTTCCCGTGCCCGGATGCCGGTGCGGCGACGACTACACGTGCAACTCTCACCACTCGATCCCTCGCTGGCCCTTCTGACCCGCATCCATCGGATGCTTGACCTTCGTCATCTCCGTCACCAGGTCGGCGACCTCGACGAGCTTCGGGTGCGCCCGCCGCCCCGTGATCATGACGTGCTGGCGTCCCGGCCGAGAGGTCAGCGTATCGACGACCTCGTCGATGTCGACCCACCCCCAGGCGATCGGATAGGTGAACTCGTCCAGCACGTACAGGCCGTGCTGCTCCGCGGCGAGGCGTCGCTGGATCTCGCGCCATCCGGCGAGGGCGTCGGCGGCGTGGTCCTCCTCGGTGCCCTCCTTGCGCGACCACGACCAGCCGGATCCCATCTTGTGCCACTCGATCGGCCCGCCGGTGCCGCGCTCGTCGTGCAGGTCGGCGAGGGTCTCGAAGGCGGTCTGCTCGCCGAGGCGCCACTTGGCGGACTTGACGAACTGGAAGACGGCGACCGACCAGCCCTGGTTCCAGCCCCGCAGCGCGAGACCGAATGCGGCCGTGGACTTCCCTTTTCCGTCACCGGTGTTGACCATCAGCAGCGGCCGGTTGCGGCGCTGGCGGGTCGTGAGACCGTCGTCGGGTACGACGGTGGGCTGTCCCTTCGGCATCAGGCGGCCCTCTCCCGAACGATACCGGCGAGGGCGTCGGCATCGACCTCACCGACGGGCACGTATTCGGCGCCGAGGCGTTCGGCGAGACGGGCCGCGAGACCCATCCGGAACCGTCCCGTCTCGGAATCCACCACCACCGAGGAGATTCCCTGTGCAGCAATGACGTCTGCGGCATCGAGCGAACGCTGCACAGCGTCCCGCCCGGCGGTGGCACGACCGTCGGTGACCACGACGAGCAGGGCACGCCGACGTGGATCCCGGAGCGAATGGCGTCGAACGGTCTCGGCCGCTTCGATCAGACCTTCGGCCAGCGGGGTCCGCCCACCGGCGGGGAGTTCTCGTAGTCGTGCGGCAGCCACGTCCACCGAATTCGTCGGCGGGAGTGCGAGGGTCGCGCCCGTGCCGCGGAAGGTCACGAGGCCGACGATGTCGCGACGGCGGTAGGCGTCGAGCAGCAGCGACAGGACAGCGGTCTTGACCTGCACCATCCGGTTGCGTGCGGCCATCGACCCGGAGGCGTCGACACAGAGCAGGACGAGATTGGTCTCGCGGCCTTCGATGATCTTGCGGCGCAGCTGCAGACCCTGATCGGTGAGGGCGGCCGCGCGGATCGTGGCGGGGAGGTGAACCGGACCGGTGTCGCCGCGGCGACTGCCCACTGTGCGGCCGATCGTGGTGACCGCCCGCGACCGACGGCCGGCCGCCCCGCGCCCGACCCGATCGACGGAGAACACCCTGGCGCGAAAGGGATCCGATGCCGACGCCAGGGTGGTGGACAACCTGTCGCCCGAGCCGGAGGACGTCTCCGCTGCCGAGTCGTCGGGTGCGCTCTCGCCGCCACCGGGATCGTCGTCGGGGCCGGGATCGGGGTCGTCTCCGCCGAGCAGGTCGTCGAGCAGGTCGTCGCTGCTGGTGGGGGCGTCGAACGGGTTGCGGCGCCGACGGTGCGGAAGCGCGAGCCGGGCTGCTGCCGCGATGTCCTCGCGTGTCACCTCGAGGCGGCCGCGCCAGGCGGCGTGTGCGATCGCTGTGCGGGCGGTGACCAGGTCGGCGCGCATGCCGTCCACGTCGAACGCCGCGCACACCTCGGCGATCGAGACCAGCGCATCGTCGCTCAGCACGACCTGCGGGACGAGTTCGCGTGCGGAGACGACGCGGCGCGACCACTCGGCATCCCGATCCGCCCACCGCGCGGTGAAACCGGCCGGATCGGCGTCGAAGGCCATCCGCCGCCGCACGATCTCGGCGCGCACGTGCGGGTCGCGGGGCGCGGCCACGTCCACCGCGAGACCGAAGCGGTCGAGCAGCTGCGGGCGAAGCTCGCCCTCCTCGGGATTCATCGTCCCGACCAGCACGAATCGGGAGGCGTGCTCGACGGAGACCCCGTCGCGTTCGACGGTCGAGCGACCCATCGCCGCGGCGTCGAGCAGCAGGTCGACCAGGTGGTCGTGCAGGAGGTTGACCTCGTCGACGTACAGCACGCCGCGGTGGGCCAATGCCAGGAGGCCGGGTTCGTATTCCGCCGTGCGGTCGGCCAGTGCCTTGCCGAGATGCAGCGAGCCGGTGACGCGATCCTCCGCCGCGCCGACAGGCAGTTCCACCAACCGCACCGGACGGACATGCGCGCCCGCATCGGCAGGGTGAGGGCCGTCCGGACAGGACGTGTCGGGTGCGGCCGGATCACACGAGAACCGGCACTCGTCCACGACGGTGATCTGCGGCAACAGCGCGGCGTGGGCACGCACGGTCGTCGATTTCGCGGTGCCCTTCTCGCCGCGCACGAGCACACCGCCGATCGACGGCGACACCGCACACAGGGTCAGGGCCAGCGCGAGGTCGTCCGAACCGACCACCGCACCGAACGGATACACATGCACTTCGACCTCCACAGGCTCCCGCTGGGATGTTCTTCGCGGCAAGCTGTTCGAAGGCCGGTATTCGGACTTCCCGGTCGGACGCCGTGCGATCGCCTTCCCGGACCGGACGGTCCAGTGGCTGCGCGGATGCGCATGATCGACGACTCCCGGGTCACCGCAGCGGGCCTGTGCCGGATTCTCACCGGCTTCCCGATTATCCCCGTGAGGGGCACCTTCGATTGCCTTGCCGCGGCCGAGTCTAGGCCATGGCGCGTGGGCTATGGTTCACCGCCATGGGACCGATGCGACAGACGACAGGCATCACCGTTGTCGGAATCGGGGCGGGCGGATGGGCGGGCGTGCCGTCGGTCGTCCGGGAACGGATATTCGCAGCCGAGGTCCTGCTGGGCGGCCGGCGCCACCTCGATCTGGTGCCCGCCTGCGCAGCGGTGCGCGAAGAGTGGCCGTCGCCGCTCCTGTCCGGGCTCGACGACCTCCTCGACCGGCACGCCGGCAAGGACGTCGTCGCGCTGGCATCCGGTGATCCGCTGGTCTCCGGGATCGGCACCACACTGATCCGGCGTCTCGGAGGCGACGCCGTGGAGGTGATCCCGGCGGTCTCGTCGGTGGCACTCGCCCGCGCGCGCATGGGCTGGTCCGCGGAGGAGTGCGAGACGGTCACCGTCGTGGGTCGCGAGATCGATGCTCTGCGCAGAGTTCTGACGCGCGGACGCAAACTCGTCGTCCTCGTCGACGGTGCACGTGTCGCGGATGTTGCGACGCTCCTGGTGGCCGCCGGTTTCGGGAACTCACGGGTCGCGGTGTTGTCGCATCTCGGTGCTGCTGACGAGTCCCGGATCGATGCGAAGGCGGCCCATCTGACCGATACGGGCGTCCGGTCTCTGAGTCTGATGTGCGTCGAGGTCGACGGACCCGCCGGGTTGTCGGTGCTGCCCGGTCTCGACGACTCCCTGTTCGAACACGACGGACAGCTCAGCAAGCGGACCGTGCGTGTCGCGGCGGTGTGCGCACTCGCGCCACGACCGGGGGAGTTGCTGTGGGACGTCGGTGCGGGAGCCGGGTCCGTCGGAATCGAATGGGCGCGAACCGATCCGCGCTGTCGTACTCTCGCGATCGAGAAGGACGAGAGGCGTGCCGGCGCAATCGAGCGCAATGCTGCCGCGTTGGGTGTGCCGTCGGCGGTGCGGGTCGTCCGTGGTGCCGCCCCCGCCGCGCTCGACGGACTCCCGGTGCCCGACGCGATCTTCGTGGGCGGGGGAGGAAGTCGTGAGGGTGTGCTCGACACGTGTTGGGACGCATTGCCTCCCGGCGGTCGGCTCGTCGCGCATGCAGTGACGCTGGAGACCGAGGCCGGCCTCGTGCTGTGGTGGAAGACGCACGGTGGTGAACTCACCCGTCTGTCCGTCGAACACGCAGATCCCATAGGAACATTCACCGGCTGGCGTGCGCAGCGACCGGTCGTGCAGTGGAGCGCAGTGAAAGGCGAACGATGACCGTCCATTTCGTCGGATCCGGACCCGGAGCGGCCGACCTGCTCACGCTGCGAGCGGTGAACCTGCTGCGCGAGGTCCCGGTCGTGCTGTACGCCGGTACCTATCTCGATGCCGAGACCCTCTCGCACTGCCGTGACGACGCCGAACTGGTCGACACACAACACCTGGACCTCGACGAGATCACCGCCCATCTCGTCGACGCGCACCGGCGTGGCCTCGATGCCGTGCGACTGTGCTCCGGCGACCCGTCGCTGTACTCGGCGCTCACCGAACAGACGCGACGACTCGACGCCGCAGGCGTGCCCTGGGACGTCACGCCCGGTGTGCCCGCCTACGCCGCGGCGGCCGCGGCACTCGGCACCGAACTGACCGTTCCCGAACTCGTGCAGACGGTCGTGCTGACCCGCACGCAGGCCCGGTCGACGGCGATGCCCGACACCGAGGCTCTGACGCGGGTCGCGGGGATTCGAGCGAGTCTCGTCCTGCACCTGGCGATCACCCGTATCCGTGTCCTGGCCGAAGAACTCGC
This sequence comes from Rhodococcus sp. 5G237, assembly GCF_053764735.1. Taxonomy (NCBI): domain Bacteria; kingdom Bacillati; phylum Actinomycetota; class Actinomycetes; order Mycobacteriales; family Nocardiaceae; genus Rhodococcus; species Rhodococcus sp. 5G237. The sequence continues at coordinate 51,079 of NZ_JBSNCD010000010.1, read as the reverse complement.
TGCCGAATACGGCGCCGATTGTCCCGTCGCGGTGGTCGCGTTCGCATCGCGGCCGAACCAGGTCGTGCTGCGCGGCACCCTCGCCGACATCGCCGACGGTGTGGAAGCCGCGGGGCTGAAGCACACCGCGGTCATCGTCGTCGGACACGCTCTCGGCGTGCGTGAACGGCCGGATGTGGCCTGCTCGCATCTCTACGACCCCGCCCGCGAGCGCCCCGGTCTCGGATAACTCCATCTTCCCCCGCCGAACCGGGATTCGCCCCGGTTGCAGCAGGGGCGAACCCCGGTACGGCGCGCGAACCTGTTGACAACCCGGGGGTGAACGCCGTTCACTCGATGCGGGGTGAACGGTGTTCACCCCGCAGGGTGGCAACGGAGATGGGGACATGGGACGAACGACACCGGCGTCGGGCACGACGATCACGACGCTGCTGAGCCTGGCGGGTCTCGTTGCGGCTCTGCAGACCACGCTGGTCATTCCGCTGCTTCCGGACTTCCCCGAGATCCTCGACGTCTCCGCCGGCGCCGCGACGTGGCTGGTGACCATCACGCTCCTGACCGGAGCGGTGGCGACCCCTATCGTCTCGCGCTCGGCCGACATGTTCGGCAAGCGCCGAATGATGGTGCTGTCGCTGGCGATGATGGTCGTGGGGTCGCTCATCGCCGCGCTCGGCGGGAGCTACATCGCCGTCCTCGTCGGCCGCGCGCTGCAGGGCTTCTCCTCGGCACTCATCCCGGTGGCCATGGCCGTGCTGCGCGATCTGTTGCCCCGCGAGAAGGTCGCGGGTGCGGTGGCGCTGACCAGCGCCACGATGGGCATCGGCGGCGCCCTGGGTCTACCGGCAGCAGGCGTTCTCTACGACACCCTGGGGTGGGCCTCGGTCTTCTACGTCTCGGCGACTGCCGGTGTGCTTCTGTTGGTCGGCATCCTCGTCACGGTCCCGGCGAGCGCATCGGGCACCCGGGGCCGCTTCGACCTCGTCGGCGCGGTGCTGTTGTCGCTCGCACTGATGGCGCTGCTGCTCGGGATCTCGAAGGGGCCGGTCTGGGGCTGGTCGAGTCCGCAGACCCTCGTGAGTCTCGGGGCGGCCGCCGTCGTCCTCGCCGTCTGGGTCCCGTACGAACTGCGCGTTCCCGTCCCCATGGTGGATCTGCGTGTCTCGTCGCGCCGGCCTGTTCTGCTCACCAACATCGCCGGGCTCTTCGTCGGCTTCGCGGCGTACGCGAACACCCTCTCCACCACACAGCAACTGCAACTTCCGGAGATCACCGGCTTCGGATTCGGTCTCAGTGCGGCGATCGCGGGTCTGTGCATGGTTCCGGGTGGACTCACGATGCTCGTCGTCTCCCCGCTGTCGGCCCGCATGACCGCACGATTCGGCGGCCGCACCACTCTCCTGGCCGCGGGACTGCTCATGACCGTGGCCTACGGATTCCGCATGATCTTCGACGACACCGTCGCACTCATCGTCATCGGTAGCGTCCTCGTCAGCATCGGCAACGCGATGGCCTTCGCGACCATGCCGGCGCTGATCATGGCGGTCGTCCCGCTCACGGAGACCGCAGCGGCCAACGGCGTCAACAGCCTGCTCCGTACGATCGGATCGTCGGGCATGAGCGCGGTGGTCGCGGCACTGGTCGCCGGGCTCACCATGGAGGCGGCCGGGACGGTCTTCCCGGCCCACAGTGCCTTCGTGGCGATGTTCGGGATCGCCGGCGCCGCGACGTTCTCCGCTAGCCTGGCAGCCATGTTCCTTCCGAGGCACCGACCGTCGACGACGCGCGTCGCGGGCGCATCCGTGGAGGCGAAGGCGTAGGTGACCGAGCGAACCACCCGCGACGTCATCCTCGACGCCGCACGACCGCTGTTCGCCGAGCGCGGATTCAACGGCACCACGATCAGGGACGTCGCCGAAGCGGCCGGTGTCTCACCGGCTCTCGTGATGAAACTGACCGGCAGCAAGGCCGAGCTCTTCCAGGCTGCGGCTCCGGACTCGCCCGGACTCGCCGAGGCCACCCGTCACGACGAGCCGGTCGGGTACCGGATGGTGCGTGCGGTCGTCGAGCGACGGGATTCGGACGATTACGACTTCTGGGCGATGGCACCCTTCCTGGTTCGTGAGGCAGCGGATCCGGCTGTGGCCCGCACGCGGACGAACGAGCGGGTCGTCGCCCGGATCGCGGCACTGATCGGGGACGACTCCGCGGGGCTGGTGCGCTCGCAGATGGTCGTCACCCTCCTATTGGGACTGGCGGGCAGCCTGAGGACGTTCGAGTTGCTGCCGCCCGACGAGATGCCCAGCGGGACTCTGATCGAGACCTACGGCCGACTCGTCCAGTCGGTCGTCGACGATCCCGAACTCTGACCATCCACCGACCGTTTCGTCCACACTGCACCGGTCGGTGTCACGGAGGTGCCCGCAGCGCCGACGATGAGCAGGCACTTCATGTCGATGCTCGCCGGATCGAGTTTCTCGAGCGTCGTGACCTCGAGCGACTCGCCGGACCGTCCCACATCGCGCCCGATCACGACGACGGTGTCGGCCGGACGATGCTTCAGCAGTACCGTTCTCGCGTCCGCGACCTGCGTCGTCCGAGACCGCGACGCCGGGTTGTAGATGCCCAGGACGAGATCGGCCTCGGACACCGCGGCCAACCGCTTCTCGATCACGTCCCATGGTTTGAGTCGATCCGACAGGCTCATCACTGCGAAGTCGCCGCCGATCGGGGCGCCGGCACGCGCCGCGACGGCCTGCACCGCGGAGACGCCCGGCAGGACGCGAATCGGCACCGACGCGTAGGTGTCGTCCTGCGCGGCCTCGAACACCGCCGACGCCATCCCGAACACCCCGGCGTCACCACCGGAGACCACCGCGACCTTCTCGCCCGACAGCGCGAGGTCGAGAGCGAATCGCGCGCGGTCGACCTCGACGGTGTTGCCACTCGAATGACGGTGCAGGCCGAAACGTGCCGGAACGCGGTCGACATACGGTCCGTATCCGACGACGTGATCGACCTGCGCGAGTGCGTCGGCGGCCTCGGCGGTCAGCCACTTCTCGTCCGCAGGGCCCAATCCGACGACGAGCAGTTCGTTCGCGTCCGGATGTGTCGCCTCGGCCGAGACGGACGGCCGCGAGCGGTCGGCGACCGCCCGATTCCTCGGCGAGCGGTCACCGGCGGTGAGGATCACCGAGAAGTACGGCACCGCGTCGGCGTCGACCTCGGTGACCGGCAGGATGCGTTGCCGATCCATCGACGCGCGTTCGACATAGACGGCGTCGTCGAGGCGACCGGACTGAGCGAGAGCCTCCCGGACGGCGGGAAACGTCCTGCCCAGCTTCATGATCGCCGCACCGTCCGTGTCGGCGAGTCGCCGCGCGAGCTCCGGGGCGGGCAACGTGCCGGGGAGGATGGTGAGGACGTCGGTGCGGCGCACCATCGGTTCGGCGGCCGCAGCAGATGCGGCGGACACCGACGTCACCCCCGGCACAACTTCCGTCGGGTATCGCGGAGCGAGGCGGTCGTGCAGGTACATGTACGAGCCGTAGAACAGGGGGTCGCCCTCGCAGAGCACGACGACGGTGCGTCCCGCGTCGAGGTGGACGGCCAGCCGGGCGGCGGACTCGTCGTAGAAATCGGCGATCGCACCGTCGTAGCCGCCCGGGTGATCGGTGGTGCCCGTCGTCACCGGGTACACGAGCAGTTCCTCGATCACCCCGTCCGGGATCAGGTCGGCGGCGATCGACCGGGCGATGGAGCGGCCGTGCGTGCCGGAATAGTAGGCGAGCACGTCGGCCTCGGCGATCAGCCGCGCGGCCTTGCGTGTGATGAGTTCGGGATCACCGGGACCGAGGCCCACGCCGTAGAACCTGCCTGGCATCGTGTCGCTCATTCCTTCTCCTGGGCAAGTGCATTGATCGCGGACGACGCCATCGCCGACCCGCCGCGGCGCCCCCGCACCACCAGATGGGGGATCTGCAGCGGATGGTCGAGCAGCGCCTCCTTCGACTCCGCGGCGCCGATGAACCCGACGGGAACACCGACGATCGCGGCCGGTCGCGGGGCGCCGTCGTCGAGCATCTCGAGCAGATGGAACAGGGCCGTCGGGGCATTGCCTATCGCGACGACGGAGCCTTCGAGGCGGTCGGCCCACAACGACACCGCCGCTGCGGAGCGGGTCGTGCCCCACCGCTCGGCGAGTTCGGGGACACGTGGGTCGGCGAGCAGGCACACCACGTCGTTGCCCGCGGGCAGGCGCGTACGGGTGACCCCGGAGGCCACCATGTTCGCGTCGGTGAGGATCGGAGCACCTGCGTTCAGAGCAGTGCGGGCGGACGGAACAAGATCGGAGTGGATCACGAGATCTCGTGCCAGATCGGTCTGCCCGCTTGCATGGATCATCCGGACCGCGACCTTCTCCGCACTCGCAGGAATCGCGGACAGCTCCGACTCGGCGCGGATCGTCGCGAACGACCGGACGTAGATCTCGGCGCCATCGGTGACGTAGTCGTACCGACGCGGGGGAGGTCGAAGGGTCACGGGGTGCTCCTGGCGAAAACGAGGCGGTGAGGCGAGTGCGGTGCGCCGCAGGCGCGTTCGCATCCGGCGACGTGAATTCGGGAATCGGTGGTATCTCCGGCGACGATCCGGCGAGCCAGCGCTCGGGTGTCACCTCCGGCGAGGCTACACCCGGGCGCTCCCGTGCACGCGGTCACCCGCTGCCACGGTGAATCGGGGATCGTCTCGAAACCGGTCTCGCGCAGCGCGACGAGATTCGATCCGGACGGAAGTATCAGGCCGCGCCAGGGCGTGACGACCACACCGCTATCGGGCAATGCAGCGACCATGGTGGGGGTGAGAATCCCCAGCGGCACCATCACCGACACCGCGTCGCCGATCGTGCCGTACGGCATGGTGAAGACCGGTGGCCGCGGAGCGGAAACGGTACCGCCGAGTTCCGCTCCCGCACGCGGAAGTTGACGCACGTGCCACACCGACTCGCGAATCTCGACGAAGCGGCGGGCCCGGCGCAGGAGCGTCTCCGGGACCTGCGTGAGCCGTACCGTAGGGCCGGCGAGTCCACCCACGACGATCCGCGCGGTCCCGTCGTCGAGCGCGACGGCGGTGAGATCGCACCGCAGCGCCGCGATGTCGCCACGGCCGTCGTCGAGGCCGAACAGGAACCGGCCGGGCAGGTCGGCGAGGACCGGATCGGCGCACAGTCCGGCGTCGAGTTCGCGGACGAGAGGCCGGACGTCGGTGAGTCCACCGGCGAGTCCCGTCAGCGGCGAGGCGACGATGTTCCGCACCCGTTCGTGGCTCGCCGACGGCAGCAGTCCGGCCGCCGTGACGACTTCGGCCAGTCCGGCGGGGACGGCACCGCACTCGTCGAGTCCGATGCCTCTGAGCTGCAGGTTTCCCCGCGACGTGAGGTGCACGTCGCCATCGGCGTAGGCGATGGCCGCGTCCGACAGTGCTCGGAGCGCCCCGTCGGGTACCTGCCCTCCGGGCACGCGAAGCCGCACCAGCGCGCCGTCCGCCGCGACATGCGGGCGAAGGATTCCGGGGCACCGATCGGGAGGGCGAGAGGGTGGCAGAGCATCCACGGACGCACATGGTTGCACACCTTTCCGGACAGGTGCGCTACTCTCGGTTTGCCGTGGTGCTCGGGAAGCCGGTGGGAAACCGGCGCGGCCCTCGCCACTGTGAGCGGATAGTTGCTCGCCCTCGTCCGTACCGGTCCGCCGGTTCGGAGGCCACTGGAGGAATCCGGGAAGGTCGGTGGAGCAGCGACGACCCGTCAGCCAGGAGACCGGCCACGGCACGTGAGGTCCACGAGGGTTTTGGAGACTGAGCATGGCTGTACGCCTGTGTTTTCGGGTTGCGTCGTGACGCGCCTGACTTTGTTGTCGACGTCCGACACCGACCTGCTGTCGGCGCGGTCGAGCGGTGCCGACTGGGTGCTCGGCAACCCGTCGCGCCTCGACGTGTCCACCGAACTGCCCGCTCTGCTCGACGGATCCGACCTGGTCGTGGTGCGGATCCTGGGTTCCGCCCGCAGCTGGCGATCGGGGCTCGACACCGTGCTCGCCGCGGGTGTCCCGGTGATCGTCCTCGGCGGCGAACAGACCCCGGACGCCGAGCTCATGGAGCATTCGACGGTGCCGATCGGCATTGCTGCCGAAGCGCATCGCTATCTCGCACACGGCGGCCCGGCCAATCTCGGGCAGCTCCACGCCTTTCTGAACGACACCGTGTTGCTCGGTGGTGACGGTTTCGAACCGCCCGCCGAGCTGCCCGAATGGGGTGTGCTCGACCGTCCCGAATCGTCCGGCGGCGCGCGGTTGCCGCGCGTCGGCGTGTTGTTCTACCGAGCCCACCACACCAGCGGAAACGTCCAGTTCGCACACGACCTCGCCGACGCGATCGACGCGACCGGCACGGCTCGTGGCGTGGTGATCCACTGCGCGTCGCTGCGCGGTGCGCCCGACGACCTGCTCGCCGAACTCGGTACCCTCGACGCGCTGGTCGTGACGGTGCTGGCGGCCGGTGGCACTCGACCCGCGACCGTGAGCGCGGGAGGTGAGGACGAGGCGTGGGACGTCGGAGCGCTCGCCGCGCTCGACATCCCGATCCTGCAGGCCCTGTGCCTGACGTGGAGTCGCGACGACTGGGCGGAATCGGACGACGGTGTGTCACCGCTCGATTCGGCCACGCAGATCGCCGTCCCCGAATTCGACGGGCGCATCATCACGGTGCCGTTCTCGTTCAAGGAACTCGACACCGACGGCCTGCCCCGCTACGTCACCGACCCGGAACGGTGTCGACGTGTCGCCGGTATCGCGGTGTCGCACGCACGATTACGGCATGTACCTCCGGCACAGCGCCGGATCGCGGTCATGTTGTCCGCCTATCCGACCAAGCATTCCCGTGTCGGCAATGCCGTCGGCCTCGACACGCCGGTATCGGCGATCCGGATGCTGCGCGCGCTGCGCGATGCCGGATACGACCTGGGAGACGGCTTCCCCGGCATGGACGTCGAGGACGACACCGAGGCCGGAAACGCCCTCATCCACGCCCTGATCGATGCCGGCGGGCAGGACGAGGAATGGCTCACCGCCGAGCAACTCGCCGGAAATCCGGTGCGGGTGAGCACCTCCGACTACCTTCGGTGGACCGACGGTCTACCGGCCGAGCTCACCGACGCCATGATCGAAGCGTGGGGACCGGCACCGGGACGGTTGTTCGTCGACGGTGACGCCATCGTGCTGGCGACCCTGCAAGCCGGCAACGTGGTGCTTATGATCCAGCCGCCCCGCGGATTCGGCGAGAATCCGGTGGCGATCTACCACGATCCCGACATGGCACCCTCGCACCACTACCTCGCCGCCTACAAGTGGGTCGAGCACGGCTTCGGTGCCGACGCCGTGGTGCATCTCGGCAAACACGGGTCGATGGAGTGGCTGCCGGGCAAGAACGCGGGTCTGTCCGCCGCCTGCGCGACCGACGCCGCGATCGGTAACCTGCCGCTGATCTACCCGTTCCTCGTCAACGATCCGGGCGAAGGGGCGCAGGCCAAACGCCGAGCGCACGCGACGATCGTCGACCACCTCATCCCGCCCATGGCGCGCGCCGAATCCTACGGCGACATCGCTCGTCTCGAACAGCTGCTCGACGAGTACTCGAACATCGCCGCGATGGATCCGGCGAAACTGCCCGCGATCCGGGCGCAGATCTGGACGCTCATCCAGGCGGCGAAGCTGGACCACGATCTCGGACTCGACGACCGCCCGCACGACGCCGAATTCGACGACTTCCTGTTGCACGTCGACGGATGGTTGTGCGAGGTCAAGGACGCGCAGATCCGCGACGGCCTGCACGTCCTCGGCGACGCGCCGACCGGCGAGGCGCGAGTGAATCTCGTGTTGTCGATACTGCGGGCCGCGCAGGTGTGGGGCGGCAGGAGCAACGCCGTCCCGGGTCTGCGCACCGCACTCGGGCTGAAGTCCGATGCTCCGTCGAAGGAGGTCGATGCCGTCGAGAGCGTCGCGCGGTCGCTCGTGGAGGCCATGGAGGACGACGGTTGGCACGCCGGGTCATCTGCACGCATCGTCGAAACCGTGCTCGGCCATCCTGATTCCGAGGTCGCGAGGGTGCTCACCTTCGCTGCCGACGAAGTGGTTCCCCGCCTCGCGGGCACAAGGGTCGAACTCGACGCGGTGCTGCACGCACTCGATGGTGGATACGTCCCGGCCGGTCCGTCCGGCTCACCCTTGCGCGGCCTGGTCAACGTGCTGCCGACCGGGCGCAACTTCTACACCGTCGACCCGAAAGCCGTCCCGAGCCGGCTCGCCTACGACACCGGTGTCGCGTTGGCGGACAATCTGATCGGGCGGTATCTCGCCGACACGGGGGAGTACCCGCAGTCGGTCGGCCTGTCGGTGTGGGGGACCTCGGCGATGCGCACCGCCGGCGACGACATCGCCGAAGTGCTCGCACTCATCGGTGTGCGGCCGGAATGGGACGCCGAGTCGCGTCGGGTGCGCGAACTGACCGTGATCCCGCTCGAGGAACTCGGCCGGCCCCGCATCGACGTCACGGTCCGGATCTCCGGCTTCTTCCGGGACGCGTTCCCACACGTCATCGGGATGCTCGACGACGCGATCCGCATGGTCGCCGCCCTCGACGAACCCGACGAGCAGAACTACGTGCGAGCCCACGCTCGGCGGGACGAAGCCGAACACGGCGACGCCGACCGTGCGGTACGGCGCATCTTCGGATCGAAGCCCGGCTCGTACGGTGCCGGCATCCTGCAACTCATCGACTCAGGCAACTGGCGTACCGACGCCGATCTCGCCGAGGTCTACACGGCCTGGGGCGGATTCGCCTACGGGCGTGGGCTGCACGGTGTTCCGGCCGCCGACGACATGCGTGCGAACTATCGACGGATCGCGGTGGCGGCGAAGAACACCGACACCCGCGAACACGACATCGCCGACTCCGACGACTACTTCCAGTACCACGGCGGCATGGTCGCAACGGTGCGGGCGCTGACGGGCACCGACCCGAAGGCATACATCGGCGATTCCACCACCCCCGATGCGGTGCGCACCCGCTCACTGGCGGAGGAGACCGCACGGGTCTTCCGCGCTCGGGTCGTCAACCCGCGGTGGATCGGTGCGATGCGCCGGCACGGCTACAAGGGCGCATTCGAACTCGCCGCGACCGTCGACTACCTGTTCGGCTACGACGCCACTGCCGGTGTGGTCGAGGACTGGATGTACGAGTCGCTCGCACAGAACTATGCGCTCGACCCGGAGAACCAGCAGTTCCTCCGCGAAGCGAATCCGTGGGCGCTGCGCGGGATCGTCGAACGGCTCACCGAGGCGGCCGATCGCGGGCTGTGGTCCGAACCGGATCCCGAGACGATGAACAGACTGCAGCAGGCCTATCTCGACGTCGAGGGCGATCTCGAGGACCGGGGGTGAGGGTTCGGCTCATCGGGATCGGCCCCGGGGGACCGGACGATCTCACGGTGGCGGCGGTGCGCGCCCTCGAGAGCGTCGACGTCTTCCTTGTGCCCGACAAGAAGCGGGGCGTGGACGATCTCGTGGCGGTCCGCGAAGAGATCCTGCGCCGTCACACTTCCGGCTCCTATCGGATGGTCGTGGTGCCCGACCCGCCCCGCGACCGGAACCCGGAGCGCTACGGAGACGAGGTGCGCGACTGGCACGCCGCCCGCGCCGAGGCATACGAGACCGTTCTGCTCGAACAGGTTCGGGAGGACGAGACGGTCGGCTTCCTGGTCTGGGGGGATCCGAGCTTGTACGACAGCACGATCCGCGTCGTCGAACGCATCCTCGAACGCGGGAGGGTGTGGTTCGACTACGACGTCGTTCCCGGTATCAGCAGCGTGCAACTGCTCGCGGCCCGACATCGTCTCGTGCTCAACACCATCGGCGGGCCGATCACCGTGACGACCGGTCGTCGGTTGCTTCGGGACGTCGCAGCGGGTGCGTCGAACATCGTGGTGATGCTCGACGGCGGCCTTGCCTGCGCCGACCTCGACGGGACGTGGAGCATGTGGTGGGGTGCGAATCTGGGAACCGACGACGAAGAACTCGTCGCGGGCAAGCTTGCCGAGGTGCTTCCCGCGATCCGTGAGGCCCGTGCGCGGGCCAAGCAGGCCCGCGGCTGGGTGATGGACACCTATTTACTGCGGCGAGGGTGAGTTCCGTTCGTCCGGAACCGTTCCCCGCGCATACCAGGCGCGGGCGTCGAGCGAGAACGGTCCGGACGGAAGAGCAGCACGGCAGGCATCACGCACTGCGACGCGGTGCCTTTCGGACATCGAGACCAGGTGCCGACCGGCCGGTCCCACACCGAACGTGAAGGGTTCCCAGAAGTCGGAGAAATCGGCGTAATCGGCGCGCGCGGACAGGGCGCCGCCGACCACCTCGTGCAGACCCGCCCGCCGAAACCGGTCGGCGATGTCGCCTTCGCTGGTACCGGGCAGTGTCCTCTCACCCGGAGTGCCGGGCTCGACCGTTCCCACTGCGGTCCAGAAGACGCGGAGCATCGTCATCCCGCCGGCCGTGGTGTCCCACATGCACGCGGCGACGGTGCCGCCCGGACGGGTCACCCGCACCATCTCCCGCACACCCAGTTCGGGATCGTTCATGAATCCGAGAACCAACGATGCCAGGGTGACGTCGAACGTTCCGTCCGGCCACGGCAGGTTCTCGGCCACCCCGACGCGGACGTCGATCTCCGGTGCGATCTGCCGGCACGCCGCCGCGAACTGGGGAGCGGGATCGATCGCTGCGACGTTCGCTGCACCGACCCGGGCGACCAGTTCACGGGTGAGCCCACCCGGTCCGCATCCCACGTCGCAGACCCGATGCCCGCCCCTCACCCCACCCGCGTCCGCCAGGGCGGGCGCGAGCGTCGCTGCGTAGCGGCCCATGAAGCGGTTGTACTGTTCGGCCGGTCCGGCGAACTGCATGTACTCAACCTATCGGCCCGATCGGTGGCCTCGTGGCCGTTCACATCGTCCGGATCGGGTCACTTCTCGTCGTCGTCCGAACGCTCGACCACCTCGGGGGCGTTCTCCCGGGTCGCCATACCGCCGTTGCGACCGTGATCGACCGGACCCGGCGGGTCCTTGCGCACCTCGTCGTCCTTCTTCTTCGACGTCGTCACTTCTACCTCCGTACGCTGGGCCGACTCGTGTCCGGGCGGATACCCGCAGACGTGCACGCGCACACTTCGGGTGGCGTCGGGTCGCCGGACCGGATTGACTGGACCCAACGACACGAGGAGGCAGCATGCAGATCCGTGACAGGGTTTTCGTCGTCACCGGTGGAGGCAACGGGATCGGACGCGACGTCGTCCTCGAACTCCTCGTGCGTGGGGCGCGGGTCGCGGCGGTCGACCTCCGCGCCGAGGCTCTCGACGGCACCCGTGCCCTGGCGGTCGCGTACGACGACCGTCTGACCACCCACACGGTCGACGTTTCCGATCGCGCCGCCGTCGAAGCCCTGGTGGGCGAGGTGACCGCAGCACACGGGCGGGTCGACGGGGTCGCCAACGTCGCCGGCATCATCCAGAAGTTCGTCCCGTTCGCAGACCTGCCGTACGACGAGATGAACAAGGTGCTCGACGTCAACTACTGGGGCGTCGTCCATATGTGCAAGGCGTTCCTCCCCGAGCTGCTGAGTCGTCCCGAGGCGAGCCTGCTCAACGTGTCGAGCATGGGTGCCTTCGTGCCGGTGCCGGGCCAGTCGGTCTACGGCGCGAGCAAGGCGGCGGTCAAGCTGCTCACCGAGGGCCTGTACGCCGAACTGCGCACGACGAAGGTCGCGGTGACGCTGGTGTTCCCCGGCGCCGTCCGCACCGGCATCGCCGAGAACTCCGGTGCCGCGATCCCGGGACGCAACACCGATGCCTCCGTCAGGATCACCTCGTCCGCCGAGGCCGCACACAGGATCGCCGACGCGATCGAGAAGGGCACCTTCCGGGTGTGCATCGGCAAGGACGCGATGATGCTCGACCTGCTCGCCCGGCTCGTGCCGCGTCGCAGCATCGAGTTCCTGGCGAAGAAGATGGGCTCGCTCGTCGAGCGCTGACCTACCGTCGACCGGTCCGCAGCGGATGCGGCCGGGGCGGGACGTCCGTGGGCGACCGGCTCAGCACGATCGGCAACCACTGCGACGTCATCACGATCATCACCAGCCATTCGGCGATCAGCGCGGCGGTGGGGTGATGCGGTGCGTTCGTGATCATCCCCGCCTGCGACCAGTACGCCAACAGCCCGAAGAACGACGACAGCCCCGAGCCGAGCATCGCGAGCGACGCCAGCTTCCATCGTCGCAGCCACAACGCCAGCGTCGAGATCACCACCCCGAACACCAGGGCCAGGACCGCGAAGATCCGCAGCGGCACCGCCACGGGCGCAGTGTCGCCGAACCAACTGCCGAAGACCGTCCACGACCACGCCGACGACGTCTGCGGAAGCAACATGCACACCGTCAGGACGACGACGCAGATCGCCAGGACCTTGCCGCGGCGACCGGCGTCGAATTCCCCGGCGACCTTCTTCTCGATCCGGGCGAAGTCGTTCCGATAGGCCGACAGGTCCGCGCTCGTACCGTCCGCGCTCATGCCTCGACCTCTCCGTTCCGACACATGGGTGGCCATTATGCGCCGGACGCCGATGTGACCTCGCTCATGTCGTCCACCTGCAATTTTGCTCCGCCACACCCCCTCGGGGCCGGTGCCGGTGTGGCGCCGCGGCGCACCGGGTACTGCCCCATACGAACCCGATCGAGGGAGAGCGAGAATGCCGGACCAGGACCAGTACCGCATGCAGCACCCGGGCGAACAGCACCCGGTTCCACCGCTCGAGGAGCAACCGGAGATCGCCTATCCCGGCGCGACCGCCGATCTGCTCTCCGCCCCGGACCACGGTGAGGCGACGTACCGGGGGAGCGGACGACTCGAAGGGCGTCGCGCCCTGATCACCGGTGGTGATTCCGGTATCGGACGGGCGGTCGCAGTGGCCTTCGCGCGGGAGGGCGCCGACGTCGTCCTGGCCTATCTCGACGAGGAGGACGAGGACGGCAAGCGGACCGCCGAACTCGTCGAACAGGCGGGACGCCGCGCGGTGCGCATGCCCGGCGACATCCGGGAGGAGGAGTTCTGCCGACGATTGATCGACACGACGGTGTCCGAACTCGGCGGCATCGACATCCTCGTCAACAACGCCGCCTATCAGCATCTCGAGCCCGGCGGCATCGGCGACATCTCCACCGAACAGTTCGACCGCGTGATGAAGACGAACCTCTACGCCCTGTTCTGGTTGTCGAAGTTCGCGGTCGCCGCGATGGGGCCGGGTTCGACGATCGTCAACACCACCTCGATCCAGGCGGTGAGTCCGTCGCCGGGTCTGCTCGACTACGCAACCACGAAGGCCGGCATCGTCGACTTCACCAAGGGCCTCGCCTCCGACGTGGCGGGCAAGGGCATCCGCGTCAATGCGCTTGCACCCGGCCCGATCTGGACACCCCTCATTCCCGCGACCATGCCGAAGGACGCGTACGAGCAGTTCGGCAAGGACACCCCGCTCGGTCGCCCCGGCCAACCCGCCGAACTCGCCCCGGCCTACGTCTTCCTCGCCTCCCAGGAGTCGAGCTACATCACCGGGGAGACCATCGCCGTCACCGGCGGGGTCCCGTTCACCTGAGGATCAGAGCGCGAAATGGTCATCGGAGCGCGTAACAACGCGTACCGATGACCATTTCGCGCTCCGGAGTTCACGAGGACTGCATGTCGAGCAGCTCCGACACCGTCACGAAACGGTAGCCTTCGGCGCGCATGCGACGACGAGGGTTCTTCGGCCGGATGCCATTCGGATATGGTGCCTCATCCGGTGTCGATGGGTGGCGGACGCCCGGTTGCGCGGTTCCGGGACCGACGTCGGGTCTTGTACTGTTCGTAGCGACGTAGGGAACAACGGTGCGAATCCGTGGCTGTCCCGCAACTGTCACCGAGGAGTGATCCCCCAACAGCATGGTCACGGCCCATACGGGTTGGAAGGCCGGGGGCGAGCGTCGATCCGGGAGCCAGGACACCTGCGTCGCCGAAGCAGGACCCACGAGGATGGACATGAACAATTCGATATTCACCGCCCGTACGAGGCGGTATTCGGTGGTGCGCGTCGGCGTCGCATTGATGGCGGCGGCGCTGACCGTGTCGGGATGCTCGTCGAACGACGAACAATCGACTCCGCCCGAGCCGGACACAGCCGCGTCGGCGTACCCGCTCACCATCGAGAACTGCGGCAGGACGCTCACCGTCGACGCGCCACCACAGCGGGCGGTGTCCCTGAATCAGGGATCCACCGAGATCCTGCTGTCGCTCGGTCTCGCCGACCGCATGGTCGGCACCGCGACCTGGACCGATCCCGTTCGGGAGAACCTCGCCGACGAGAACGCGAAGGTTCCGCGTCTGGCTGACAACAAGCCGTCCTTCGAGGTCGTGCTCGACACGGAACCGGATTTCGTCTCGGCGTCCTTCGGCGGCACACTCGGCGCCGGTGGGGTCGCCGAACCTTCACAGTTCGAACAACTCGGAGTGCCTGCCTACCTCTCGCCCACCGATTGCGACGGCAAGGACGACAACAGCGTCAACGCCGACGGCAACCGCACCGAACCGCTGACCATGGGCGCGGTGTACAAGGAGATCCGAGACCTCGCCGCGATCTTCGACGTGCGTGAGCGCGGTGAGGAGTTCGTCGCCGAACTCGAACAGCGATACGAGAACGTGTCGGGGCAGGTGAACGCGGCCGGCGTGTCGCTCGCCTACTGGTTCGCCGACATCGAGACGCCCTATGTGGCGGGTTGCTGCGGGTCGTCGGGAATCATCACCGATTCGGTTGGAGCGAAGAACGTCTTCGACGACACCACCAACGAGTGGCCCCAGGTGAGCTGGGAATCGATTCTCGACCGCAACCCGACCGCACTCGTGCTGGCCGACCTGAGTCGCCGGAGCGTCACCGGGGACGCTCTGGACAGCAAGATCGAGTTCCTGGAATCGAATCCGGTCACCCAGCGCCTGAGCGCGGTGCAGAACCGGCGGTACATCGTGGTCAACGGCGCCGACCTGAATCCGTCCATCCGCACGGTCGACGGCATCAAGAAGGTCGCCGACGCCCTGCGCGAGTGGAATCTCGACAGCTGATGGTGACGTCCACTGCCCGGCGACCCTCGAAGGGGCGCCGGGCTCCGGTGGCCGGTGTCGTGGTGGTCGCGGGGCTGATCGTTCTCGCACTGTCGATCGCCGTGACCGTCACGATCGGCCCGGCGGAGTTGTCCGTCGTCGACGTGTACGCGGTGATCTTCGACCGTCTCGGCTTGGCCGACAGTTCCGTCACCGCGATTCGGGAAGGGATCGTGTGGGAACTGCGTCTCCCGCGCACCTTGCTCGCGGCGGTGTGTGGTGCCGGACTTGCGGTGTGTGGCGTGATCATGCAGTCGTTGTTACGTAATCCGCTGGCGGATCCCTTCGTGCTCGGCATCTCCTCGGGTGCCTCGACCGGCGCGGTGATGATCGCAGTGCTGGGCATCGGCGGGGGTGCCGTGTCGTTGTCGGGCGGAGCGTTTCTCGGGGCACTCGTCTCCTTCGCACTCGTGCTGCTGCTGGCGACCGGGGCAGGGGGCGGGACCTCCCGTGTGGTGCTGGCCGGAGTGGCAGGAACACAACTGTTCTCGGCGCTGACATCGTTCATCGTCATCTCCTCCGCCGACGCGGAACGCACTCGGGGAGTGCTGTTCTGGCTACTCGGTTCCCTGAGCGGAGCAACCTGGACCGACGTCGCGCTCTGCGGAGCGGTCTGCGCCGCCGGAATCGTGGTGTGCCTGGTGAAGGCGTCGTCGCTGGACGCCTTCACATTCGGTTCGTCGACCGCCGCGACCCTCGGGATCGCGGTCGGACGTACCCGTCTGCTGTTCCTCATGGTGACGGCGTTGATCACCGCCGTCCTGGTCAGTGCAGCAGGGGCGATCGGGTTCGTCGGGCTGGTGCTGCCCCATGCGGCCCGTTTCCTGGTGGGCCCGCGGCACAGTCGTCTCGTTCCGGTCACCGCCGTCGTCGGGGCGGTCTTCATGGTGTGGGTCGATGCGGTCGCCCGCACCGTCTTCGCACCGCAAGAGGTTCCCGTCGGTGTGGTGACCGCACTGATCGGCGTGCCGGCCTTCGCACTGATCCTCTTCCGTACGAGGAGTACTCCGTGACACTGTCCGCAAAGTCGCTGCGGTGGAGCCGCGGCGGACATCTCGTCGTCGACGACGTGACGATCGCTCCCGTGCCCGGGGAGACGATCGGACTTCTCGGACCGAACGGGTCGGGCAAGTCGTCGTTGCTCCGCCTGCTGGCCGGAGTCGATCGTCCGGACTCGGGTGCGGTGACGCTCGATGGCACCGATATCCACAGCCTCGGCCGTCGAACACTGGCTTGCCGCGTCGCGATGGTCGGGCAGCACGCCCACACCGAGGTCGACATCCGGGTACGGGATGTCGTGCGGCTGGGAAGAATTCCGCACGCCGACGTTCTCGGCCGTGACGACGGCGGGGACGCCGCCATCGCACATGCGCTCGAGGTGACCGGAATGACCGAACACGCCGACCGGTTGTGGCGAGCGATGTCGGGTGGTGAACGTCAGCGCGCACAGATCGCCCGAGCTCTGGCGCAGGAACCCGAAGAACTGTTGCTCGACGAACCGACCAACCACCTCGACATCCAACACCAGCTCGACATCCTCGAACGGGTCGTAGCGTTGCCGGTGACGACCTACGTCGCGCTGCACGATCTCAATCTCGCGGCGATGTTCTGTGATCGAGTGATCGTTCTCGAGAAAGGGCGGGTCGTTGCTCACGGAGCTCCGGCCGAGGCGCTGACGGAACAGATGATCCAACAGGTCTACGGTGTGCGTGCCGCGGTCTCCTACGAAGGGGGGACACCCGTCATCCGTTACCACCGGATTCGCGCCTCGTCCTACACGTAGCAGGATTGCCGCGCGAAATGGTCGTAGGAGCGCGTAATTACGCGCTCCTGTGACCACTTCGCGCTCCGGAGTTCACGATTTGAAGACACAGTCGCCGCACAGCCCGCCGCCGGGCGTGCGGTAGTAGAGGCAGCAGCTACGGCGTCGACCGGTCGTCGCGTCGAGGGCGTCGGCGAGACGCCGATCCTTCAGTAAGGCGTCGATGTGGGGCCGGGCGTCCGAGCCGATCATCTGCGCCGTGCCGACCAGGGCCGACGCCGTGTTCCCCCACAACAGCCCGGACGCGGCCACCTCGCTCCACCCGTCGACGAGCGGCTCGACCTGCGCGTCGAGCACTTCGACCGCCACCTCGCCACCGAACTCGGGTTCGACGATGTGCAACTGCAGGCCTGCGTCGTCGCGCCACAGCAACTGCTCGGGATCGAGTCGGACGCACCGGCCGGAGTCCACGACGGAACCGATGGCCACCGACCACAGGCGGGCGACGTAGCCGAAGAAGAACGTCGACGCCGCGACCCGCATCTCGTCGGTACCCATCCGCGCGGCAGTCGTGGCGACCAGTGCGTCGCGGACGGCGGGATCGCGCAGATCGGAGGTCGGATGCCACGTGTCGTCGACGGGACCGGTACCCACCCGGAAGTACGGGCTCCACGCACCGATGCGTTCGAGCATCCCGACGACCTCGGACACGAATTCCCCTCAGGGTCGAGGCGAGGTCATCTTCCTCCATCGCCGCTCGCCCGCATCGTAGTGGACGAGACCGAGACGCTCGAACTCGTCGAGCCACCCCCGCATCGGCCACCAGCCCCAACGTTGGTGGAACAGCGCGGCGTTGGTGAGGATGTCGTCGAGATGCTCGACCGGCGGGTTCGACACCGGGTGGTACTGGTGGAAGGCGTGGGCGCCGCCGACCCAGGCCATCGGCACTCCGGCGCGCGCGGCCTTCTGCCCGAAATCGGTGTCCTCGCCGCCGTATCCGCTGTAGGCGGTGCAGAACCCGCCGACGCGGTCCCACACGAGCGACCGGGCCGCGAACGACAGCGACCAGAACAACTCGTGCCTGTCGTCCAGCACGATCTCACCCGAGGAGGGGAAGGGACGTGCCGGATGCGGATCGATCGAGTCGACCAACCAGTCGAGATCGTAGCCGCCGGTGTCCGGTTCGGACAGATAGGTGACCGGACCGTTGAGCAGCGCAGCCGGGTGCCGACCGGCCGCCTCGGCATACCGTTCGATGAGGTCGGGAGCGGGGATGCAGTCGACGTCGAGGAAGACGAGCAGATCCGACGACGCCCTCCGCGCACCCAGATTCCGCGCCTCCCCGACCGGCAGTTTCGCGGAGTCGACGTCCATCTCCACCACCCGCGCAGACGATCCCGCAGCGGCGACCACCTCCGCGACCTCCGGATCGCCCATCGCGACGACGATGTGCTCGTCGGGTGTCCGGGTGCTGCGGGCGAGGCCGTCGAGTTGCCGTCGCAGATGCGTGCCGCGACCCGCGGCGACGGTGACGACCGAGACCGTCATGACCTCTCCGCAAGTTCGTCCACAATCGCCGCCGCGCGCCCCGCGGCACCGTCCACCTGCCAGCGTTTCCATTCGACGGGGTCGAGGCTGCGTGCTCGCTCGATCAGTTCGGGCCAGCGGTCCGGGTCGGGCCACCCGTCGAGACCCACCGCGAGTCCGGCCTTGTCCAGAGCCGTTGCGGTGGAGTGCTGTTCATCGAACGGTCGGGGCTCGGCGATGACGACTGCCGGTCGCGCGGCGGCCGCGATGTCGGCGACGGTGTTCTGGCCCGCGTGCCCGATCACGACGTCGGCGCCGGTGAGGACGGGCCACGGATCGTCGATCCACGGGCCGCCCGCGACACCGAGACCCTCCCATTCGTATTGGGGAAAGCGCGACGAGAACCGGTGCAGGTCGTCGACGGTGATCGACGACCCGCCGCTGCCGCTCATGACGAGGACCCTCGGCTTCTCGCCGGCCACAGGGGTGGGGGACGGGCGACCGTCGAAACGGCTGATGCCGCCTACGTACGAGGTTGGATACCGGCGCAGCCAGCGCGGGTCGTAGACCTCCTGCGACCACGGTGCGACGAGATGGTCGGCGACGCTGTAGGCCAACGTGTGCGCGGTGTCGGTGCGGTCACCCGGCATCGCGAGCACCACCACAGGGATGCCGTACAACCGGGCGAGGAGCGTCACCTCCACCGACACGTCCACCACCAGTAGGCTCGGGCGCGTCGCGGCGATCCACGATCCCAGTGCGTGCATGCGCTCGCGGAGACCGTCGTCGTGGGTGGGAACCCAGTGGAGGACATCGTGAGCCGTCGGGTTCTGCGCGGTGTCGATGGCGAGGTCGTCGCGGGGGAGAAGCACCACGTCGTCGAAGGCGTCGGCGGCGGTGCCCAGCGGCACCGACGACAATGCTGTCACCGGCGTCCGCAGATGCGCGCAGATGCTGCTCGCACGGGTGCGGTGTCCGTGCCCGTGGTGATGGATGTAGTAGCCGATCATGCCGCTCCCGCGAGTTCCCGATACAGCGAGACGTACGCATCGACCATCGTGCGTTCCGAACAGCGTTCCTCCGCGCGGGCCCGGGCGGAGGAACGGGACAGGCCGACCGCGCGGGGTATCGCCGCGGCCAGGCCGTCGATGTCGTCCGGCGCGACCAGGCATCCGCTGCTCTCGTCGACGACCTCCGGGATGCCGCCGCGCGCGAAGGCCACCACGGGTGTCCCGCACGCGAGGGACTCGGCGACGACGAGCCCGTACGGTTCGTCCCATTGCGGGGTGATGAGTGCTGCTGCCGAACGTCCCACCGCGGCAGCGAGATCCGGCTGGGAGAGATGACCGAGATAGATCACGTCGGGACCGAGGAACGGTTCGACGTGTTCCGCGAAGTACCTGCGGTTGCTGATCGGGCCCGCGATCCGCAGCCGGTAACCGGCTCGGCGCGCGACCTCGATCGCGAGATGCGCGCCCTTCTCCGGTACGAGGCGGCCGAACCAGATCAGGTCCTCGCCACCCGAACCGACCGGCCACGCTCCGAGATCGACACCGTTGGGCACGACCGCCACCGGACCGGGCGTGGCGTGTTCCCAGGCCGTCGCGGTGTGCCGGCTGACCGCGACGAACGTGCCCGGGCACCCACCCGGCGTCGCCATCGCCGACTCGAGCCACGGTGTCGGCGGCGTGTGCAGCGTGCAGAGCAACGGAGTGCGCAACATGCGGGCCATCGCGATCGGCAGGTAGTGCAGGCTGTGGTTGTGCACGACGTCGAAGGCATCGGCGGACGGTCCGGCGAGATCGAGCATCAGCGACAGGTAGGCGTGGTGGTCGCCGAGGAAGCCGTTCGCCGGGGGCATCGACACATCGCTGCGTGCGAGTTCGCTGGCCTCGAAGGACGGCACCTCGAAGAACGAGGCCGGAAGGTCCGGATCGGATCCCGGTGCGGCGAAGAGCGTCACCTCGTGGCCGTCCTTGCCGAGCGCGTGGGCGAGATGCCACACGTGTGCTTCGAGTCCGCCGGCGAAGGGCTGGCGGATCGGATACCGGTTCGACGCGATGAGCGCGATGCGCAACGGCGTCATGATCCGCTCCGGCCGCTCATCGCACGCAGGTAGATGTCACGATGGGCGCGGGCCAGCGCGCGACGCTCGTCCATACGTTGCGACCAGTCGGCTCGCGGAAGATCCCTGCTCTCGTACAGTTCTCGCACACACCGATCGAGGGAGTCGGCGTCGAAGGTGTCCTCGTCGTAGGTGTACACACCGCACCGGCGTTGCTCACCGTAGAAGCCGCAACTCGGCGCGATCACGGCGGTGCCGAGGTCGAAACACGCCTCCAGCCAACCCGAATGGGTTCCGAAACGATAGGGCAGCACCGACACCGACAGATCCGAGAGGTACTGCCACAGTTCGTCGTCGGAGAAGTACGGATGCACGCGCACGTCCACCTGGGATTGCTCGCCGTACTGCAGGATGCGGGAACCGGCTTCCGGGTTGTACCAGTACGCATTGTCGGGATCGAAGATCTCGTCGTGCACGTCGATCTGCAACACCGCATCCGGAAGGGACCGTACGGTCTCGGCCAGGGTGTCGAGCACCGGGAACAGATCCATGTTCGCGCGCAGGCTCTTCGCGTGGACTCCCACGACGAACGGACTCTCGTCGCGCCGCGGCCGCTCGAGCCAGTGCTGTTCGACGACGTGCGGATGCGGCAGGACCGTCGCCTCCCGGCCCCAGCGCACTCGGATCCGCTCGGCTGCGCCCGGCGTGAGGGTGATCAGTTCGTCCGCGGCCGGAATCAGCACGTCGAGTTGCTTGTGGTGCTCACCGGGGGTGGGATGGTGCGGGTTCCGCAGGTCGTGCACCGTGTACACGAGAGGCTTGTCGTGCGCGGCGAGTTCGGCGACGACGTCCTGCAGCTGCTCCGCGCCGATCGCGTCGAATCCGAAATGGATGTGGAAGACGTCGAATTCCTCGTGGTGGTCGCTCACCCAGCCCGGCTCGAGCATCAACGGCGGCCACCAGCCACCGGGAACCTTGCGGCCGTCGGCGGGAACCGGATCCGTCAACCGGATCACGTCGTCGCCCTCCGGGCAGGCGAGGTGCCGGACGTAGACGTGCGACGCAGGTACCGACGCGATTCGAATCACCACAGCCGACCCTCTTCTCCCTCGTGCGACATTCGCCGTACACACCGAAAGGCCGGGAACGCCGTCCCCGGCCATCGTCCGGTGCCCTGCGGCTACCCCTACGGGATGGTCTTCACACGTCCCTGCCCGACTCGTCCGGTCTTCACTAGGGTGGCGGTAGGCAACGATCATCGAGCGAAAGGATTCGGTATGGGTGTGAGCTTGGCCAAGGGCGGCAACGTTTCGCTGTCGAAGGAGGCTCCGAACCTGACGGCGGTGACGGTGGGTCTCGGCTGGGACGTGCGTGCGACGACCGGCGCGGACTTCGATCTCGACGCCAGCGCACTGCTGACGAGCGAGAACGGCAAGGTCCTGTCCGATCAGCATTTCGTCTTCTACAACAACCTGCGTTCGCCGGACGGCTCCGTCGAGCACACCGGCGACAACCTCACCGGTGAGGGCGAGGGCGACGACGAGAGCGTGAACGTCGACCTCGTCGCCGTTCCCGCGGAGGTCAAGTCGATCGTCTTCCCGGTGTCGATCCACGACGCCGACGCGCGGGGCCAGTCGTTCGGTCAGGTGCGCAACGCGTTCATCCGCGTCGTCGACCGCGCCGACGGCCGGGAACTCGCCCGGTACGACCTCACCGAGGATGCGTCCACCGAGACCGCGATGGTCTTCGGTGAGCTGTACCGCCACGGTGGCGAGTGGAAGTTCCGCGCCATCGGCCAGGGCTACGCCTCGGGCCTGGCGGGCATCGCGCGGGACTACGGGGTCAACGTCGGCTGAAAATGGATCTCAACGGACGAGCTTCCACTTCTTGTCGTGCCGGTAGAAGGTCGACCGCTTGAGAGCCCGGGGGTTCGCGACCCCGTCGCGGGTGACGACCGCGGCGGGGGAACCCAACTGCATGGCCCGGCCCGTCAGCCACTTGTAGCCGCCGAACCAGCGCGGCCGGTCGATCGCGGCCCGCAGACCGGGCATCGCCGGCGTGGGTTCGACACGGATGCCGGGCACCGTGCCGGAGAACAGGCGGGTGTCGTCGACGTAGGCCTCCCCGACGAGCGCATCGCCGTTCTCGCCGCACAGCAGCGCACGGCCGACGAGGGCGATACCGGCGTCGTCGCGGATGAGCGGCAACGGCTTCGCGACCCCCTGGAGGGCGACGGTGGCGGCCTTCGACCCCGTCCGCAGCCCGTACGCCTCCGTGGCCGGCGTTCGTGTCTCCGGGACGTACGCGACCTCCAGGTCGAGACGTTCGGTGCGCATCAGCCGGGTGACGGTCGCGGCGAAGGCCGCGTCGTTGCCTACGAGGACCAGACGAGGGTCCTCCACCGACTCGAGATGCGCGAAGACGTCCTCGAAGTCGTCCTTCTCGGGGAGGGCAGGCGCAGACAGTGCGGTCACGGGGGTCAGCGCCAACGGCAATGGCACGTCACCGCATCTGAGCACTACCGGGGTCAACGGGTCTCCTCGAGGGGTCGGGTTCGTCGGGCTCTCGGCTGCGTCCACTGTAATGGGAAGCCGGTGGGGGAGGGCGGCGGCGACCCGCCACCGCGCGCCGCAGCTCCGGGCGCTTGGGCAGTCCCGTCATTCGCGCTCGTCGGAGGGTGGACTACACTGTGGTCCCGGCTGCTGCCCGGTTGGGCAGGACCCTGCAGGCGAGACCGCCCGCACGTAGACACCTGCCTGAGGAGAGCGCGACATGCCGGCAATCGTCCTGATCGGAGCCCAGTGGGGCGACGAGGGCAAGGGCAAAGCTACCGATCTACTCGGCGGACGTCTGCAGTGGGTCGTGCGCTACCAGGGTGGCAACAACGCCGGTCACACGGTCGTGCTGCCCAACGGCGACAAGTTCGCCCTGCACCTGATCCCGTCGGGCATCCTGACGCCCGGCGTCAACAACGTCATCGGCAACGGTGTCGTGGTGGATCCGGGTGTGCTGCTCACCGAGCTCGAAGGCCTCGAGAAGCGCGACGTCGACACGTCCCGTCTGCTGCTCTCGGCCGATGCGCACCTGATCATGCCGTACCACGTGGCCATCGACAAGGTCACCGAACGCTTCCTCGGCAAGAAGAAGATCGGCACCACCGGACGCGGTATCGGCCCCTGCTACCAGGACAAGATCGCCCGTGTGGGCGTGCGGGTCGCCGACGTGCTCGACGAGAAGATCCTCACCCAGAAGGTCGAGGCCGCACTGGAATTCAAGAACCAGGTGCTCGTCAAGATCTACAACCGCAAGGCGCTCGACCCACAGCAGGTGGTCGACGAGGTCCTCACCCAGGCCGAGGGTTTCAAGCACCGCATCACCGATACGCGCCTCGAACTGAACAAGGCGCTCGAGCGCGGCGACACGATCCTCCTCGAGGGTTCGCAGGGCACGCTGCTCGACGTCGACCACGGCACCTATCCGTACGTGACGTCGTCCAACCCCACCGCCGGCGGCGCCGCTGTCGGTTCGGGTATCGGCCCCGCGAAGATCTCGACGGTGCTGGGCATCCTCAAGGCCTACACCACCCGCGTCGGTTCCGGCCCGTTCCCGACCGAGCTGTTCGACGACCACGGCGCCTACCTCGCCAAGCAGGGTGGAGAGGTCGGTGTCACCACCGGCCGCGCCCGCCGCACGGGCTGGTTCGACGCCGTCATCGCCCGCTACGCCACCCGCGTCAACGGCATCACCGACTACTTCCTCACCAAGCTCGATGTGCTGTCGGGCCTCGACACCGTGCCGATCTGCGTCGGCTACGAGGTCGACGGTGTGCGGATCGACGAGATGCCGATGACGCAGACCGACGTGCACCACGCCAAGCCGATCTACGAGGAGATGCCGGGCTGGTGGGAGGACATCACCCACGCCCGCACCTTCGAGGAGCTGCCGAAGAACGCGCAGAACTACGTGCTGCGTCTCGAGGAGCTTTCCGGCGCCTACATCTCCTGCATCGGTGTCGGACCGGGCCGCGACGAGACGATCGTCCGGCGCGACGTCATCCGCTGACGGGGTAGCCTCCGGTCCGCTCCGATTCGTCGTCGGACGGGCACCGATCCCTCACTGCATGTTCACCGACGGTTCGCACGGACTGTGCACGCTCGTCCCGCACAGTCCGTCGGACCCCGGGGAGAACCATGTACGTGTCCCGTCGAACCCTGCTACGCACTGTCGCGCTCGGAGCCCTCGCGGCTCCGGTGGCGGCGTGCTCGTCGGGACGTTCCGTTGCAACGCCGAGCCTGGTTCGTGAGCGGCCGATCCTCACCCACGGTGTGGCCACCGGCGACGTGCGGGCCGACGGGGCGCTCGTGTGGGCGCGCTCGGATCGGCCGGCGCGGCTCGTCGTGGAGACGGCGGCCACCGAATCCTTCACCGATCCCGTCCGGCACGTGGGTGGACTGCTCACACCCGAGACCGACGGAACCGGCCGGCTGCGGCTGACGGGACTGCCGGCCGGTGAGCAGGTGCACTACCGTGTCGTCCTCGAAGGCGAGGACGGCGCCACGTCCGAGCCGGTGACGGGTCTGTTCCGCACCGCCCCGACCGCTCCCGGCGACATCAGGCTGCAGTGGTCCGGCGACACCGCCGGTCAGGGTTTCGGCATCAACCCCGACATCGGTGGGATGACGATCTTCGACACGATGGCCCGTCGCGACCCGCACCTGTTCGTGCATTCCGGTGACGTCGTGTACGCCGACAATCCGCTGAAGGAGACCGTCGAGCTGCCGGACGGTCGGATCTGGCGCAACGTCGTCACCGAGGCCAAGAGCGCCGTGGCGCAGACCCTCGACGAGTACCGCGGCCAGTACGCCTACAACCTCATGGACGAGAACTACCGGCGGTTCAACTCCTCCGTCGCGCAGATCGTGCAGTGGGACGACCACGAGACCGTCAACAACTGGTACGCGGGTGAGATCCTGGATCTCGAGCAGTACACCGAGAAGAGCGTGGACGTCCTGGCGGAACGGGCTTTCCGTGCCTTCCACGAGTGGCTCCCGCTCGATCCGGCGGAGGCCGTCGACGGACGCATCCACCGGGTCGTGCGGTACGGACCGCTGCTCGACGTCTTCGTACTCGACATGCGGACCTACAAGGACGCCAACGGCACCAACGTCGGCGCGGCGGGGCAGGTGCTCGGCAGCGCGCAGACGCAGTGGCTCATCGACGAACTCACCCGCTCGACTGCCACCTGGAAGATCATCGCCGCCGACCTCCCGATCGGTCTGGTCGTACCCGACGGTGACACGGCCTTCGAAGGAATCGCGAACGGGGACAACGGCGCTCCGTCGGGTAGGGAATCGGAGATCGCGCAGGTCCTGTCGGCGGTCAAGGCGCGCAGGATCACCGGCACCGTGTGGTTGACCGCCGATGTGCACTACACGGCCGCACATCACTATTCGCCGGACCGCGCTTCGTTCACCGACTTCGACGAGTTCTGGGAGTTCGTCTCGGGACCACTCAACGCCGGTGCTTTCGGACCCAACGAACTGGACGGGACGTTCGGGCCCGAGGCCGTCTTCGTGCACGCGCCCCCGGCGGCGAACACCTCGCCGATGGACGGATATCAGCACTTCGGGGAGTTGTTCATCGACGGCGCGACGAGGCAGATGCGGGTCGAGTTGCTCGACTCGCGCGGGACGGTCCTGTTCCGTCAGGTGCTCGATCCACCGTCCTGATCCCGCCCGCGCGGCGCGGGGCATACTGGATCGGTGATCACTCGAGCGATCGGAGCCGGTTCGCTCGTCCGCGACCTCGGCAACTGGCAGGATTCCGGGCAGTCGCATTCCCGTCGCTCCGCTCGCCCCGATCCCCGCCCTGCCTACCGGGCGCTCGCGGACAGCATCCGCCTGCTCGTGCACGACGGTCGCGTTCCACTCGGGGTCGCCCTGCCCAGCGAGCGGGAACTCGCCGCCGCGCTGTCGGTGAGCCGCACCACCGTCGCCTCCGCCTACGCGGCGCTGCGGGAAGAGGGCTATCTGCGCAGCCGCCAGGGCGCCCGCAGCACGGTCGCCGTGCCTGCTCGCCGGGGCTCCGAGAACACCGGGTCCCGGATGCCGATCGGTCCGGCGATCGATCTGAGCAATGCCTCGCTGCCCGCGCCGGCAGCGGAGATCGAGGCGGCGTATGCGGCGGCGCTGCGGTCGATGTCGACCTATCTCGACTCGCACGGCATGGAACCGATCGGGGTGTCGGTGCTGCGCGAGGTCATTGCCCGTCGCTACCGCGAGCGTGGACTGCCCACCTCGCCCGACCAGATCATGGTCACCTCCGGGGCGCAGCACGCGATGCGCCTGCTGCTCGGTGTGCTCGACGACCCCGGCGACCGGGTGGTCGTCGACCACCCCACCTATCCCAATGCGCTCGAAGCGATCCGCCGCTACGGCGCCCGCCCGGTGCCGGTTCCGGTGCGCCCGGAGAACGGCCCGCACGGCGGCTGGGATCTCGACGGTGTGGCCAGTGCCGTCCGGCAGACCGCGGCGCGCACCGCCTTCCTCGTCCCCGACTTCCACAATCCCACGGGCCTGTGCCTCGACGAGGACGGCCGCGCCGAACTGGCCCGCATCATGCGCGACACGCGGACCACGCTCGTCGTCGACGAGTCGATGGTCGATCTGTGGCTCGACGCCCCGCCGCCGCCTCCCGTCGCAGCCATGCCTGCCGGCGCGTCGGTGGTGACGGTCGGCTCGACGGCGAAATCGCTGTGGGGTGGCCTGCGGGTGGGATGGATCCGCGCCGACCGCGACACGATCGTCCGGCTGGCCGGAGCGCGGACCGCGGTCGATCTGGGCACGCCCGTCATGGAACAGCTCGCGGCCGCGCATCTGCTCTCCGACGTCGACGAACTGCTCGAACGTCGCCGCGCCGCGTTGAGGGAACGGCGTCGTGCGCTGTGCGACGCCCTGGATCGGCGGTTGCCCGACTGGGAGTACACGCCGGGTCAGGGCGGGATGTCGCTGTGGGCGCGGATGCCCGAACCGGTGTCGACCTCGCTGGCTGCGGCCGCGCCGTCCCACGGTGTGCTGCTCTCCGCCGGCCCGCGCTTCGGTGTGCAGGGCGCGTTCGAGCACTTCGTGCGCCTGCCGTACACGCAGGACGTCGAGGTCCTCGACGATGCCGTCGAGGCCATGGCCGCCGCCTACGACCAGGTGGCCTCCGGGCGCACACCCGACGAGGCGCGGCTCGTCGTCTGATTCTGTCCGTCAGGACATCTCGATGAGCTCGCGCAGCGCCGCCGACACCTCGCGGGGACGTTCGAGGGGGCCGCAATGCCCGCTGTCGAAGGTGCGCAGTTCGAGCAGGTTCGGCAGGCGCTCGGCGATCCACTCCGATCGGCCCGGCGGTGAGATTCGGTCGTGGCTGCCCGCGATCACCAGGGTGGGCGCGGTGATCGCGGAGGGGTCGACGGTGTCGATCATGTTCACCAGCAGCCGGCCGTAGCCGCCGCGACCGCGTGCCGAGGTGTGGCCGAGCATGCGGTCGACGTCCGCGGTGATCGTCGCGGCCGCACCCGTCCCGACGGCGACGCGGGAGAGCAGGTGCCTGCGCAGCGGCATCCGCTGGGGGAGCGGCATCCGTGCCAGCGGGACGACGGTCTGCGCGACGCGGCGCCGCACCTTCGTCAGGCTCTGCGGTCCGCGCAGGAACTGCACGTTGTCGAAGATTTCGCCCGGTGTGGTGTTGACCAGGCCCGCGGCCGACACCCGTGCGTCGACGTCGCGCGGATACCGCTCGGCCCAGGCCATCACGGCGATGCCGCCCATGGAGTGCCCGGCGACCACGACGGGCCGGCCGTCGGGTGCGGCCGCGCCCAGCACGGCGTGGAGATCGTCGGCGAGATGGTCCATCGTGTACGCCCGGGCAGGGGCGGCCTGGCTGCGTCCGTGACCGCGGTGATCGAAGGCGACCACCCGGTAGTCGCCGCTCAGGTCACGAATCTGGTTGCGCCAGAATCCGAGTTCGCACAGAATGCCGTGCGTCAGGACGATCGTCGGAGCGTCGGCGGGCCCGTAGGCCTCGGTGTGGATGCGGGTGCCGTCCTTGCTGCGGACGTCGAGCACCTCCGGGACACGCCCCGGGACCGCGGTACGCGCTCGTGCTCGTGCCGTGGCCGCCGATCGATGGATCGCGGCTCCCACCCCGTCACTCATGACGGTGTTGATAGCACACCGATCCCGGCGCGATCGGTGGCTTTCCCGCAGATGGGACGGGCCCGGAACCGTATCGGTGGAACACCGTTACGATCCCGGGCCCGGAACCGGGGGGATCAGACCCAGAGGGTGTCGATGTCGGTGGCCTCGGCCGCCGGACCGACCGGCTCGCCGGCAGGGGTGCGGGAGAAGCGCGGCGCCGGTGCGTGCTGCACGACGCCGTCGATCTCGATCAGCGACCCGCGTGCGACGAGATGCTCGTTCTTCTCCGCCTCGGCCCAGGTGAGGACCGGGGAGACGCAGGCATCGGTTCCGAGGAAGATCTCGGTCCACTCGTCGCGGGTCTTCGACAGGAACTTGTCGGTGAAGATCTTCTTCATCTCAGCCCAGCGGGAGGTGTCGAGCTGGTGCGGCAGGTCGGCCGGATCGAGCTCGAGGCCCTGCAGCAGCAGCGCGTAGAACTGCGGCTCGATGGACCCGACGGCCATGTACTTGCCGTCCTTGGTCTCGTAGACCTCGTAGAACGGGGCGCCGGTATCGAGCATGTTGACGCCGCGCTCGTCCGACCACGCGCCGCGACCGCGGAACGCCCACATCATGTGCGAGAGAGCGAGGGCGCCGTCGACCATCGCCGCGTCCACGACCTGGCCCTTGCCGGAGGTCTGACGCTCGACGAGGGCGGACAGGATGCCGAACACGAGGAACATCGACCCGCCACCGAAGTCGCCGACCATGTTCAGCGGCGGCACCGGGCGCTCACCCTGGCGGCCGATGGCGTGCAGGACGCCGGTCAGCGAGATGTAGTTGATGTCGTGGCCGGCCGCGTTGGCGAGCGGGCCCTCCTGGCCCCAGCCGGTCATGCGACCGTAGACGATGCGCGGGTTGCGCTCGAGGACCACATCCGGTCCGAGGCCGAGCCGTTCGGTGACGCCGGGACGGAAGCCCTCGATGAGGACGTCGGCGCGCTCGAGCAGGGTCAGGACCTTCTCGATGTCGGCGGGATCCTTGAGGTTGGCCTCGACGATGCGACGGTTGCGCTGAATCGGATCGCGCTGTCCCTCCTGCGGGATCTCGCCGGGGCGCTGCACGATGACGACATCGGCGCCGAGATCGGCGAGCAGCGTCGCGGCGTGCGGACCGGGACCGAGACCCTTGAACTCGACGACGCGGACACCCGCGAGCGGACCCTTCTTCTCAACAGCTTCAGCGGACACTCGACGAACCTCACTCCGATACGTAGGGACTGTCGAAACGGAGAGTACCTTAGCGAGCGTTCAGAATATGGTTCCGGTCACGCGGAGCGGATCACTCCTCGTACAGGTCCGCCTCGCTCAGCCCGGTCGCCTCGAAGGCCTCCGCGAGATCGGTGTGCCGGACGACGGTGACCACCTGGTCGTCGACCACCCGGAAGGCGATCGCCTCCTCACGAGGACCCGGATCGGACGCCCAGGTCGCCGTCTCCTCGACCACCACGACGCCCCGGTGGACGAACATGCGGCCCGGCTGCAGCGTGACGCCCGCCGTCGTCGCCCACTCGCGCAGCTCGTCGAGTCCTTGGTCGGGATCGTCGTCGGGGGTGGGCAGCACGATGTCGTCGCTCGACAACTGCACGAGGGTATCGATGTCGTTGCTGTTCACGGCGTCGTGCCAGGCCAGGACCGTGGCGATCTCCGAGGTGCTCATGATCGAGAGCCTAGTCGCCGGAACGCGGAGGTGGGGGCGTGAATCCGCCGAATCCGCTGTCGCGCTCGGGCGCTCCGGCGCACAGTGGACGTATGACGATCACCGGCCAACTCGTGAGCTTCATCCCGAGCACCGACCTCGACGTCTCGGAGATGTTCTACGTCGACACCCTGCGCTTCCGGAAGCTCTCCCGCGACCCCTTCGCACTCGTCCTCGACGGAGGCGACGGCGCGCCGATCCGGGTGACCCTCGTGCAGTCACGCGAGGAGACCGGCTACACCGTGCTGGGCTGGCGGGTATCCGATCTGGACGGCATCGTCGAACGACTGCGCGAGCACGGGGTGGAGTTCGTGCGCTACAACGGCATGGACCAGGACGACCACGATGCGTGGACCGCGCCCGACGGCATGCGGGTCGCATGGTTCCGCGACCCGCACGGCAACGTTCTGTCGTTGCTCGAACACCGCACCTGACGCGGCCTCAGCTCCCGAAGGCACCCCACAGGAAGCCTGCGAACAACACCGCGAAGCCACCCATCTCACCGACGATCAGTGCGGCCATCGCCAGGCCCGTCCCACGCACAGGATGCGCGAACTGATTCGTGGTGTCGCGCAGCGCGCCGTGCACGACATAGCTCGCGATCGCGCCGACGAAGAACACCACGATCACCGCGGCCGCGGCGAGGTTCACCGCGGTGGGCCACGCGCTGAGCTCGACGAACACCGCGACCAGCAGCGTCGCGAAGGAGTACATCAGCGCCGACCGGTGGGCGATGTCGACGTACGGGTGCGCGAGGTGGTCGTCGGACGTCGCCATCTGCCGGTACTTCCACACGCCGAGACCGAGCGCGAGGAGGAAGACCGCACCCGCGGCCGTCAATGTCAGTTCGGTGTCGACTCCCAGGACCATCGCGCCAGTATGGACGCATCACCTCAGCTGCAGCCGCTGGTGTTCCCACAGGACGGACACGCATGGCACGACCCGGCCCGCTGCATCTTCACTCCGCACTGCATGCAGTACGGCGCGTCCGGATTCGACGGCGACGGAGCGGCGAGACCACCCGGGGAGGACGTGCTCGCACCGCTCGTGTTGTGAGGCGCGGGCGTCGGTGGATCGGGCTCACGCACCGGCGGCGTGCTCGTGTACGGCGTGAGCGTCGGGGTGTCGGGCACCGAACGTTCGGCGACGGTGAGGATGCCCAGCTCCGCTCGCTCGTCGGGCTCGAGATAGTCGACCGCGAGTCGCCGGAAGATGTAGTCGAGGATCGACGTGGCGATCCGCAGATCCGGATCGTCGGTGATCCCGGCCGGTTCGAAGCGTGTACTCGTGAAGGCCCGGACGAAGGTGCGCAACGGAACCCCGTACTGCAGACCGTAACTGACCGACATCGAGAAGGCATCCATGATGCCGGCCAGTGTCGAGCCCTGCTTCGACACGCGCAGGAACATCTCGCCGGGGCGCCCGTCGTCGTACTCGCCGATCGTGAAGAAGCCCTTGCAATCGGCCACCCGGAACTCGAACGTCCGCGAATTACGGGTGCGCGGGAGTCGCTCACGACGAGGCGCCGCGGACGGAGCTGCCGCTTCTGCGACGGCAGGACGCGACGACGTCGACAACGGTTGTCCCAGTTTGCAGTTGTCACGGTAGATCGCGAGCGCCTTCACGCCGAGGCGCCACGCGTCGACGTACATGTCGGCGATGTCGTCGACGGTCGCGGACTCGGGCAGGTTCACCGTCTTGGAGATCGCACCCGACAGGAAGGGCTGTACCGCGGCCATCATCGCGACGTGGCCGCGCGGCGAGATGACGTTGTCGCCCATGGAGGTCGCGAACACCGGTGCGTGCTCGTCGCGCACGTGTGGCGCACCGGCGAGATCGTGGTGCAGATCGAGGTGCGCCACGATGTCGGCGACCTCCGACGGGCCGTAACCCAGACGCGACAGTGCGCGCGGCACACTGCGATTGACGATCGTGAGGCTGCCGCCGCCGACGAGCTTCTTGGTCTTCACCAACGCGAGATCCGGTTCGATCCCGGTGGTGTCGCAATCCATCGCGAGCCCGATCGTGCCGGTCGGCGCGAGCACACTGACCTGGCTGTTGCGCACGCCGTGGGCGGTGCCGTCGGTCACTGCGCGGTCCCACGCCTGTCGTGCCGCATCGAGCACGTCGGCCGGCGCGAGGTCGGCGTCGATGTCGTCGAGCGCACCGCGATGCTTGCCCAGCACGTCGAGCATCGGCGCGCGGTTCTCGTCGAACCCGTCGAACGGTCCGAGACGCCGTGCCATGTCCGCCGACACGGCGTAGGCGTGACCGGTCATCAGGGCGGTGATCGCCGCAGCCGTCGCGCGTCCGGCCTCGCTGTCGTAGGGCAGACCCGAAGCCATGAGCAGCGCACCGAGATTGGCGTAACCGAGCCCGAGCTGCCGGAACCGCCGCGACGTCTCACCGATCCGCTCGGTGGGGTAGTCGGCGCGGCCGACGAGGATCTCCTGCGCGGTGAGCATCACCGCCACGGCGTGACGGAAACCGTCGACGTCGAAGGTGCCGTCCTCGCGCAGGAAGGTGAGCAGATTCAGGCTCGCGAGGTTGCAGGCCGAATCGTCGAGATGCATGTACTCCGAGCAGGGATTCGACGCGTTGATCCGGCCGGTCGCCGAGGCGGTGTGCCAGGCATTGATCGTCGTGTCGTACTGGATGCCCGGGTCGGCGCACTCCCAGGTGGCGGCGGCGATGCGCTGCAACAACTCTCGCGCGCGGACCGTCCGGACCGTCTCGCCGGTCGTCACGGTACGCAGCGGCCACTCGGCGTCGGCCACCACCGCGTGCATGAACTCGTCGGTCACGCGCACCGAGTTGTTCGCGTTCTGGTACTGCACCGAATGGATGTCGGTGCCGTCGAGACCCATGTCGAAACCGGCCTCGGCGAGCACCCGCGCCTTGCGTTCCTCGATCGCCTTGCAGTCGACGAACTCCTCGATGTCGGGATGGTCGACGTCGAGGATCACCATCTTCGCGGCCCGCCGGGTCTTGCCGCCGGACTTGATGGTGCCGGCCGACGCGTCGGCGCCGCGCATGAAGCTCACCGGACCCGACGCGCTTCCGCCACCGGTCAGTGGTTCGGCCGACGAGCGGATCCGGGAGAGGTTCACCCCGGCACCCGACCCGCCCTTGAAGATCACCGCTTCCTGCCGGTACCACTCGAGGATCGAGTCGATGCTGTCGTCGACCGACAGGATGAAACACGCGCTGGCCTGCTGCGGAGTGTTCGGCACCCCGATGTTGAACCAGACGGGACTGTTGAACGAGGCCCGCTGGTGGATCAGCAGATAGGTCAGCTCGGCGGCGAACGCCTCCGGATCGTCGAGATGACCGTCGGTGTGCCCCCACGCCGTGATCGTGTCGACGATGCGCGCGATCACGTCGCGCAGCGAGTGCTCACGATCGGGATGCCCGAGCTGCCCGCGGAAGTACTTCTGCGTGACGATGTCGGTGGCGTTCTGCGACCAGAAGGCGGGGAACTCCACGTCCGTCTGCTCGAAGACGACACGGCCGGTGCCGTGATGGACGATCCGCGCGTCGCGTCGCTGCCACTCCACCGTCTCGGCGGGATCGACACCGGGCGTCGTGAAGTACCGGACGTCGCCGCGCACCGCGGGCGATGCGGCGTCCGATGCACTCTTCGGGCTGCTGTGAGGCCTGGTACTGCTCATCGCGTCCTCCCGGGGGCGTGGACCGGTGGCACATATAGTCCCACCATGCTGCCACTGCGTCCCGGTACTCCGCTGTCTTCCGCCCGCTCGACCCGCCCGGTGGCGCCGTGAGTGCCGGCGGCGAACTGCTCGTCGGGCTGGCGATCCTCGTGGGCCTGCTCGGGATCGTGCTGCCGATCCTGCCCGGCGTCCTGCTGATCTTCGGCGCGATCGCCGTGTGGGCGTTCTTCACGGGAGGCACCACCGCATGGATCGTGCTGGGCGTGGCGACGGTGGCGCTGCTGGTCACCGGCATCGTGAAGTACACCTGGCCCGGCAAGCGACTGCAGCAGGCCGGGGTGCCGAACCGCTCGTTGATCCTCGCCGGCCTGCTCGGCATCGTCGGATTCTTCGTCGTCCCCGTCGTCGGGCTGTTCCTGGGCTTCCTGCTCGGCATGTACCTGTCGGAGGTGCAGCGGCACCGCACCCACCGCGACGCGTGGATCTCGACGGTCGCGGCGACCAAGGCGGTCGCGTTGTCGATCCTCGTCGAACTGTTCGGTGGGCTCGTCGCGGCGTCGGTATGGCTGGGCGCCGTCCTGTTCACCTGAGCGCACCCGGAAAGCCGAGCAGACCCGGAATGCGAGGAGGGACCCATCCGTGCGGATGGATCCCTCCTCATTCGTACAGGTCAGGCGCTGATCACCTCGGACGCGGATCAGGCCTTGTGTGGCTCGCTGGCGCGGAACATGTCCTCGCGCTCGACGACCTTCACGCGCTCGCGGCCCTCGGCCTCGCCGAGGCTGCGCTCGTGCGCGTCGAGGCGGTACCAGCCCTGCCAGGTGGTGTACGGCAGCTGCTTGTCCTCGAGGAATTTCACGATCGCGTCCTCGGACGGATCCTCGGGGGTGTTCAGACGACCGGCGGCCCGGTCCTCGAGCAGATTCGCGACGGTCTCGTTCGCATCGCCCTTGGTGTGACCGATCAGGCCCACGGGACCGCGCTTGATCCAGCCGGTGACGTAGGTGTGCGGCATGAACCGGTCCGGGCCCTCGGCGGTCTCGTCGGCGAGCACCCGCCCGGCCTCGTTCGGCACGGTGCCGGCCTGCTCGTCGAAGGGCAGCTTGGCGATGTTCTGCGACAGGTAACCGACCGCGCGGTAGACCGCCTGGACCTCCCAGTCACGGAACGTGCCGGTGCCGCGCACGTTGCCGGTGCCGTCGAGCTCGGTGCGCTCGGTGCGCAGACCGACGACCTTGCCGTCCTCACCGAGGATCTCGTGCGGGGACTCGAAGAAGTGCAGGAACAGCTTGTGCGGGCGGTTGCCCACATCGCGGATCGCCCAGTCCTGCAGGGTGTTGGCGACCATGTCGACCTGCTTGGAGTTACGCCGCGCCTGCTCGGAGCCCTCGTCGTAGTCGATGTCCTCCGGGTCGACGATGACCTCGATGGTCGGGGAGTGGTCGAGTTCGCGCAGCTCGAGCGGCGTGAACTTGGCCTGCGCCGGACCGCGGCGCCCGAAGACGTGCACCTCGACGGCCTTGTTGTTCTTCAGGCCCTCGTAGACGTTCGGCGGGATCTCCGTCGGCAGCAGCTCGTCGCCGGTCTTGGCGAGCACCCGGGCGACGTCGAGCGCGACATTGCCGACACCGAGGACGGCGACCTTCTCGGCCTCGAGCGGCCAGCTGCGCGGCACGTCGGGGTGCCCGTCGTACCAGGACACGAAGTCGGCGGCACCGTAGCTGCCGTCGAGGTCGATGCCGGGGATGTTCAGCGCGCGGTCCGCGTTCGCGCCGGTCGAGAAGATCACCGCATCGTAGAAACGCTGCAGGTCGTCGAGGTTGAAGTCGCTGCCGTAGTCGAGATTGCCGAGCAGGCGGATCTGCGGCTTGTCGAGCACCTTGTGCAGGGCGGTGATGATGCCCTTGATGCGCGGGTGGTCGGGCGCGACACCGTAGCGGATCAGACCGAACGGCGCCGGCATGCGCTCGAACAGGTCGATGCTGACCCCGGGATCCTGCGCAGTGTCGGACTTCATGAGTGCGTCGGCGGCGTAGATACCGGCAGGGCCGGCACCGACGATCGCGACGCGAAGGGGACGAGTCTGATCGGTCATCAGGGGATCAACTACCTCTTCGGTGTGCGGACGGACATATCCAGCTTAAATTAAGGCTGCCCTCAGTGGGCTCGGCGCAGGTCGCGCGGGGATGACGGCGAAGGAGGATGAATCGAGCCGTCGAGCGAATCGCTTCAGCGACAACACATGTGGGCACCCATACGACACAGGTCGACGGCGAGGCGTCGAACGAGCTGCGTGGTGGCCATGCCACAATTCCTACCTCGAGAGGGTTTTTAGGGCAAATGCGGCCGTGACGAGCCGCGACCTTGCGCCCATTAGGATCGGGCGCATGGCCAAGCGCGGAGCCCCCGAACCCGAACCCGATCCCGGCCCGGATCCCGACGGTCCCACCAGTAGCAGCATAGGGCCTTTCCTCGGAGCCCTCGCCGTCCTGGTGGTTCTCGTCCTCGTCGTCTTCGGTGCACAGCTCTTCTCCCCGGCGGGCGACGACCTCACCGAGGACGAGATGGTCCGTCGTGCCGTCACCGACTACGTCTCCGCGCACAACGAGAACGACGGACCGATCCTCGACCGGCTGCGCTGCAGCGATCTGCCCGCCGAAGAAGCGCCGCTCGCGGACGTCGAGGGACGGGTGGAGCTGCAGGCCACGCAGAACATTGCCGTGGACGGCGATCGGGCCACCGTCGACGTCCGGACCGGCCTCGACGGGGAGACGCAAACCGAGACGTGGCAGGTCGTCCGCATCGACGACGTGTGGCGGATCTGCCGGTTCTGACGCGTCGCCGCGCGTATACGAAGCGGTGCCCGCGTGTACGTCACAGCCCGACCTGTGAAAACATGTCCGGGTGAGCTACGCAGGTGATATAACGCCGCAGCAGGCATGGGACCTGCTGCAAGGTGATCCGGATGCCGTGCTCGTCGATGTGCGTACCGAAGCCGAGTGGAAATACGTCGGGGTCCCCGAGACCTCGTCGCTCGGTCGCCGGACCGTGTTCGTCGAGTGGGTTCGTTACCCCGACGGCGCCCCCAACCCGAGCTTCGTCGAGGACCTGAGGGCAGCGGGTATCGGCGGCGGACCGGTGATCTTCCTGTGTCGCTCGGGGCAGCGCTCCATCGGAGCGGCCACGGCCGCCACCGCTGCGGGCCTGACCCCCGCCTACAACGTTCTCGAAGGATTCGAAGGCGCTCTCGACGGCGAAGGCCATCGCGGTGCCGAGGGCTGGCGGGCCGCGGGCCTGCCGTGGAGGCAGTCGTGAGTTCCATCCCCCAGGGCGGCGCGTTCGACAAGGCACTGCCCGACACCGTTCGCCCCGCCACGCTCGGCGTGCGCGGCGGCCTGCTCCGATCCGGCTTCGAGGAGACCTCCGAGGCGCTCTACCTCAACTCCGGGTTCGTCTACGAGTCGGCCGAGGCCGCCGAAGCCGCCTTCACCGGCGACGTCGACCACTTCGTCTACTCCCGCTACGGCAATCCCACGGTGAAGATGTTCGAGGAGCGCTTGCGCCTGCTCGACGGTGCCGGGGGTGCCTACGCCACCGCGTCCGGCATGTCCGCGGTGTTCACCGCGCTCGCCGCGCTGCTCGGCAAGGGCGACCGCCTCGTCGCGGCACGCAGCCTCTTCGGTTCGTGCTTCGTCGTGTGCAACGAGATCCTGCCTCGCTGGGGTGTCGAGACGGTGTTCGTCGACGGCGAGGACCTCGACCAGTGGGAGAAGGCGCTGTCGGTGCCCACCACGGCGGTCTTCTTCGAGACCCCGTCGAACCCGATGCAGACCCTCGTCGACGTGCGACGCGTCTCCGAGATGGCGCACGCGGCGGGCGCGAAGGTGGTGCTGGACAACGTCTTCGCCACCCCGCTGCTGCAGCGCAGCATCGATCTCGGTGCCGACATCGTCGTCTACTCGGGCACCAAGCACATCGACGGCCAAGGCCGCGTGCTCGGCGGAGCGATCCTCGGTCCCGAGGACTACATCGACGGGCCCGTGCAGCAGCTCATCCGCCACACCGGGCCGTCGTTGAGCCCGTTCAACGCGTGGACGCTGCTCAAGGGCCTCGAGACCATGCCGGTGCGGTTGCGCGCCTCCGTCGATTCGGCGCTGCGCATCGCGCAGTTCCTCGAAACGCAGGATGCCGTGCGCTGGGTCAAGTACCCGTACCTCGAATCGCACCCCCAGTACGAACTCGCGAAGTCGCAGATGAGCGGCGGCGGCACGATCATCACGTTCGAGCTCGACGCCCCCGAGGGCGAGGGCAAGAAGCGTGCCTTCGAACTGCTGAACAAGCTGCGCATCGTCGACATCTCCAACAATCTCGGCGACTCCAAGTCGCTCATCACCCACCCGGCGACCACCACCCACCGGGCGATGGGACCGGAGGGCCGGGCCGCGATCGGTCTGTCCGACGGTGTGGTGCGACTGTCCGTGGGCCTCGAGGATCCCGAGGACCTGCTCGAGGATCTCCAGCAGGCGCTGTCCTGACCTGGGACGCCGTGAGCTACGCTGCGGGTGTCCTGCCGATCCGGTAGGGCACCCGCTGCGTTTTCGGTGAAGCCGGTGAGAATCCGGCGCTGTCCCGCAACTGTGAGCCCGACTTCCGGGTGAGCCAGGTCAGCCGGCGCGGAGGGTCCGTACGTACTGGTCCTCGGACGAAGGACGGTGACGTGCCGCAACCGCACCGTTGCAGCCGTACTGTTTTCGTCCTCCGAACAACGGAGGATGGCTGTGCCCCTCGACAATCACCGACGGCTGCTCGCCGCCGGACTGACCGCCTTCGCGCTCCTCGCCGCAGGATGCTCGAGCAGCGACGATTCGTCACCGTCCGGTGACACCGACACCACCTCCGCGGACGTCCCCCAGGCCATCGTGTCGTTGAGCCCCACCAGCACGGAGATGCTCTACGCCGTCGGTGCCGGTGATCAGGTCGTCGCGGTCGACGACCGGTCCGATTACCCGACCGACGCGCCCGTCACCGACCTGTCGGGGTACACCCCGAACGTCGAGGCGATCCTCGGATACGAACCCGACCTCGTCGTCGCCAACGCCGACACCGCTGATCTCGTCGCCGGGCTCGAGCAGGCCGGTGTCGAGACGCTGATCCTTCCGGCGGCCGAGAACCTCGACGACACCTACGCCCAGATCGAGCAGCTGGGAGCCGTCACCGGACACGTCGGCGACGCCGCCGAGCTCGTCGCGCAGATGAAGACGGACATCGACGAGATCCTTGCCGGGCTCCCCGAGCGGGAGACCCCGCTCACCTACTACCACGAGCTCGACAACACCTTCTACTCCGTCACCGACGACACCTACATCGGCGAGATCTTCTCGATGCTGGGTCTGACCTCGATCGCGACAGGCGACAACGGTTACCCGCAGTTGTCCGCCGAGTACGTCCTCGAACAGAACCCCGACGTGATCTTCCTGGCCGACGGACAGTGCTGTGGCGTCACGCCCGAGATCGTCGCGGAGCGAGCCGGATGGGGCGAGCTCACCGCCGTCCGGGACGGCCATGTCTACGTCCTCGACGAGGACATCGCGAGTCGCTGGGGGCCGCGCGTCGTGGACCTGATGCGTGAGGTCGCTCGGATCGTCAGCGCCATCCCCGCGGCCCAGCCCACGCCTTGATCTCCCTGTCGCGAGGCAACACCCGCGCACTGCCACCCGGTGGTGCGCGGGTACTGCAGCGCAACGTGCTCGTGCTCACCGGCGCGGTGCTCGCCCTGTTCGCCGCGATGCTGGTCGGGATCCTCGTCGGGCCCGCCGGTCTCACCCCGGGCGGGGTGCTGCTCGACATCGCCGACCGCCTGCCGCTCGTCGACGTCGACTCCGGCTTGAGCACTCGCCAGCAGGCGATCCTGTGGAACATCCGGATGCCGCGCGTCGTGCTCGGGGTGCTGGTCGGTGCGATGCTGGCCATCGCCGGTGCGGCCTACCAGGGGGTCTTCCGCAATCCGCTCGCCGACCCCTATCTCCTCGGGGTCTCCAGCGGCGCCGGTCTCGGTGCCACCCTCGCCATCGTCGTGGGCGGCGCCGCCGGCTTCGCAGGCGTTCCGATCGCGGCTTTCGCCGGGGGGCTGCTCGCCGTCGGCGCGACGTACTCGCTCGGCCGCACCGTCGGTGGCAGCCGCTCGGAAGTCGTCATCATCCTCGCCGGTGTCGCCGTCGCGGCCTTCGCCAACGCGATCCAGACGTTCTTCATGCAGCTGCACGACGACACCCTGCGGCAGGTGTACTCGTGGATGCTCGGCCGCCTGTCCACCGACGGCTGGTCCGACGTCGTCGTGGTCCTGCCGTACGTCGTGGTCACCGTCGCAATCATCGCGCTGCATCGGCGCACACTCGATGTCATGGCCGTCGGCGACGTCGAAGCCGCGAGCCTCGGGATCAACCCGGCGCGCGTGCGACTGCTGCTCGTGTGCGTCGCGACCCTCGGGACTGCCGCGGTGGTCTCGGCCAGCGGCCTCATCGGGTTCGTCGGCATCGTCGTTCCGCATGCGGTCCGGCTGCTCGTCGGACCGGGCCACCGTCTCCTGCTGCCGCTGTCGCTGCTGGTGGGTGCGTCCTTCCTCGTCCTCGCGGACGTCCTGGCCCGCACCGTCATGTCGCCCGCCGAACTGCCGATCGGTGTCGTCACCGCGGCGATCGGGGCGCCCTTCTTCCTCGTCGTGCTCAGACGGAGCCGAGGTGTCCGATGAAAAGCGATGTTCTCACCACCCCGACCATGACGGTCTCGTGCCGGCAACTCAGCGCCGAGCGCGGTGGCGTCGAGGTGCTGCACGGGGTCGACCTGAACGTCACCGCGGGATCGTGGGTGTCGCTGGTCGGACCCAACGGGTCGGGCAAGACCACTCTTCTCCACGTCCTCGCCGGGCTCGTGCCGGCCACCGGTCACCTGCAGGTCGCCGACATCGCGCCGGGGCGTGCCGGACGTCGGGACATGGCACGCGCGGTGGCGCTGATGCCGCAACGCCCGGTGGTGCCGGAAGGCGTGACCGTCCGGGAACTGATCCACCTCGGCCGCACCCCGCACATCCCGCGCTTCGGTTCCGAGACCGCACACGACCGCGAGGTGGTGGACCGCGTCGTCGAACGGCTCGAGCTCGAAGCGTTCGCTCCGCGCCTCGCGACCGAACTGTCCGGCGGTGAGCTGCAGCGCGTCGTGCTGGCACGCGCTCTCGCCCAGCAACCGCGGGTGCTGCTTCTCGACGAACCCACGAGCGCACTCGACATCGGGCACCAGCAGCAGGTACTCGAACTCGTCGACTCGATGCGCACCGAAGGCGACCTCACCGTCATCGCCGCGATGCACGATCTGACCTCCGCCGCGCAGTACGGGGAACGGCTCGTGCTCCTCGATCGCGGGCACGTCGTCGCCGACGGAGCCCCCGATGACGTGCTCACCGCCGACCGCATCGCACAGGTCTACGGCGCCCGCGTCGAGATCCTCGACCGCCCGGCGGGTCGCGCCGTACTCCCGCTCCGCGACAGCACGAAGGACTGCTGATGGAGGTCGTACTCCTGGGGACCGGTGCGGCGGACGGGTGGCCGAATCCGTTCTGCACGTGCGCATCCTGTGCGGACGCCGCGCGTCGCGGTGAGATCCGCGGACAGACCGCGGCACTCGTCGACGACGTGCTGATGCTCGACTGCGGTCCCGAGGCGCCCCGCGCGGCCGTGCGGCACGGCAGGTCGCTGGCGAAGGTGCGGCACATCCTCCTGACGCACGCCCACGCCGACCACCTCGGCCCGCAGGCGCTGTTGTTCCGATCATGGGTCGCCGCCGGTGTCGAACTCGACGTGATCGGTCCGGCCGACGCGCTCGACACCTGCCGACCGTGGGTGGGGCCGGACGACCCGGTGCGTTTCGTGCCGGTCGAAGTGGGGGACGCGCTCACCGTCGGCGACTACGCGGTGCGCGTTCTTCCCGCGCAGCACATGGTGTTCCGCGACGGAGATGCGGTGCTGTACGACGTGACGGGTCCCGGCGGGTCGCGGTTGCTGTGGGCGTGCGACACCGGGATGTGGCCCACCGAGTGGTTCGAGACCGTGCGCGACGCCCGGTTCGACGCGGTCTTCCTCGAGGAGACCTTCGGCGACCGTTCCGAACTGTCCGAAGGCCACCTCGGCCTCCCGGGATTCGGGGCGATGGTGGATGGTCTGCGCGGTGTCGGTGCCGTCACCGAGAACACCGACGTGGTCGCGGTGCATCTGGGCCACCACAATCCGACCATCGACGAACTGCGGAATCGGCTGCAGCAGTTGAACGCTCGTCCGGGCCGTGACGGTGAGGTGGTCCACGTGGGTGAAGAAGCTCCGCTCGTGCCGCGTCGGACATTGGTACTCGGGGGAGTGCGGTCGGGCAAGTCGCGGCACGCCGAGGAACTGCTCGCGTCGTATCCGTCCGTCACCTACGTCGCCACCGGCGGGACGCGCGAGGGCGACACCGAGTGGGCGGAACGCGTTGCGCTGCACCGGGAGAGGCGACCGGACTCGTGGTCGACGATCGAGACCTCGGACGTGGCGAAGGTGCTGCGGGACGCCGACGAACCTCTGCTCGTCGACTGTCTCGGAACCTGGCTCACGGCGCGACTCGACCTCCATGACGTATGGAACACAGGCAATTCCGCTGCGGTCGACGCCGACATCGACGACCTCCTCGATGCGTGGCGGCAGGCGAAGGT
This sequence comes from Rhodococcus sp. 5G237, assembly GCF_053764735.1. Taxonomy (NCBI): domain Bacteria; kingdom Bacillati; phylum Actinomycetota; class Actinomycetes; order Mycobacteriales; family Nocardiaceae; genus Rhodococcus; species Rhodococcus sp. 5G237. The sequence goes on along the minus strand of NZ_JBSNCD010000010.1, from coordinate 8,118 downwards.
TCCCGTGGTCGCCGTCAGCAACGAGGTGGGCAGCGGTGTGGTGCCGGCGAGCGCGTCGGGGCGGTTGTTCCGCGACATGCTGGGTCGGCTCAACGCGCGGGTTGCCGAGGCCAGTGAGTCGGCGATTCTTGTAGTGGCCGGAATTCCCATTTCTCTGAAGTCGAATTAATTCCTGTGCTTTCTCGTAACACATAATTCCAGCGATGGAATTATTGTCTTCAATGTCCGTTTAGGGACTTCTGTTTCAGGTAGTCGGTCGATCGCCCTGAATTGGACGATTGTCCAGGTTCTGCGGGTGAAACCATGGGTGAATCTTCAACTACTGTGTGTGATCTGGGGAAACGTTAAAGAAGACCGTCCAGGATGATCTGTGTCACAGATCTTGAGTTTGACTACCTGCCGGTAACATACTTCCGAGTAAGTCCGATCCAACGGACGGAAAACAAACCAGCAATAACCCGCAGAACCCCACTCGATCGAAATTCGATATTCGGTCGTGCGGTAGCCCCATGCCTGATTCGGGGAGGGCCAAGGGCCGGGGGGCGACAAGCGACACGAGCGGGCACGCAGATTGCCCAGAGGAGTGAGTCATGACGATCGACAACGCCGACAACAAGGCACAGAAGCGTCGCAAGGTCCGCGCGATCCTGGCCTCCGGCCTCGTTCTCGGCGTGGGTGCGGCAGTGACCCTCGCTGCGTGGAACGACTCTGTGTGGGGTAAGGCCGAGTTCGGTACCGGCGCCAACAGCTGGAACGTGCAAGGCAACTTCACCGGGGCCTCGGACGGCTGGAACGAGTTCGTCACTGCGAACGCCGCTGGATCCTTCAACTTCGGCGTGAATGCATCCGCTCTCGTGCCCGGCGACACCGTCTACGCGAAGGTGGGTCTGCGGGTGGTGTCCGAAAGTCTCGGTGCGAACATCACCATGCCGGCTGCACAGAATGCGACGAATGCAGCGCTCGCTGGCGTGCTCGACCTGAAGGTCGCCTCCATCGCAGGCTCGTCGACCGCGTGCGATGCAGCAGCGGTGAACGGCACCACCCGCACAAGTGGAAAAGTCGGCAGCGCCGCAATCACCGCCCCGATCGCCATACCCGCCAAGAACGAGCACTGGCTCTGCTTCGCCGTGACCTTGCCCGCCGGAACCACCCCCGGCCAGCTCGGTACCGCGAACGAAGGAAAGTACTCGACGTCGGTGAACTGGGAGTTCAAGGCTGCGAGCACGGAACCCGCGAACCCGACCCCGTGATGCAAATCGACTCGTCGACTCGACCGTCCGGTGTCGAGTCGACGAGTCCCGTCTCCTTCTCCTTACAGAAACGGCCGAAACTGTGCACGTCCTCCACGAACCGACGAAGCCTCGCCGCTCGCTGTGGTCCCGAGTCGAGAACGCTCTCCTCAACCTGCTCGCAGCAGGAGGAGTTGTGTGCATCGGGCTCGTGACCGCCGCGTTTGCCTTCGACATCTCGTTGATCCTGTTCAAGACGGGCTCGATGTCTCCGACGATTCCCCAAGGCTCCATGTCTGTCGTGCAACGCATCTCGGCGGACGAGATCGCGGTGGGCGACATCGTCACCGTCGATCGCGAGGAGGGAGAGCTGCCGGTGACCCACCGCGTCATCGCGGTTCACCCGCAGCGGGCGGGCGAGGCGCTCATCGAGATGCAGGGCGACGCAAACCCCAACCCCGACCCGGGTCCGTATCGTGTGACCGAGGTACGGAAGGTCCTGTGGTCGGTCCCGGGTGCTGCCGCGGTGATCGTGTGGTTCTCCGACCCCTGGGTGCTGGGAGGTCTGACGCTTGCCGCCGCGGCACTCGTGCTGTGGGCATTCTGGCCGCGGGAGTCCGAGGACGACGGCCGGCAGGCCGGCCGTGAACCCGACGACGTGAGACGCGGTCGACGATGAACAGCAAGTCGCTGCGCGCGCTCGTCGCTTTGGTCGGTGTACTCGGAGTCATCGGTCTGCTCGCTTCCAATTCGGGCTTCGCGGGTCAGACTCTTGCGAACTGGAACGATCGGGTCTCCGGGTCGGCGAAGTTCGACGTTCCCGGCGCTTATGGAAAGGGATACGCCCGTGCCGTGGCTGCCAAGTACTCCATGTCCCGCCCGGTCGGATCGAGTGTGCGCAGCGGACTGGCAACCACCCGTGAACCGGGGCAGGCGCCGGCCTACGCCGATGTGCGATTCGGCAACCAGAACAGCGTCGGCGGCACGCTTGGTCTCCTGTTGCCGGTGGAGATCGAAGGTGCATCGTGTGCGGTCTACGCGAGCTTGGTTACTGTCCCATGCACGAATGGCCAAAGCACCGGATCCTCGGTCGTCTTCGCGGCTGCCGCAGCCAGAGGCCTACTCGTGGAGACGACCTCCGGCGGCATCGACCTCGCGCGATTCGGCTCGGCGGACGTGGTTTCGACAACTGCATCTTGTCCGATCGGGGGTCCACCGGTGGCAGGCGGAATCAACTCGATCTTCGGCGGTGTCGTGCTGGCCGGAATGGGAAATACCGAAAAGCTTCCCTTTCCGTCCGATCCAGGCCCGAACAACTCCAAATCCACCCGTCAGACCCGAAGCGGCTTCGGCTACGACTACGATGCGCAGTTGACCTGGACGAAGACTCAGACTTCTACGAGCGCGTCGTCAGAGCTTCGCCTCGCGATGACAAGTACCGGAAAAATCTCGCACGACGAGAAGTGGGAACTGGACATGGTCCTCGCGTATGCGGAATGTGGTATCGGAACCGATGCGCCGATTCGCTGGGCAGAAGTGAAGCCGTCGATCTCCGCGCTGGCAGCAATGATGACGACGCAGCAGGACGCTCCGTCGTGCGTGGCCGATTTGAACGATGAGCAACCGGACAAAGAACCTCTCGCCGAGGGTCGCGTGGTCGCCGAGATCCAGGCCAGTGACGACGAACCTGCATCTGGACCACAATCTGCCGCATGCGGCGGCGACGAGAGCCTGCAGTCTCCGATCGATTCACTGTTCGACGAAGGTGTCGTCGGTGAGGCCGAGAAGCAACCCGTGACCTCTGGTGACAAGACCGTCGACCCGGATCGGACGAAAATCGACACGGACGGCGATCTCGACGAACGTCGCGAGAACGGTAGTGCTACAGAGCCGGACTCGACTTCGCCTGTCGAGACAGTCGAGATCATTCCGTCGCTCGAAGACAACGGAACCGAAAGGGATGTAGACGCCACCCCGTGGCCGGGTCGTGGCGATGGGGACGTCACAGCCGGGGCTGGTACGTCGACGCCCGATGACGAACCACTCGAGAATGATCCCGCTGTAGCACCAATTCCGACGCTATCCCTGGCACCCACCCCGAGCGGACCTACCATCCCGACGCGCGCCGGAATGTCGTCTCCGTTCTCGATCGTCACGACGGACGATCACGACCTGGGGAGCGTAACCGTGGAACGCATATCGAGGACTCCCGGATGCGTCGCTGTGCGGTTGAGTGTGACGACTTCGGACGGTTCGGACCATCTGAAGGGGTTGCGCGCGTCCGACTTCCGGGAAGTCCTCGCCGACGGTGGCACGGCGTCGGTCGGCTCGCCGAGCGGGGAGTGCGATGCAGGCGCGTCGCTACCGGCGACATTCGATCCTGCGAGTACCTACTCGGGCTGGGTTACCTTCGACGTGACGAACGATGGAACCGCCGTGATGTTGCGGCCGGACGGAACAGCGGGATGGATCTTCTCGCTACCTGCGCCGGAAACCCGACCGGAGCCCGTCGTCACCACCACACCGCCAGTCCCGGACGACAGCGCGGAGATGACCGAGTCGGAATCCGAACCGGCGACCACGGAGGAGGATTACTCGTCGACCGTCGATGAGTAACGCTCAGACCTGCGATCTTCGCATCAGCCTTCCGATTCGTCGTCGGCCGGCTCGCCCACAGGAGCATCGTCGCTCGGGGAGGTCGGCGCAAGTTCGGCCGGCGTCTCCTCGGGAACCGGTGCAGGAGCAGGTCCGTCGGTGGGTGAAGGAACAGGCGCGGGCGGCGCAGCCGGGACCGGATCGACCACTGCACTCTTCACCCACGAGCCCGACGCCTTACTGATCACCCATGCCCCCGAACTCCCGGTGATGCGTAGCTCATCCGAATCGGCCGCCCAGGTGATTGCGTCACTCGCCGAGGCGCTCGTGCGGTACTCCTCGCCACCCATCGCAGCAGTGATGACCGCATACGTTCCGGCTTCGGATCGGACGAGACGAGCGAAGTACAGGCCGGATGGTGAGCGGAGAGCGGAGGCAACTTCCGTTTCTGCGGTTCCGGTCGGTGACGCGGAAGAGCTGGGACTCCCCTCGGTGGTCGTCGGACCGAGGGGAGTCGATGTCCCCGCACTTGCGGTCGGGGAGGGCGTCGATGTCGTGGTGGAAGCAGAGGATTGCGGCAATGAGCGTGCTCCCATCGTGGGTGCCGAGCAGGTGAGTCCCGTTGTAGACGTAGTGTTGAGCCTGTATGCCACGAAACCCGTGGAATACGAACCTCCTTGGAGGGATCGGATCTCGGCGTCAGCGGTATTCGCGGTGATGAGCGCGGTGTCGAGGTTGGTCCGGGCGATCCCGACGGTGACGGGTTGCCCGGCGGTCGTCGGTGTGGTGGTTACCGTGGTGGTGTAAGCGATATTGCCGTCCGACGGATTGCGAACGGTGACCTGGTAAGTGACACCCGTGCCGATGTGAGGCCATGTCAATGTTGCTGCGGCGGCGCTCCCTGTGCCGTTCGTGGAACACGCAACAGAAGCAGGTGGCGCAACATAAGCCGGGGTCCCGTCACGTTCTCCGCTCGGACTGCAGTTGAGGTCCTGGTTGTGGCTGATCACAGAGGCAGGCTGGGATACGAGGCGGCCCCTCCACGCTGCCGATACCATCCCTCCCGGCAACATCGTGTGTACTTCCGCGTTGTACTGCCAGATGACGCTGCGGCGAGGAAGACCTGTGCCGAACAGGTCGTATGAGATGGTGCCGCCTGTCGCGGCGGTGACATCGGTGATGTCTACGGTGCGCCAGACGCGACCGTCCAGATCTCGCAGGATGATCCGGTACCGATAGGGCGACCCGAGATGCGTCCAGGTCAAAGTGACCGGGTCGGACTGATCGAGAATGATCTTGCTGGTGCAACCGACAGTCCCTGCAACTCGCGGTACGTACTCGGCCTTCGACGCGAACGCACCACTGCGCGCGGTCGCGCTGTCGGTGAACGCCGCGTAGGTCCCGGGCGTATGTGCGAGGCCGACGGCGGAGACAGCAATCAGGACGACCAGAGGAGTTGCGGGGGTGCGAATGCTGCCGAGCAGTGGCGCATCAGGACGCACCGCAATCCGGATGAGCGCGGCCGCGAGAATTGCCAGCATTATCAGTCCGGGCACGGTTCGAAGCCACGCGGCGACGTAACCGAGTCCGTCGACATGGAAGAGCACGCGTTCGGCCGAGCTCACTCCGTAACTTCGAGGATCCGGCTCAGGGTTTGCGTCCCCCTGTAACCGGAGGAGCGCTGTATTTCCGGCGAAGGACTCGACGTCCACGATTCGGTGGGTGATACGGCTGCCTTGGTCGTTGATCACGCTCACCACGTCACCGATGCGCAACTCCGACGCCGGCAAGGTTCGCGCGATCGCAAGGGAACCGGAAGGAATCGCGGGCGACATGGAGCCCGATCGAAAGATCAGGGGGGTCAGGCCGAACAGAACCGACGCAACCGTCGCGAGGATGCATAGACCGCCGATCACGGCGCCGACCGTGAGCACGGCATTCCGCCATCGACGTGGTGGCGGTTCGTCGCGGACATGTACGAACATTGCCACCTCACACGGTCGTTTGTGCGGCGAAAGTGAACACCAGGGCCGGCACGCTCTGATTCTGAGTCGTGAGCGGCGTCGTAGTGGGGAGCGTGACGACCACGCACAAGGTCTCCGTACCGGTGGACGCAGCGAGCGGACGGGGTGACGTGACAATGGGCGCGGAGCTCCCCGCCGCGAGAGTCGTCTGCCCTATCTGGGAGCCGGTGCACGACCCTGTGCGCAGACCCCCGGTGGTGGCATTCGATGGGGTTCCGCCGCTGAAGGCTCGGAGCTGAAGGTTGTTCGCGAGCGCGGGACTTCCCGCAGGGGTCGTGACATTCACCGTGTAGGTGACATCCATCGTCGATCGAGTGTTCTGGACCTGCAGGCTCGCAGCCTGGCTTTCACCGGGCAACATTCCCGTCATACTCAGAGCCGAGAACGTGAAGGACTTCGTGTCGTTCGCGCGGAGATCGATCGTGCCGGTGCTGAAAGTACCCGTGGCCACTGCAGAATTCGCCCACGCGGCAAACGTTCCCGCCGTGCCGAGGGCAAGGATCGTTCCAAGCGTGAGCAGAGCGCGCACCCGGACCGTGAAGAACGAATGTGTGCTTCGTCGGCACGCTGCGATGCGATCGACGACGTCATCGCGTTGCATCGTCCACTCCACCCGCTCGCGCTGTTGCCTTCTCTCGCCTGCTGTCACGGATCCCACCTGCGAACAGGATCGCGGCGTAGCCGAACAGTGCGATCGCAACGATTCCGACGGTCCACGAACGTTGCTGTCCCGTCAGCCAGTTGTTCACGTAGCCGAGATAGGGGATCGAATACCAGACACGTCCTCGAATCTGTTCGTAGAGGACGGGTTTCTCGTCGGGAACGTTGTTGGCGTCGCCTTGGGTGATGTAGGTGCGCCCTCCCTTCGCGGATTGCGTGGATGCGATGATCCGGTGTGTCACCACGGTGGGATCACCCGACCTCAACTGGTATGTCACAGGCATTCCGATCGCGAGCTCGTCGGATTCGACATGCTTTACGACGATGAGCGTGCCTGGCGGGTAGGTGGGGTCCATCGATCCGGTCAGCACGGTGAAGCGTTCGCCCCCGGCGACGGCAGGGATCAGGATGGTCACTGTCAGTAGACCTAGCATGGCGAACAGCAGGGCCCAGGTGAACATGGAGCCGATCCACCACAGTGGTCCTGTGTTCTCGTCCTTGTCCTGGGAATCGGTCATAGTTGTTGCTCCACTCGGAATTCGAGCGCCAGTGTCGTCGATCGTCCTTGTTCTGCTGCGGTCCCGACGGTCGCCCGAAGGCACCACACCTCGGTGGTGCCCGGCGCAGCCGACCGTCCGTCGCCCGGTGCAGGGAAGACGGTCCAAGGCCCCCCGGTGGTCGCGGTCGGCGCACCGACCGGTGCACCCGACGATGTCGGACATGCGTCGACCGACCGAACGATCCAAGCCGTCACCGCAATCGGCAGCTGGGCCGAACTCTGTCGCACCGCCTGCAGGCGATAGCGCGCTTCGGCGTCACCCTGGACACTGACCGTCAACGGTTGTTGCACCACGGACCCCTGCGCCAGGTTGGTACCACCGAAGTTCGACCACGAGTAGTCCTGGGAACCCTGGGCCAGAATGGTCAGGCTTCCCGAGGTGATCGTCCCGCCCCTGAACTGTGTGCTGTCGCGCCACAGTGCGCCGGTCTGCTGCGTGGACCAGACGGTCAGCAGCAGAACCGACGCGACTGCGGCGATCCAGATCGATCCCCGCTTCATGTCCTCACGCGGGAGCGGGGTTCGTGTTTTGTTGCAGATTCAGGCTCAGGTTGCCCAGATCCACGGTCTGACCTTGCCCGGTCGTCCCCGACGTGGCCGGGTCGAACGCGATGGTGACGTCGACCGAGATCGGCTGGGCAGCACCACTGTTTGCAGTGACCTGAATGCCGTCACTGCCACCGGTGAACGATTGGCCGGCGTACTCGCCGTCGATGGTGGTGGTGAGCGCATTTCGGAGATCGGCGCTGCCCGTCACATCGTTCAGATTCGCCGTGAGTGTCGCCTCCAGGTTGTCGCCCTCGGCGGTGAGTGTCGAGTCGCAGGTGTAGCGGACCGTGTCACCCGGAACGATCCGGAACGACGAGATGTCGGCGATCGCTGTGCCGCCGTTCCCGACATCGGTCCATGTGCCGCCACCGGCGCACTGAACCGCCCCGGGCTTAGTGCACACTGCGGTTACCTGTGTGCGGCCGACTGGTCGGCACCGAGAGCAGCGTAATACGCAGTCTCGAACTCGAGCGGCGGGACCCGACCCAGACGGTGCATCAGC